>NZ_CP104143.1:0-300277 GCF_025200715.1 Rhizobium sullae
ATGCAAATGAATTCATTGACGACGGGTGCTCTTGAAAATGGGGATAAGGCACCGCAGGCGTTTAGCTCTATTTGCCCGGATGCGGCGGGGGAAAAAGGAGAGATGAAGCATGGCATACTTTTCGAACGTGTCGGTGCGCGTCTGAAGGCCCAGGTTGGTCCAGACGTTTATGCAAGCTGGTTCGCACGTCTGAAGCTGCATTCGGTTTCAAAGAGCGTCGTGCGTCTTTCGGTTCCCACCACATTTCTCAAGTCGTGGATCAACAACCGTTATCTCGATCTCATCACCGGCCTTTTCCAGCAGGAAGATGCTGAGATCCTGAAGGTGGAAATTCTCGTCCGTACAGCAGCGCGTGCCGGCCTGAAGCCGGTGGATGAGGTGGCTATTCAAGAGCCGGCCTCCCAGATGGCACCGATGCGTCGCCCTCTCGCTGCTCAGCCTGCAGGTCAAGTGGTTCAACAAGCCGTTTCGGCAGTTGCTGCAGCGCGTCCCGCGACGGCTGGCCAGCCCCTCTTCGGCTCGCCGCTCGACTCGCGCTTCACCTTTGACACCTTTGTCGAAGGCAGTTCGAACCGCGTCGCGCTTGCGGCGGCAAAGACGATCGCGGAAGCAGGCCAGGGTGCTGTGCGCTTTAATCCGCTCTTCATTCATTCGAATGTCGGTCTCGGTAAGTCCCACCTTCTGCAGGCGATCGCCAACGCAGCGGTGCAGAATCCGCGGGCGCTGCGTGTCGTTTACCTAACTGCTGAGTATTTCATGTGGCGTTTCGCGACGGCGATCCGGGACAACAATGCGCTCACGCTGAAGGACTCGCTCCGCAATATCGACCTTCTGATCATCGACGACATGCAGTTCCTGCAGGGCAAGATGATCCAACATGAGTTCTGCCATCTGCTGAACATGCTGCTCGATAGCGCCAAGCAGGTGGTGGTTGCCGCCGACAGGGCGCCTTGGGAGCTTGAATCGCTCGACCCGCGGGTACGTTCCCGGCTGCAGGGCGGGGTGGCGATCGAACTCGATGCGCCGGACTACGAGATGCGCCTCGAGATTCTGAAGCGCCGCCTGGCTGCGGCCCGTCTGGAGGATCCGTCTTTGGAAATCCCGGCCGAACTGCTCTCGCACGTTGCCCGCAGCGTGACGGCAAGCGGCCGCGAACTCGAAGGCGCCTTCAATCAGCTGATCTTCCGGCGCTCCTTCGAGCCGAACCTGTCGATCGAACGGGTGGATGAGCTACTTGCCCATCTGGTCGGTTCCGGCGAACCACGCCGTGTGCGCATCGAAGACATCCAGCGCATCGTCGCGCGCCACTACAATGTCTCGCGTCAGGAACTGGTTTCGAACCGCCGCACGCGCGTTATCGTCAAGCCACGGCAGATCGCCATGTATCTCGCGAAGACGTTGACGCCGCGCTCGTTCCCGGAAATCGGCCGCCGCTTCGGCGGACGCGATCATACGACCGTGCTGCACGCCGTTCGCAAGATCGAGGAACTGATTGCGGGAGACACCAAGCTTTCGCATGAGATCGAGCTTCTGAAGCGCCTGATCAACGAATAATCGGCGATCCTCCACCTGAAATTTGCGGCCGGAAGCAATTCCGGCCGTTTTCTTTTATGCGTTCTTTATTCTATACAGCCGCACACCACGAAATGAGCGCCGGAATTCGACGGCGCATGGGAGGGCAGACATGAGTTTCAAAAAGATCGCCGTTCTCGGCCTTGGTAAGGTCGGACGGCTGGCCGCAACGCTTTTGCATGAGGGCGGCTTCGAAGTTAGGGGCGTCGATGCGCAATTGCCGCAGGCCGAAGTGCCGTTCACATGCCGTGCTGGCGATACTTCCAACTCGGCCTTCGTGACTGAGGTGCTTTCCGGCATGGAAGCCGTGCTCTCCTGTCTGCCCTATCATCTCAATATCGAGCTTGCACGGGCCGCCCACGCGGCAGGCATCCATTACTTCGACCTGACAGAAGATGTTCCGACCACCAATTTCATCATCGAACTCGCAAAGACGTCGCGCGCCCTGATGGCTCCGCAATGCGGCCTGGCGCCAGGCTTCGTCGGCATCGTCGGTGCAAGCCTTGCTGATGGGTTCGATCGCTGCCGCTCGATCCGCATGCGTGTCGGTGCCCTGCCACAGAACCCGACGGGTTTGCTCGGCTATGCCTTCAACTGGTCGCCGGAAGGCGTCGTCAACGAATATCTGAACGATTGCGAAGTCATCGAAGGCGGCATGCGCAAGCTCGTCTCGCCGATGGAATGGCATGAAACGGTCTATGTCGAGGGCGTCAAGCTCGAAGCCTTCACCACGTCGGGCGGTCTCGGCACGATGTGCGATACGCTGCACGGCAAGGTCGACAATCTCGACTACAAGACGATGCGCTATCCGGGCCATATGGACCTGATGAATTTCTTCTTCCATGAGCTGCTGATGCGGGACCAGCGAAAGCTAGCCGGCGAAATCCTGACCAATGCTAAGCCGCCGGTCGAGGACGATGTGGTCTATGTCCATGTTGCTGCCGAAGGCACGGAGGCAGGAAGCCTCCGCCGCAAGGAGTTCGTGCGGGCCTATTATCCGATCGAGATCGCCGGCGCGCGCCGCACGGCGATTGCCTGGACGACGTCGGCTTCCGTCGTCGCCGTCATCGAAATGGTCCGCGACGGCCTGCTGCCGGCAACGGGCTTCCTGCATCAGGAGCACATCCCGCTCGACATGTTCCTGCAGACGCCAACCGGAAGCCTGTTCAAGGCCAGCGCTGCAAGCCACGGTTAGGCCTTCAGGCTCGTCCAATAGGCGCCTTCGATAGGCACGGCCGCAAAGCGATCGTTGAGCTCGGCAAGACTGCTTGCCGGGTCGACATCGCCAAAGAGGTCCGGCCGGACCCAGGTCGCCACCGCTTCGGCTGCCAGAATGTTCAGCGGCACGGCGTTGAAGAAATTCCATAGGCCGTGGACCCTGCCTTCCCGCACCGCCTTCAGCGGCGCAAGATTCGGCATCTTCACCGTTTCCCCAAGCGAGCGGCGCGCTTCCGACGGATCAACGCCGGGACCGACGGAAAAAGCCGTGTAGGTTCCGCCGGGCGATCCGGTAGCAATGTAGACATCCGGATCGGCTGCGAGGATATATTCCGCGGTCACTGGTCCGCCCTGTGGCGGCAGGTTCTTGTCGGCGGCGTTGCGGCCACCTGCCAGCACTATCAGTTCTCCGAGCCCGGTGCGGCCGATCGCCCAGCTTCCGCGGACATCGCTCGGATAGGCATCCATCAACACCAGAGGGCCGCCGCTATCTGTCGTACTCGCCGTCTTAGCTTTGATGCGCGCCAGCCGCGTCTCGAAGAACCTCGCAAAATCCTCGGCCTGCTGATCACGCTCGAAGATCCGGCCGAGAAGGCGCATGTCGCGCGGCGTGGTTCTCAGCGGGTCGCGACTGAAATCAACGACGACGACCGGGACCCCAACCGATTCGAGGTATTGCATCGCGCGCCGGCCGAGTTCGCTGTCAGCCTGCCACATGCCCATCATCGCGAGATCGGCATTGAGCGACAGCGCCGTCTCGAACGACAGGCCATCCGCCTGCCCGTTGCCAACGTAAGGCACGGTCTCGATTGCTGGAAATTTCTTCCGGAACGCCTCATAGATGAAGGGATTGTCACCTTTCATGTCGTTCGCCCAGCCGGCGAGCAAGCTGACGGGATCAGGATGGATCAGCGACAGGGCGATAAGGTTGAATCCCGTCCCAAGGATCACGGCTTCCGGTCTCTTTTGAATGATCACCGTCCGCCCTATGGCGTCAGTCACCGTTAGCGGCCAGCGGGACTGTGCCCTGGCAAGATAGGGAGCGCCGGCAACGGCTGAAGCCGCCGCAGCGAGAAAGCCGCGCCGCGTCATGGAAGATCGCGTCATTGCGGGTTCCTCTGGCTTGGCAATGCGCAGAGCTTGCCGCAGCTTGGAATTCCAGGAAGCATGTATCGAAGGCAGCAGACCTTTCGGCGTGCGACCTGCTCACCTTCTTCATCCAGATAGCTCACGCAGCCGCAAAACGGATTTACGCCCCCATCCGGCAGACATCCGCGCAGGAAGAGTGGAAGGTCGGGGCCGCCTGAGGGCTCTTCTCCCGTGAGCCGCAATGCGTAATCGATATAGACGGCAGCGTTGTTCCAGCAGAGCTTTGCCGAGATGCCGCAGGCCTTCAACCGCATGACGGCCTCGCCGAGATGGGTTTCAAGCAGGGGACCCACGGTCGCGAAACTCTCGGTCTCGATCTCGCTTTCGATCGTACCGGCATGCGGAACGCCGAAGGCGCGCGGCAGGCCAGCATCGTCCAGTGCGATCGTCATCTCCTCGAAGGCGACGGGAAGGGCCTGCGCGGCCAAGCGCCGAGCAAGCAGGTAGGGAATCGAGAGCCCGGAGAAGTAATAGAGCGACCACATGGAAACGATGGCGCGCCGGTCGCTGCCGCCGCAAACCTCCGCATAGCGATCGATCGCCCGCTGAAAGCCGCCGTCCCGGAAAAAGGCCGGCAGTGGCACACCGCCGGCAAGGTCCTCGCTTAGCATCATCTTGTCCCGGCACCAGGAATGCTCGCCGGAAAAGGCAGGCGACAGGTCACGCGGCCTGTCTTGCATGTTCATGTCCTGACGCGATGCGCTTGCCATCGGGCTACCATGTGTAGCGCAGGCTGCCGATCACGGCGCGGCCTTGGTCGCGGTAGCAAAAGCCCGCTGAGCAGACGGGCTCGCGGCGGTCGAAGAGATTGGTAGCATTAACCTGGAGGCTCAACCCTTCATATTTCGTGTCGAGCGCTGCGAAATCGTAGCTGATCGCGGCATCGAAGAGCACACGGGAGCCATTCTGCGCCGTATTGCGGTCGCTTGTGTAGCTCTTGCCGAGGTAACGAGCGCCGACCCCGATGCCGAGGCCGTAGACAGGGCTGCTCTCTTGAAACGTGTAGTTCGCCCAAAGCGAGGCCATGTGCTTCGGCACCGATGAGACATAATTGCCGACCGTACCCGTCGCGCCCTCCTGGATTTTGGCTTGCGTGTAGGTGTAGGAGGCGACCAGCGACAGACCGTTGTCGAGGCTTGTATTCGCCTCCAGCTCCAAGCCGCGCGAACGGATCTGGCCGCGCTGCACCTGGATGTTGGCCGGACCCGTCGGCAGGTTGACGACCTCGTAGTAGAGGCTGTTCTTCTGGTCGATGTTAAATAGCGCGGCGGTGATCAGCGTATTGCTGTTCGGCAGCAGATATTTGACGCCGATCTCTTCCTGTTCGCTCAAGGTCGGCTTGAAGGGCTGGCCCGTCTCCTGGTTGATGCCGGCATTCGGCGAGAAGGCGGTCGAATAGCTGATATAGGGCGCAAGGCCGAAATCGGTCTCGTAGCTCAGGCCGACGCGTCCGGAGAACTCGTTGTCCTTTTGCGAGATCGTATCGGTGGTGTCGGCGAGGAGATTCGTATTGTCGGTGTCGGTCCACACCCAGTCGTAGCGCCCCCCGACTGTCAGTGTCCAGGCGTGGTAGCGGATCTGGTCCTGCACGTATGTGCCGACCTGCCATTGGTCCTGGACGGTGCGCGTCTGGTAATCGATATGCGGAACCGGGGCGCCTGCGTCCGGATTGTTGGTGTCAAGCGGCGGAGAGACGCCGCGGCCGTCGAGCGAGCGCCACTGCAGCCGAGTGAAATCAAGCCCCGTCAGCAACGTGTGGTCGAGTTCGCCGGTATCGAACTCGGCCTCGATTTGGTTGTCGACCGTAAAGACGTTCAGCCGCTCGTCAAAGGTGCCGGCGCTGCGGTCGATGAGTGAGGGATCAACTGCATTGGGGGCGTAAGCAAAAGCCCAGTCGGCATCGATATTGAGCGTCGAGAAGCGAGCGTTTTGGCGAAATACGAAAGTATCGTTCAGCCGGTGCTCGAATTCATAGCCGATGCGTCCCTGATTCTGGATCGAATCGTTGAAAGCCGGATTGCCTGCAAAATAGTCCGTCACTTCGCCGGTGAGCGGGTCGTTGTAGTAGGCCGCGGTGCCGCCTGTCTTTGTCCGGGAATATTCGCCGAGAATGGTGAGTTTCGTGTCCTCGTCTGGCTTCCACATGAAAGCAGGAGCGATGTAGATGCGATCATCCGGAACGCTGATCTGTTCCGTGTCGGCGTCACGGTAGAGACCCGTAACGCGATAGTAGAAGGGATCCTGGTCGTTGACCGGGCCGGAGAAGTCGAATTGACCTTGATAGCGCTGCTCGGTGCCGTACTGGAGCTGAAGCTCATGGTAGGGGTCTTCCGTTGGGCGTTTGGTGATGAGGTTAAAGAGGCCGCCAGCGCCGGAAGAACCGTAGAGTGCTGAAGATGGGCCCCGCAGGATCGAGACACCCTCAAGGCCGTACGGTTCGGTCTTGAAGAGCGAGGAACCGGCACCTGGCTGGCGCAGGTTGTCGCGGAAGACGCCGGAATAGGTGACATCGAAGCCGCGCACCGTGAAGCTGTCGAAACGTGGATCGAAGCCATAGGCGCCGACGCGCGTACCTGGCGTATAGGCGAGCGTGTCGAGCAGCGTCTGCGGGTTGCGGTCCTTGAGCTGCTGTTCCGTCACGGACGAGATCGACTGCGGCGTCTCGATGAACGGTGTGTCTGTTTTCGCGCCGGTCGCGCTGCTCTTGCCGACATAGCCGTCCGCCTGAATCACGCCGCCGCTGCCGCCATTGACGACAATGTCCTGCAGCACTGTGGCACCATCATCCTGCGGGCCGTCTGCAGTAGCATCCTGTGCGGCGGCCGGCAGAAGAAGATGGGCGATCACGGCGCCCGTCAATGCGGATGCGTGCAGCGATTTCATGGCAAAAACGTGTATTTTCATCAGTTTACGACTCTCGGCAGTTCATTTTAAATGATTTCATGAGTGTAATAGTCAACAAAAAGCCGGATGAAAACCTTTTATGAGTAAAATTATCCACTTTTTAGAAGGAAGACGACGGCAGCAGTAGTTAGCTCTTCGCTTCCGAAAGCAGCCAGCGCCGGAAGGTCGCAACGGCCGGGCGTTCGAGCGCAGCGCCCGGATAGACGAGATGGAAGGCGAGGCGGCTCGCAACGCCAAGCGGGAAGGGCGCGACGACGGCGCCTTCGGCGAGCTCCTTCTCCAAGAACGAGCGCCGCATCAATGCAAAACCGAGACCGGCCTTCATGGCTTCGTAGGCGCCATTGCCATGCATGAAGATCGGGCCGCGCGAGGCGTCCACCTTCGTCGCGCCTGCTGCCTCGAGCCAGAGCTTCCAGTCGTGCCGGTAGACATCATGGATCAACTGGAAGCCGGCAAGCGTGTCTGGCGAGGGGTGGTCTCCAAGCTCTGCCGCCAGCCGTGGGATGCAGACTGGCACCAGTTCGTCATCCACCAGCCGCTCGCTGACCAGTCCGTCATAGCCGCCTAGTCCGTGCCGGACGGCCAGATCGATGCCGTCGCGCTGAAAATCGAGCACACGATGCGAGGCGCTGATGCGCACGTCGATTTCCGGATGAGTCTCTTCGAAACGTCCAAGCCGCGGCACCAGCCAATAGGTCGCGAAGCCTGCCGTGCAGGTGACGTTCAGCACGGAGCCGCGTGCCCGCGCCGTAAGCGCCGCGGTCGCCTCCCGCATCATCCGAAAGGCGGTCTGCAGTGTGGCGAAGTACTCCGCGCCTTCGACGGTGAGGGCGAGCGCCCGCGATTTCCGGTCAAAAAGCCGTACGCCGAGTGCAGCCTCCAGATCGCGGATCTGCAGGCTGACGGCGCCAGGCGTCACGTGCAACTCCTTCGCCGCCAGCGTCATGCTGAGATGCCGCGCCGCAGCTTCGAAAGCTCGCAGGGCCGAAAGAGATGGCAGAAACTCGCTCATGATTTAGCTCAGCTAAAGTGTACATCGAAAAAGACTCGTTTGTCGAAGTAGAATTATAGAAATAATATCAAGAGTGAAAGCGATCTGAAAACAGAATCACGAAGCGATAGTCGTCGAGCATAAATCGCAGCTGGCAGAGACTGGCGCGCAAGAAACGGGTGGCGAGAGGCGCCGCCGTGTCGTAAGCCCGCAAACAATGAAGGAGACAGAGATGCAGAAACAGATGGGCCTAGCCGAATGGGGAATGCTCTTGGTCCTCTCCCTCCTTTGGGGCGGCTCCTTCCTCTTCAACGGCATTCTGGTGGAGGCGCTGCCGCCGTTTACGATCGTAACAGGCCGCGTGCTGCTGGCTGCGGTCGCGCTCAATGTGATCGTGCGGCTCATGGGTCATACAATGCCGCGTGACGGCAAGAGCTGGGTCGCTTTCTTCGGCATGGGCGTGCTGAACAATATGATCCCCTTTTGCCTCATCGTCTGGGGCCAGACCCATATTGCAAGCGGCTTGGCATCGATCTTGAATGCCACGACGCCGCTCTTCACGGTCGTTGTCGCCCATATCCTGACTGTCGACGAAAAGATGACCGGCAATCGCCTGATCGGCGTGCTTATCGGCTTTGCCGGCGTGGCCTATATGATCGGTTTCGATGTGCTTCACGATATCGGCGCGAATGTACTGGCGCAGCTCGCGGTTCTTGGTGCTGCTGTCTCCTATTCTTTCGCCGGTATATGGGGACGCCGCTTCCGGGCTATGGGCCTGCCGCCGCTGCTGCCTGCAGCGGGCCAGGTCACGGCATCCACCATCCTGATGCTGCCGATCGCGCTGATTGCCGACCGGCCTTGGACATTGCCTGTTCCCGACATCGAAATTTGGCTGGCGCTCTTTGGTCTGGCGCTGCTTTCAACGGCGATCGCCTATCTGCTTTTCTTCCGTATTCTCGCAACAGCGGGCGCGACGAACCTGGCGCTGGTGACCTTCCTGATTCCCGTTAGCGCCATTCTGTTGGGGACGATCATCCTCGGCGAGCAGCTGCAGGCAAAACATCTGATAGGCATGGCGACGATCGCGGTCGGTCTAGCGGCGATCGACGGGCGGCTGATGTCGCTAGGAAAAAGGCGGGCAGCCTGAGGCTCAGCAGGCGAGATCGGCGACGACGGAATCGAGGATGAGCATGCCGGACGGCGTGCAGCGAAGCCGGGAATTGCCGATTCGCTCGATGAAGCCGTGCTCCAGCAAGAATTCCTCGCGCTTCGGGTCCGGATCCCGGCCGGAAAGATGCTGCCAGCGGGCAAGATCGACGCCCTCCTTCAGCCGAAGTCCCATGAGCAGCAACTCGTCGGCCTGCTCGTCATAGCCGAGCCGTTCCTGCTCCAGAATGCCATGTCCGTCGCGTTCTACAAGCTCGAGCCAGGCCTCCGGCTTGCGCTCGGTCGCCGTTGCGATCTTCTCTGGCCCACGTGTCAGGCGGCCATGCGCACCCGGGCCGATCCCGGCATAGTCGCCGTAGCGCCAGTAGGTGAGGTTGTGGCGGCTTTCCGCACCGGGCCGCGCATGGTTGGAAACCTCATAGGCTGGCATGCCTTCGCGCGCCGTGATCTCCTGCGTCGCCTCGTAGAGATCTGCCGACTGGTCGCCATCAGGAACGATCAGCTTACCGGCCTTGTGCAGGCCGTAGAACGGCGTGCCTTCCTCGATCGTCAGCTGGTAGAGCGAGAGGTGATCGACCGCGTAGGAGATCGCTTCCCTCAGTTCCCTCTCCCACTCCTCGACCGTCTGGTCGGGGCGGGCATAGATCAGGTCGAAGGACATGCGCGGGAAGATGTCGCGCGCCAGTCTGATCGCTTTCAGCGCATCGGCGACATCGTGCAGGCGGCCGAGGAACTTCAGGTCCCGGTCGTTTAGCGCCTGAACGCCGAGCGACACGCGGTTGACGCCTGCCGCGCGATAGCCGCGGAAGCGCTCGGCCTCCACGCTCGAGGGATTCGCCTCCATGGTGATCTCGATGCCGTTCGGCACATGCCAGTGCTTCGAGATGCCGTCGAGAATGGCTGACACTGTTGCCGGGTGCATGAGCGACGGCGTGCCGCCGCCAAGGAAGACACTCGTCACCGTCTTCGGTCCGCTGATCCGGCGAACGGTGGCCATCTCCTTCAGGAAGGCAGCGGTGAATCGCTCCTGATCCACCGGCTGATGGCGGACATGGCTGTTGAAGTCGCAGTAGGGGCATTTCGCCGCGCAGAAGGGCCAATGCACGTAGACGCCGAAACCGGGCTCTCCGGTATCGGGCAGAAGCGTCGCATCGCGCATCAAGCTTGGCGTATCGAGAATCTCCACGAACCGACCTTACGCTTCCAGGCAGGTTTCGACAAAGAGTTTGAAGGCGCGCGCCCGGTGCGACAGGGCCTGCGGCTTGCCGATGTTCCAGCCGTGCTTCTCCTCGGCGCTCATCTCGCCGAAGGTGATGCCGTAACCTTCCGGCTGGAAGACCGGATCGTAGCCGAAACCCTGTGTGCCGCGCGGCGGCCAGACGACGGTGCCTTCGACCTCGCCGCGGAAAAGCTCCGTATGACCGTCCGGCCAGGCGAGGCAGAGCACGCTGACGAAGCGCGCGCGCCGTTGCTCCGGCTCGGTGGCTCCGGCTTTCTCCAGCGCCCTTTGCACCTTTTCCATCGCCATCGCAAAATCGCGCGTGCCGTCCGGCTTTTCGGCCCAGTTGGCGGTATAAACGCCCGGATCGCCGCCAAGCGCATCGATCACCAGTCCGGAATCGTCGGAAAGCGCCGGCATTCCTGCTGCCTTGGCGGAAGCGAGCGCCTTGATCGCCGCGTTTTCCTCGAAGGTCGTGCCGGTCTCGTCCGGCTCGATGAAGTTGAGGTCTGCTGCCGATTTGGCAGTAAAGCCGAGCGGTCCGATCAGATCCTGGATCTCGCGGATCTTGCCGGCATTGTGGCTGGCGACGACGATCGTCTTCGTTTCAAGCTTGCGCATGGTTGGTCCTATTCAATGCCCCAGATTCTGGCTTCGGCGCATTCGAGGCTGTTTCCTGCTGGGTCGCGAAAATAGATCGAGCGGCCGCCGTTCGGCCAGTACACTTCGGATTCGATTTCGATGCCCGCGGCTTTGAGCTTCGCCGCCATGGCATCGATGTTCTTACCTGACACCCGGAAACATGCGTGGCCCTGACCTTTCGTGCCATGCGGCGGCACCTGCAGGGCATCGGCTGCCGGCGGTTTCACCGTTTCCTCGGGGTTGAAGATCAACAGCACGCCATACCCGCAGCGGAAGAAGACATGCCGGTTTCCGGCGCGCGCGATCTTGGCAAGGCCGAGCACGCCTTCGTAGAAAGCCTCGGCCTTGTCGAGATCATCCGCATAGAGCGCGGTCTCCAGTATGCCTTCCAGCAGGGCAGTCATCCGGCAATGGCCTGTTTCTGCATGTTGACGAGCTCCGCAATGCCGGCTTTCGCCAGCGTCATCAGCGCGGCAAATTCCCCGTCGGTGAACGGTGTGCCCTCCGCGGTACCCTGAATTTCAACGATGCCGCCTGCGCCCGTCATGACGAAGTTCGCATCGGTTTCTGCGGAGGAATCTTCGAGATAATCGAGGTCGATCACCGGCTGGCTGGCGAAGATACCGCAGGAAATTGCGGCGATGTGATCTTTGAGCACGCGCTCGACCTTGATCATGTTGCGGGCCTCCATCCATTTCAGGCAGTCGTACAGCGCAATCCAGGCGCCCGTAATGGAGGCCGTGCGCGTACCGCCATCAGCCTGAATAACGTCGCAGTCGAGCGTGATCTGGCGTTCGCCGAGTTCCTTAAGGTCGACGACGGCACGGAGCGAACGGCCGATGAGGCGCTGGATTTCCTGCGTGCGCCCGCCCTGCTTGCCGGCTGCGGCCTCGCGTTTCATGCGCTCGCCGGTTGCGCGCGGTAGCATGCCATATTCGGCCGTGACCCAGCCCTTTCCTGTATTGCGCAGCCACGGCGGCGTCTTGTCTTCCAGGCTTGCGGTACAGAGCACATGCGTATCGCCGAATTTCACGAGGCAGGAACCTTCCGCATGCTTTGAAAAATTGCGCTCGAAAGTGACCTTGCGCATCTGGTCGGTTTTTCTGCCTGAAGGCCGCATTCTAATCTCCTGAAGCATGATGCCGAAATGCGTTAAGCGGTTTTCGGATAACGTCGTGAAGTGCTCAATGGTATCGACCGCTTCTACGATTGGCGGCAACCATTTGCAAATTCCCTTTTGCTACGAGGGCGAGAACGGCTATATTTTAGGGATCGTCATCAGCGCGCAGGTCAAAGGAAATTCATGGGGTTCAGGTCGACGTCGGTTTCGGATGCCGTTGCGGCGCTGGATGAACGCTCTAAGGAAATCTTCCGCCGCATCGTCGAGGGCTATCTGGAAAGTGGCGAGCCGCTCGGCTCCCGCAATCTCTCGCGCATCCTGCCTATGTCGCTATCGCCCGCTTCCGTGCGCAATGTGATGAGCGACCTGGAAGCGCTAGGCCTGATCTACTCGCCACATGTCAGCGCGGGACGCCTGCCGACGCAGGGCGGCCTCCGGTTCTTCGTTGATGCTTTCATGCAGGTCGGCGACCTTTCCGCCGAGGACCGTGCGAACATCGACCGCCAGGTTCGTCCTGAAAGCCTTAACGCTCCTGTGGAAACGATGATGAACGAGGCAAGCCGGATGCTGTCCGGCATTTCGCGGGGCGCGGGGCTCGTCATCACATCGAAGAGCGATCCGGTCCTCAAGCATGTCGAGTTCATCCGCCTGGAGCCCACCAAGGCGCTGGCCGTGCTCGTCGGCGATCACGATCAGGTCGAAAACCGCATTATCGAATTGCCAGCAGGCGTTACGTCGTCGCAGCTGACGGAGGCCGCGAATTTCCTCAATGCCCATATGTCCGGCCAGACTTTGCCGGAATTGCGCAAGCAGCTCAGTCACTTAAAGGAGAACGTCCGCCACGAGCTTGATGCGTTGTCCAGGGACCTTGTCGAGCGCGGTATTGCCGTTTGGTCTGGCGATGCGGATGAAGGCAAGCCACCGCAGCTTATCATTCGCGGCCGATCCAATCTGCTCGAGGGCCTGGCAGGCGCGGAGGACCTTGACCGTCTGCGCATGCTTTTCGACGATCTCGAAAAGAAGGACAGCCTAATCGAGCTGCTGAATCTGGCCGAAACCGGCCCGGGCGTGCGTATCTTCATCGGTTCTGAGAACAAGCTCTTTTCGCTTTCCGGCTCCTCGCTGATTGTTGCGCCCTATCGCGATGATGACGACCGCATTGTCGGCGCCGTTGGCGTCATCGGTCCGACGCGGCTCAATTACTCGCGCATCGTGCCGATGGTGGATTACACAGCGCAACTGATTTCCCGACTTGCGCGCGGCACGCTGTAAACTCCCGAATTGCTCCTTCTTTGTCACGCAGACTTGATTTTTTGCGATCGAAGTTCGATATCGGGCGCATCTCAAGAAAACCTACTACCGGAGACCGTCATGACGGACGAAACGACGAAAAACGGACCAGACGCTGCCGCGGCTGAAGCCGCAGACGACGCTGCCGCAAACGTCGAGAACGAAACCACGGTTGAAGCGCCGCCACAGCCGGATCCGCTTGAAGTGCTCAAGGCTGAGAATGTCGAGCTGCGTGAGCGCTATCTGCGCCTTGCCGCCGAAATGGACAATCTGCGACGTCGCACTGAGCGCGATGTGAAGGATGCAAAGTCCTACTCAGTCGCGGGCTTCGCGCGCGATATGCTTGCCGTCTCGGATAATTTGCGCCGCGCCCTCGATGCTATCCCAGCCGAAGCGAAGGAAGCGGGCGAGGCGGGCCTCGACACATTGATCGAAGGTGTCGAGATGACCGAGCGCTCGATGCTCTCCGCGCTTGAGCGTCACGGCGTCCGCAAGCTGGATCCGGTCGGCCAGAAGTTCGATCCGAACTTCCATCAGGCGATGTTCGAGGTCCCGAATGCCGAAGTGCCGAACAACACGGTCGTCCAGGTCGTTCAGGCAGGCTTCACGATCGGCGAGCGGGTTCTTCGCCCGGCAATGGTTGGCGTCGCCAAGGGCGGCCCGAAGGCAGCTGAAGCGGATATCAATACGGCGTTCACCGAAAAGGACGCCTGATCTCTCAGACGCCTCAACGATCAGTCTGAAAATCAGATGCGGGCGAAGCGCTCGATCAGTAGATCGAAGAAGCCGTCCGCATCCACATGGCGCATCACCTTGGCATTGCGCTTACGGTCGGTCACATGCCACCAGTCGACGACCGTCATGCCCACGGTCAGCTCCGACTTCACCTCGATCTCGACATTGCAGTCACGGCCCTTGAAAAGCTCCGGCTTTAGCAGGTAGGCGACGACAGTCGGATCGTGTAGCGGCCCGCCGTCGGAGCCATATTTCTCGACATCGAAGCGCTCAAAAAACTCCAGCATTTCGACCATTGCTTTCGCTGGTGCCGTACCGAGATCGGCCATGCGCTTTACGCGATCCTTCCGCGTCAGCAGCTGATGCGTCACGTCGAGCGGCATCATCACGATCGACACGCCCGAACGGAAGACGATGTCGGCCGCTTCCGGATCGACATAGATGTTGAATTCCGCGGCCGGTGTGATGTTGCCGCCCTCGAAGAACCCGCCTCCCATCATCACCAGTTCGCGGATGCGCGGAATGATATCCGGCGCTTTCTGGAAGGCCATGCCGATATTGGTGAGCGGTCCCAGCGTGCAAAGCGTCACCATGCCTCCCGGCTCGCGGCGAAGCGTCTCGATGATGAAGTCGACCGCGTGCCCTGCCTTCAACGGCATTGTCGGTTCATCGAGCTCAGGTCCATCGAGGCCGGTCTTTCCGTGCACGTGCTCGGCCGTGACCAGTTTGCGCGCGATTGGTGCATCCGCACCTGCAAAAACCTTCGTGTCGGTCCGTCCGCAGAGCTCGCAGACGATGCGCGCATTGCGGCTCGTGTAGGAGAGCGGCACGTTGCCCGCGACGGTCGTAATGCCGAGCACTTCCAGCTCTTCGGGACTGCCGAAGGCAAGCATGATGGCCGCTGCATCGTCCTGGCCGGGATCGGTGTCGATGATGATCTTTCTGGGGGTCGCCATTTCGTCGTTCCGTCTCAAGGTGCACGTCGTGGCAGGCACCGTTCGTTTATCGTTCCGTCGCAGATCGGCGCAGCCGTTGCGGGCGACGATTTGATGCGAGCCGCCATGATCTTTGTCAAGCAACTGCTTGAGTCCAACCGTCTTAAATTCATATGTCGGCGATGCGCCGCATATGTCTTGCGCGAAAGGTACACGCTTCCCATATTAACGGCGTCCGGATGCTACGCTTAGGTCCGGGAAGGTCGCTTGCATCAAGGACTTTGAAAGATGAGCCGCATGACACCTTTCGCCAGCCCGCTGCTTCTGGGCTTCGATGCCATGGAAAAGACGCTTGAACGCATTTCCAAGGCAAGCGACGGTTACCCGCCCTACAATATCGAACGTATCGCCGCCGGTCACGGGGCACCTGAACGCTTGCGCATCACGCTTGCTGTCGCGGGCTTCAGTGAAGAAGAGCTCGACGTTACCATCGAAGAGAACCAACTGTTGATCCGCGGCCGCCAGGTCGAGCAGGGCGAGCATGAATATCTTTATCGCGGTATTGCCGCCCGCCAGTTCCAGCGCACGTTCGTGTTGGCAGATGGCATGCAGGTTCTGGGTGCCAGCCTCAGGAACGGATTGCTGGCCGTCGATCTCGTTCGTCCGGAACCGGCGCGCATGGTGAAGAAAATTAACATTTCGGTCTCACAGTAGGACAACGGCCCATTCGGCTGTTGGTCCCTTCTCCCGGAGGTACAGGAATGTTGATGAAAGAAGCGAATTCTCACCTGACCAAGTCCGAGCTAGCCGGTATCGGCAACGGCGAGGTCGCCTATATCCGCAAGATGCGCACTGATGAGGTGTCGAAGTGCTTCCCCGAAGCGCCGGATATCGATCCGGGCGTGGACCTTTGGGCCCTCTTCGGCGCAGACGGAACGCCGATCCTGCTCACGGATAATCGCTCCAGCACCTTCTTCAAGGCAGCTGAAGACGAACTGAAGACGGTGAGCCTGCACTGAAAAGCAGGCTTAGACCTTCTTGAACGTCAGATAGGCGGAGGATCTGCCCTCCCGCCGGGCCTTGGCCTCGTAGCGTGTGCTCGGCCAACCCTCATAGGGCGTCAGCCAGTCGGCGGCGGTTTCCGCAAGCCAGTCGAAGCCGCCGTGATCGCGGCACTTCAGCAGCGTCCAATTCACGTAGGTATCAATGTCCGAGGCGAAGCAGAAGAGCCCGCCGGGCTTCAGTACGCGATGGAAACGGTCGAGATTGGTCTTGGAAACGAAGCGCCGTTTCCAGTGCTTCCGCTTCGGCCATGGATCGGGATAGAGCAGATCAATCTGATCCAGGCTGCCGTCGGGCAGCCAGTCGAGCAGTTGCGTTGCATCGTCGTTATAGACACGGATATTCTTTGCACCCTTTGCCTCAATGCTCGCCAGCAGTTTCTGCATGGAATTGATGAAGGGTTCGACGCCGATGAAGCCGGTGGAGGGCATTTCCAGAGCGCGGTGGATCAGATGTTCGCCACCGCCGAAACCGATTTCCAGGCGCAGCCGTTCAGTCGGAACCGGAAAGAGGTTTTTCAGCGGCTCTGATGGAGCCGCCGAAAGATCGATGAGGAATGCCGGGAGCAGCGTATGAAGTCTTTCCGCTTGATGTTCGCGGAGAGCCTTTCCCTTGCGGCGACCGAAGAAAGCTTCGGTCGCGCGCCCCCGGCGCTCTATATCCGTCATGCCACCGCCCGAAGCTTCACGGCTTCCTTCAGCGCCTTGACGAGATCCGTGCGTTCCCATGAGAACGAGCCATCACGGCCTGCCTTGCGGCCGAAGTGGCCATAGGCCGAGGTCTTGGCGTAGATCGGCTTGTTGAGGTCGAGATGGCGGCGGATGCCGGTCGGTGACAGGTCCATGTTCTTGCGGATCGCCGCCTCGACTTGGTCTTCCGTCACGCCCTTGCCGGTGCCGTGCAGATCGACATAGATCGACAGCGGCTGTGCGACGCCGATCGCATAGGAGAGCTGGATCGTGCAGCGGTCGGCAAGACCTGCGGCGACGACGTTCTTCGCAAGATAGCGGGCAGCATAGGCTGCGGACCGGTCGACCTTGGTCGTGTCCTTACCGGAGAATGCGCCGCCGCCGTGGGGAGCGGCACCGCCATAGGTGTCGACGATGATCTTGCGGCCGGTAAGACCAGCATCGCCGTCCGGGCCGCCGATGACGAACTTGCCGGTCGGGTTGATGTACCAGTTGCATTCCTTGGCGATCGGCAGATCGCCCAGCGCTTCGCGGATGTAAGGCTCCACAACGGCGCGAACCTTCTTCGAATCCCAGCTGTCATCGAGATGCTGGGTCGAAAGAACGATCGAGGTCACTTCGGCAGGCTTACCGTCGATGTAGCGCACGGTCACCTGGCTCTTGGCGTCCGGGCCAAGCTTGGCGACATCGCCGTCGCCTTTCTTGCGGGCTGTGGCCAGCAGTTGCAGGATCTTGTGGGAGTAGTAGATCGGAGCTGGCATGAGGTCCGGCGTTTCCTTGCAGGCGTAGCCGAACATGATGCCTTGGTCGCCGGCACCTTCGTCACCCTGCTGGTCGGCTGCATTGTCGACGCCCTGTGCGATATCGGCAGACTGCGAGTGCAGCAGCACGTCGATCTTTGCCTTTTTCCAGTGGAAGCCTTCCTGCTCGTAGCCGATGTCCTTGATAGCGCGGCGGGCTGCAGCCTTGAATTTCGACGGGTTGATGACGTCGTTGCCGTTCTTATCCTTCTTCATCAGGCTCGGTGGCAGACGGACTTCACCGGCGATCACAACGCGGTTCGTCGTCGCCAGGGTTTCGCAGGCAATGCGCACGCCCCAGGGGTTGATGCCGGTTTTGGCCGCTTCACGATAGACCAGATCTACGATCTCGTCGGAGATGCGGTCACACACCTTGTCCGGGTGACCTTCGGCAACTGACTCGCTGGTGAAAAAATAATTCGCGCGCATTCGGGATTCCCCTCAAAGAACAAAAGCCGTGTAGTTGGTACTCATTTCGCGTTCGAAAAACAAGCACACAAGGACATATATATATCTTTATATCTGCGGCGAAATGGTAAATTTTGCCCATAAAACGCAAAAAAGGTGGCCTTTCGACCACCTTTCAAAACTGCGGTCATCAAAGGGTTCAGTCCGCGTCGGCCTCGGCGGCCAGCGCCTTCACAAGCTCCACGACCTTGCGGCGAACCTTGGGGTCGGAAATCTTTACGAAGGCCCGGTTGAGCTGAAGCCCTTCCGAGGAGGAGAGGAAATCGACAACATAATTCGAGCTCGATGCCTCTGCCATGCCGGTCAATCCGCCGGCGTGATCGCCCGGAGCGTCCTCGAAGAAAAAGGAAACCGGGACGTTGAGAATACTCGATATGTTCTGCAGGCGGCTCGCACCGACGCGGTTTGTACCCTTCTCGTACTTCTGGATCTGCTGAAAAGTGATCCCGAGGCTTTCGCCCAGCTTCTCCTGGCTCATGCCAAGCATTGTACGGCGAAGCCGAATGCGACTGCCGACGTGGATGTCGATCGGGTTAGGCTTCTTCTTGTTTTCAATCATGGTCGTGCCCTAGCAAAGATTTTCAACCTGGTTAAACCGGCAGTGCCCAGACCCATCCGTAACGCCACGTTGTAAGCGGCGTAAACCCTATCATCAAGCATACGTTAACAACGCCGATCGCGACCACTATGCAATTTTAGGGGTTTTTGGTCAATTCGGCTTGAAAATAAAACCAAAACGGGAAATCGACACAATCAAAATCAGTAACGTTTCAGTCAACCAGAAGTAAGTCTGTCGCGAAAACGAACTCCGGGAAGCGCTGCCGAATCCCTCAAGAGTTGCGTCGACGAAGCCTGCTTGATTGAGACCCAGTCCTGCGACAATCTGGCCGTGGGCGTCCACGATCGCTGAAATGCCGCTGTTGGCATCGCGAATCAGCGGCAATCCGGTCTCCACGGCACGTACCCGCGCCTGCTGGAAATGCTGATAAGGGCCAGGCGTATTGCCGAACCAGGCGTCGTTCGTGATGTTCAAGATCGCGCCCGCATCAGCGATGTCGCCGGTCATCTCATCCGGGAAGATGATCTCATAGCAGACGAGAGGATAGAGCTTCAGTCCCGTCGGCAGTTCCAGGAGATGGCGCGCCGCCGCGGCAGAGAACCCGCCCGGCATTTCGACGATATTCGTGATGCCGAAATTGTCGAGGATATTCTCGAACGGCACATATTCGCCGAACGGAACGAGATGCATCTTGTCGGAAGCCGCGACGATCTGGCCGCGTCCGTCGATCGCATAGATCGAATTGTAGTAGCGCACGGGGTTTCCCGGCCCCATCTCTTCGGCGCGAACAGCACCTGCAATCAGAATCTGGTCGTCGTCGAGCGTATCGGCGATCCGGGTAAGGGCATCCTGATTATCGGTGAGGATGAAAGGGATCGACGTCTCCGGCCAGACGATGATGTTCGGCTTCTTTCCTCCATCCTTCGGCGCCTCGGCGGAAAACTTCAAGTGAAGCTCGAAGATCGCCGAGCGATCGGCATTGTTGTCGAGCTTGGCAGCCTGATCAATCATCGGCTGCACAAGGCGGATAACCGGTTGCTTCTCTTGCGGCAGCGGCGGAGCCTTCGGCGCGACATAAAGGACATAGCCGCCATAACCGAGATGAGCTGCAAAGAGCAGTGTGGCGAGTCCCACACCCATCGTCGCACCCTGACGCGTACCAAGAAGGGCAGGCGCAGCGAAGACGAAGACGGCAAGCGCAGTCACGCCCATGGCGCCGATGATATGCGCGGATTGCATCATCAGCGGCATAGGCATGATGCCGTAGCCGATCGCATTCCAGGGAAAGCCCGTGAAAGTGACGCTGCGCAACCACTCGAAGAGGCCGAAGGCTGCGGCGAGCGCCGCAATGCGGCCCATCCCGTCCGACCAGAAGACACGGGCGATAGCTGCAGCGAGGCCATAATAGATTGACAGCACCGCCGGCAGGCCGAGGGTCGCCAATGGCAGCGCCCAGGCAAATTCTTCCGAGTCGATCATCAAGGCATGGCCGAGCCACCAAAGGCCTGCGACGAAATAGCCGAAGCCGAAGAGCCAGCCGATCACGAATGAGGGCCAGAGGCGGCCGAGGAAGCTCGCCTCGGGGGAGGCAGTTGCGCCGTCGATCAGCCAGACGAGGAGCGTGAATGAAAGGAACATCGCTGCGAAAAAGCCGATCGGCGGAAGCGCCAGAACGGCGAATGCGCCGGCAAAGACCGCCAGCACTGCCCGTTTGACCCCCCAGACCAGGATGACCTTGTCCGCAAGCCGCTCCATGCGCACTCCATTCACGCCGCGAATCAACCCGCTCCGCAGTCTTTCAAAAAAGCGGCGCGTTGTCGTGCCTCACGGAAATCAGTTCGATGTTGATTCGGCAGGCCGTTCGTCAGCCGTTTCAGGTCCAGTCGCACTGTCGTCTGCCTTGACGCGGCGGCGGATTGCCTGACGCTTGCGGGTGATGCGCACCCGCTTAATCCGGCGCGGGTCGGCCTCAAGAATGTGGAATTCGAAATCCGGCAGCGCTTGGACGACTTCGCCCCGAACCGGGATGCGGCCGAGGGCGGAGAAGATAAGGCCACCCAGCGTATCGACCTCGTCCACCTGCTCGCTGATGTCGAAATCCGGGCCGATCGCCTCTGCAATCTCTTCCAATTCGACGCGGGCATCCGCTACGAAGACGTCTTCGGAAATGCGCTTGAACATGACCTCTTCGTCATCATGCTCGTCATCGATATCGCCGACGACCATCTCGACGATGTCCTCGTGCGAAGCAAGCCCATCGGTGCCGCCATATTCATCGATGACCAGCGCCATCTGCGTGCGGTTCACCTGCATGCGGCGAAGCAGATCGGATGCCAACATCGATGGCGGCACGAAAAGGATCTTGCGGACGATGCCGGCCTCGGCAAGCGTCTTTTGCAGGTCGACGCGCGCAAGGTCGAAATTCGGCTTTGCCGAGCGCGCCGGCTTCTGAATGTTCTCGGTAGCGATCTCGACGACCGGCTTAACAGTCTTGGAGCCTGTCCGGCGCTTGTTGCGCGCCTGCTTGGCGACATAGGAAAGCAAGTCGCGGATATGCACCATGCCGCGCGGATCGTCGAGTGTATCGGCATAGACCGGCATGCGAGAGCGGCCTGATTCCTCAAAGAGGATCATCAATTCACCGATGGTGATGTTCTGGTCGACCGCCTCGATGTCGGCGCGCGGAACCATGACGTCGGCAACGCGCACTTCGCGGAAACGCAAGATGTTGTGAAGCATCGCCCGCTCGTCGGGCGAAAAGGCATCGTCGCCGGTATCGTTAGTCATCAGCGCGTCGGCGAGATCTTCGCGAATGCGCGAGCCCTGCTGCGGGCGAAGGATGCGGGCGGCGCGCGCCCAGAATGATCGTCCGGAATACCTGCTACTACTGCCCGCCTCATCTGAGGAGGAGGATTGATCGGCGTCCTTGGTGTCCGCCGCCGGTTTCGTTGTAAAGTCGCTCATGGTTCCATTTTAAGGTCTTGACCCTCGTATGGGTCAGATAGGCCGAGTACTGCCAAAATGCGAGTCTCCAAACCCTCCATAATTTCGGCTTCGTCACTATTCATATGGTCGTAGCCGAAGAGATGCAAGAAACCATGCACCATCAGATGCGTCAGATGGTCTTCGAACGGCTTTTCGAGCTCCCGCGCTTCCCGTTCGACGGTCTCCCTGGCGATAATGATATCACCAAGCATCGGACCTGGCATCTTTCCTGGGATTATCGGAAAAGCCGGAAAGGAGAGAACATTGGTAGCCTTGTCCTTCTTGCGCCATTCGGCGTTGATGGTGCGGATGGATTCGTCATCCGTGAAGACAAGCGAAAGCTCAGTTGCCGTCGTGGGAAACGGCTGCTTCTCATTTTTCTTGAGAAACGTCGCCGCCGCTTCCAGCACGCGTTCCGCCAAAGCCTGAAGTTCACCCTCGGAGGGCCAGTCGCCTTCCTCGATGCTGATCTGGATGTCGAGTTCGGCCATCAGACCTGCGGGCCGGCGTCTTCCGGCCGCGTCGTATAGGTGGCGTCGTAGGCCCTCACGATCCGTCCGACCAACGGATGGCGAACGACGTCGACATCCTTGAAGCGGATGGTCGAAATTCCTTCCACGCCGTCAAGCAGATGCAGCGCTTCGATAAGTCCGGATTTCACGCCGCGCGGCAAGTCGATCTGGCTTGGATCGCCGGTGACGATCATGCGTGAATTCTCGCCGAGGCGCGTCAGGAACATCTTCATCTGCATCGATGTTGTGTTCTGCGCTTCGTCGAGAATGATGGCCGCGTTCGAGAGCGTGCGCCCGCGCATGAAGGCGAGCGGCGCAATCTCGATGACGCCAGCCGTGATCGCGCGCTCGACCTTGTCTCCCGGGATCATGTCGTAGAGCGCATCATAGAGCGGCCGGAGATAGGGATCGACCTTCTCCTTCATGTCGCCAGGCAGGAAGCCAAGACGCTCGCCGGCCTCGACCGCCGGCCGCGAAAGGATGATCTTCTCGACAGCGCCGCGCTCCAGCATCTGGGCCGCATGCGCGACGGCGAGGTAGGTCTTCCCCGTGCCGGCTGGGCCGACACCGAAGACCAGTTCCGCGCGTTCCATGGCGCGTATATAGGCGTCCTGCGTCGGCGTCCGCGCAACGATCGTCTTCTTGCGTGTCGAAATCTGCGCCATGGTGAGCTTGGCTTTTTTCTCCATGGTCGGCAGGCTCAGCTGATCGTCGGCGGCAACCGCCATGCGGATTGCGCCTTCCACGTCGGATCGTTCCACGCTGCCGCCTTTCTGGAGCTTTTCATAGAGGTAGTCCAGCGTACGCCGGGCCTGATTGGTGGCGACGACATCGCCAGTAATGACAACGGAATTGCCGCGCGCGCGCGCGTCGATATGCAGCCGCTCCTCCAGAAGCTTCAGGTTCTGATCGAACTGACCGAATAGCTCGCTGGCGAACCGGTTGTTCTCGAACGTCAGGACGAAGTGATTGGCGTCGCTCGCAATGCGTGGGTGGCGCGGTGAAGAAGAAACCAATTCTTGTCCGTTCAAGCGGTCGAGCTCCCTAGGTTAAAACCCCAGCCTCTGCAAACTCGGCAAACAGGCTGTTCGTTCCGGTTCCGGTGATTCGCACTTTGATAATGTCACCGATTTGCGATGCTTTTGCATCAACATTCACTGACTGAAGCCAGGGAGAACGACCAATAAGTTGTCCCGGCATCCGGCCGGGCTTTTCAAGCAACAAATCGATTTCCTTGCCGATGCAGGATCTGTTGAATTCCTGCGTCTGCTTGAGGAGAAGCGCCTGCAGGCGCTCGAGCCGTTCTGCCTTGATCTCTTCCGGCACCTGGTCCTTCAGTTCCGCCCCGGGCGTACCCGGCCGCGTCGAATATTTGAAGGAGAAAGCCTGCGCATAGCGAACCTCCTCCACCAAACTCAGTGTAGCGTCAAAATCCTTGTCTGTCTCCCCGGGAAAACCAACGATGAAATCGCCCGACAGCGCGATGTCGGGGCGGGCTGCGCGAATGCGCTCAATGAGCGTCATGTATTCCGCTGCTGTATGGCGCCGGTTCATGGCTTTCAGGATGCGGTCCGAGCCCGCCTGCACCGGCAGGTGCAAGTAGGGCATCAACGCCCGCAGATCGCGATGCGCCTCGATCAAGCGGTCGTCCATGTCGCGCGGATGGCTGGTGGTGTACCGGAGCCGGGCAAGCCCCGGAATTTCAGCGAGGCGATAGAGCAGATCGCCAAGGCTCCATTCCTCGCCATTGGTCCCGGCGCCATGCCACGCGTTGACATTCTGGCCGAGCAATGTGATTTCCCGCACTCCGCCTTTGATGAGGTTCTGTGCTTCTTCGACAATCTGGTTGACCGGCCGGGAGATCTCCGAACCACGCGTGTAAGGCACGACGCAGAAGGTGCAGAACTTGTCGCAGCCTTCCTGCACCGTCAGGAATGCAGTGACACCGCGCGAACGGATCTTTCTGGTTTCGGCGATCGGCAAGTGTTCGAACTTGTCTTCCACCGCATATTCCGTATCGACAACGCGATGGCCTTCCTTGGCACGCCGCAGCGCGTCCGGCAGGCGGTGATAGGTCTGCGGGCCGATGACCACATCGACGGCAGGCGCGCGGCGCAGGATTTCCTCACCCTCGGCCTGGGCAACGCATCCGGTGACGCCGATCATCATCTCGCGCCCGTCGGCAGCCTTCTTCTTCTTCATATCGCGCAAGCGGCCGAGCGCCGAATAGACCTTTTCGGCGGCCTTTTCGCGGATGTGACAAGTATTGAGCAGGACGAGGTCGGCCTCCTCCATATTCTCCGTCGGCTCGTAACCATCGCGGGCGAGCGCATCACTCATGCGCATCGAGTCGTAGACGTTCATCTGGCAGCCGTAAGTCTTGATGAAAACCTTGCGGCTGTTGCTGCCATTGCGGAGGCCTTCGCTGGGGATGGTCTCCGGGGGCGGAAGAAGGGCGGTGTCTTGGGTCATGGCGGGCTATTTAGTGGTTTTTTGCCCTTTAGAAAATCGAAATTTTCCCTCAAGAGATTTCGCGGCCGCGCAGGCGGCTGTTGAGCATGGCACGGATGCGGCGGGCGATGGTGGCGCTGACGTCCTTCCGATTCGAATCAGAGCGGTATTCGACCGCCTCGCCGAAGGAGACCTCGGCATCGAGCGCCGCACATTTCACGACGTCCATCAGGTGTGGCACGAGTTCCACGTCGCCGGGCCAGCCGGCCAGCGGGCGGTGATAGCGGCCCATCGCAACGCCGTGCGCCTTGGTATAGGCGATCGCGACCGGCTGCACGAAGACGGAGCCGTGCGGCGAGTGCGGCACTGCCATGGCGGCCGCTCCGAAGAGCGAGGATTTGACGTCCAGCAAACGATTGCCGTCCGAAGTCGTGCCTTCGGGAAAGAGCACGATGATCTCGCCGTCCGCCATGCGGTCCGCAATCTCGCTTGCCTGACTGCCGGTCTTCCGCTTTTCTTCGCGGACGATGAAAACGCTTTTCTGCAGGCGGGCGAGCAGCCCGAAGATGGGCCAGTCGCGCACCTCCATTTTGGCGATGAAGGCGACATCGGCGACCGAGGACATGACCATGATATCCATCCACGACGCGTGATTGACGCATAGCATCAGCGGCCTGCGCCCTTCGAGCTTGCCGTGGACCTTCACGCGAATTCCGAGTGCGTGGCAGGCCGCGCGGTGCCAAAGACGCGGAAGCATGCGGCGGAGCCTCCAGTCGAAATGGAGACTGAGAAGCTGCAATGGCATCAGCGGCATGCTGGCGGCGGCGATGACGACCGCGGCATAGGCGATGCGCAGCCAGACGATCAACGCGAACTCCCTGCGGCTGCGGTCATCGGCTCAGCGTTCGTCTTTCTTCAGCGGAATGCCGTAGAGTTCCAGCCGGTGATCGACGAGCTGGAAGCCATGCTCGCGGGCAATGCGCTCTTGCAGGGCCTCGATCTCCGGCGAGCGGAATTCGATGACCACGCCGTTCTTCAGGTCTATCAGGTGGTCGTGATGCTCTTCCGGCACCGTCTCATAGCGTGAACGGCCGTCGCGGAAATCATGGCGGGCGATGATGCCGGCGTCTTCAAAGAGCTTGACGGTGCGGTAGACGGTGGAGATCGAAATCTTTGCATCGACCTTAACTGAGCGACGGTACAGTTCCTCGACATCCGGGTGATCTTCCGACTCTTCAAGGATACGGGCGATCACGCGGCGCTGTTCGGTCATTCGCATGCCGCGCTCGGTGCAAAGCTCCTCAAGGGTCTTGGTTGTGTCGGTCATTGGCGGCCTTCATTCCAGATTCCGGTTCTCAAACGGCACTAGCGAAGAACGCGCTTCATGACAAGCGCCGTGGAAACCGCACCGTTGACATCCTTGTAGTATCCGCGGCGCTCGCCGACTTTCTCAAAGCCGAGCTTACGGTAGAGGCCGAGGGCGGCGGCATTGCCGTGGTCGACTTCCAGGAACATGCTTTCGCCGCCGCGCAGCTTGGCTTCGCGCATCGCCGCCTGCATCAGCCGCCAGCCGAGGCCGGCGCCGCCAACCTTCGCCTGCACGGCGATTGCCAGGATTTCCGCTTCGCCGGCGACCTGGCGGGCAAGCACGAAGCCCCGCAGAGGCTTTTTCAGGAAAGCGTTGGTTTGGCGCGCGACGAAGCCGAAGACGGTGTCCTGGCTGAGCAGGCTATAGAACTCGCCGTCGCCCCACGGGCGGGCAAAGCGTTCGCCATGCAGCACGGCAACCGCCTGGCAATCGTCATTGTCCATTGCGACGATCTCGAAAGCCGGCTTCAGAGTCAGATAGGATTCCAGCATGGTCATACTCGCGCGATCGCGAACCCGGCCTGCGGTTTGGCATCGGGTCCGCGCAGATAAAGAGGCTTCGGCTTTCCTGAACCGGGATCGGCGGCCGCACCAAGGCGTGCCACGATAGAAATTGGGAATTTATTGGCGTGTTCGCCCGTCGCGTTGGGTTTCAGCAGCGGCGTTGCAGATCCGGTGATCTCGCCGTCGAAGTTGGCCGCGAAAGCCTGCGCTTCCTCGACTGTCACTGCGCGAGGTTCGTCCAACGCCAAGCCGTCAGCGGAAAAGCTCTGGAGGTAGATTTCGCCGCGCTTGGCGTCCATGGCGGCAAGGACGGGGCGGCTGGGCGTCTTCTCGCGCTGGGCGGCGGCCATGGTCTCCAGGGTCGTGATGCCGACAGTCGGGATATTAAGCGCAAGGCCGAACCCGCGTGCTGCGGCAACGCCAACGCGGATTCCGGTAAAGGAGCCGGGACCGATCGTAACGGCAACACGTTCGGCCATCGCGAGTTTCATGTCCGCCTGCTTGAGCACGCGGTCGATGATTCCCATCAAATGCTCTGCATGGCCCTTGCCGATCAAGTCCGATGCCTCCCCCAGCACCGCATCCCTGCCGCTGTCGTAGAGAGCGGCAGCGCAATCCACACCAGCCGTGTCGAGCGCCAGAACAATCATGTCATCAATTTCCGAATAAAAGCCTATCACAAATTCATCCGGCGCAATGCTGAGCCGGATGAATTTTGAACAGATCGTCAGGCAGCGATGACTTCCTGCACTTCGGGAACGAAGTGGCGAAGCAGGTTCTGGACACCATGCTTCAGTGTTGCGGTCGAAGAGGGGCAGCCGGAGCAGGAGCCCTTCATGTTGAGATAGACCTTGCCGTCCTTGAAGCCGCGAAACGTGATGTCGCCGCCATCCTGGGCAACTGCCGGGCGCACGCGGGTTTCAAGCAGTTCCTTGATGGTGAGTACGATGGTCTCGTCGGCCTCATCGAAGAATTCACCGTCCGCATCGAGTTCTTCCGAAAATACGGAGGCGTCGCCCATGACCGGCTTTCCGGACATGAAGTGCTCCATGATAGAGCCAAGGATGGCGGGCTTCAGGTGCTGCCACTCCTGGTTCTCCTTGGAA
This sequence comes from Rhizobium sullae, assembly GCF_025200715.1. Lineage (NCBI taxonomy): Bacteria > Pseudomonadati > Pseudomonadota > Alphaproteobacteria > Hyphomicrobiales > Rhizobiaceae > Rhizobium > Rhizobium sullae. The sequence goes on from NZ_CP104143.1 coordinate 27,447, forward strand.
ACGGAGATGAAATCGTAGCCGAAATAGACGCCAGTGACGCCCGGGATTTCAAAAAGGCGGGCGGCGAGGGGCGAAGCCTGAGCTTCCTCGGCGCTGCGGAACTCGGCCGTACCAGTTTCCATCACGACCTTGCCCGGCAGGAACTTCTGGGTGGCCGGATTCGGCGTGGCTTCGGTCTGAATGAACATTTCGCTCTCCATGCGGGCCAGGTTGTCGCTCAGGCCGTCTTTAGAATTCTTCAAAAGAAAATAAGCCGATCGGCGGCGCTATTCAAGAGATAAAGACTCCACAAATAGTCGCCATTCGACATTCTGTCTTACGCCAGCGCGTCTAATTCCTCATTCGTCAGCGTATCGGGCAACACGGTAACAGGGATAGGAAAGGTAGCTGCTTTTCCGACAACGGACGATACCAATGGTCCGGGACCCTCCTTGGCCGAGCTTGCGGCCAGCACCAGGATCGCAATGTCGCGATCTTCTTCGATCACTGCATTGATCTCTTCGACCGCGCTGCCCTCGCGGATGACGATTTCCGGCTCGATGCCAATCGATTCGCGCACCACTTGCGCCGACTTGGAGACGACGGCTTCGGCCTCCTCGCGGGCTTCGGCTCGCATGATCTCCTCGACGCCCAGCCATTGCTGAAAATCGCCTTCGGGAATTACGTAAACGAGAACCAGTCCGCCATTGGAATTCTTGGCGCGCCTGCCGGCATAGTGCACGGCGCTCTGGCATTCCGGCGTGCCATCGATCACCGCCATGAACTTGCGGCGATGCCCTTCGAGCCGTGAGAGTCGCTTTGATACCATGGCGCGGACTCTGACACCTGATCCGGAAAATTTGCAAGCCCCTCCTTTACCCCTTCTTCCCTTGGGGATAAGGGGGCCCGAAGGGTCGGATGAGGGCTGCGTATGGCAAATTCGTCCCTCGCTTTCGCTCAGGCCGTTCGCGCCTTTGGTCGCTCACCCCTATCTGTCCTTTGGACATCTTCTCCCCGAGGGGAGAAGAAAGGCTGTCTCAATAGAGAAAGCCGATGATGTCGCGGACGTCCTTCATGGTCGCTTCGGCGCGGGCCCGGGCGCGTTCGCCGCCGTTGCGGAGAATAGCGTCGATATGGCTGGTATCGTCCATGAGGCGGCGCATTTCACCGGTGATCGGCGAGAGCACCTGAACGGCGAGATCGACAAGCGCCGGCTTGAAGACGGAAAACTGCTGGCCGCCGAATTCGGCAAGCACCTCAGTTTTCGTTTTGTCGGCAAGCGCCCCATAGATGCCGACGAGGTTGTCGGCTTCCGGGCGGCCCTTCAGGCCCTCGACCTCGCTCGGCAAGCCGTCCGGATCGGTCTTCGCCTTGCGGATCTTCTTCGAGATCGCGTCCTCGTCGTCCATCAGGTTGATGCGCGAGAGATCGGACGGATCGGATTTGGACATCTTCTTGGTGCCGTCGCGCAGCGACATCACGCGCGGTGCAGGGCCTTCAATCAGCGGTTCGACCATCGGGAAATAGGCGTGCACCGGCTCGTCGCCGACGGTGATGTCGACGCCCTGGCCGGCGCGGCGGATGTGATCTTGATAGTCCAGGTTAAACTTCATCGCGATGTCGCGGGCAAGCTCGAGATGCTGCTTCTGATCGTCGCCGACCGGAACATGCGTGCCGCGATAAACGAGGATGTCGGCGGCCATCAGGCTCGGATAGGCAAGCAGGCCGAGCGAGGCATTTTCGCGGTCCTTGCCGGCCTTGTCCTTGAACTGCGTCATGCGGTTCATCCAGCCGATGCGGGCGACGCAATTGAAGATCCAGGCGAGTTCGGCATGCTGCGGCACGGCCGACTGGTTGAAGACGATATGTTTTTCCGGATCGATGCCGGAGGCGATGAAGGCTGCGGCGATCGAGCGGATCTGGCCCGGCAGGTCGTTGTGCACGAGCTGCGCAGTGAGGGAATGCAGGTCGACGACGCAATAGATGCAGTCGTTGCCTTCTTGCAGCGCCACGAACTTGCGGATCGCGCCGAGATAGTTGCCGAGATGGAGATTGCCGGTCGGCTGAACGCCGGAAAATACGAGCTTCTTGAATTCGGTCACGTCATCCTCGATTAGGCTGGTGGAGGGCCCCAGGGCAGAGACGCCCATGATGCTAACGCGGCGGCTTATGCACGTGCTCGGTACTGCAATCAAGAGGCGGCCGGTGCGGCATGCTGGATCAGATCGAAAGTGTTGCCGTAAGGATCCGAAAACACGGCCACCGTTCCGTAGACCTCATGCCGCGGTTCTTCGAGAAAGCGCACACCGTTGGCCAGCATGGCGGCACGATCTTGTGCAAAATCGTCAGTCTTCAAAAAGAAGCCGACACGCCCGCCGGTCTGATTTCCGATTGCCGCTTTCTGTGCGTCATTGACTGCCCGGGCAAGAAGGAACGCTGCGCCATCGCCTCCTTTGGGCTTCACCACTACCCAGCGCTTGCCATCCGGCTGCATTTCGTCCTGTAGGCAGTCGAAGCCGAGCGCGCCGCAGTAGAAAGCCTTGGCGCGGTCGTAGTCATCGATGACGAGGGTGACCAGGAAGAGGGATTGGCGCACGTATAAACTCCGGCTTCGAGAGATCTTTTGTTGCGGGGACTCGATACTTGGTCAAGAGCTTGCTCCGGCAGGACAGCTTTTTGATCGTGCCAAATTAAATTGTCGGCGGCGCTAATTCGAATTATGGCGCCTTTCTCCTGGTGGCCTGTTCCCTCTAATGCGCGTTGTTGCAAGGTCTTGATTTTCATCGAATGGTAGAGAGTATTTTATACTCAATTTTAGCTATCAACTTTGTAATTATGTCCATAATATGAGGGTGTCTCACTTAGTGAGTTGGCATAAAATTTCACAAATTGGCCACTTTTCGAATGAACGTTCTCGACGCCAATCCGAGCCTCAGTGGAAATCCACTGCGCTCTATCTGGAGGGGACGTCATGCATACGATTTTATCACTCGTTCTTGCTGGCTTGTTCACCTTGTCCTGTTGCGTCAATGCCGGCGCGCAGAACAGTAAAAAACCCCCGGTAAGACTTCTCAAGTACACGACATCGCTGCCCTATACGGTTCAGACCGTGAGCGTCAGAATCGGCTGCTTCCCGCCAAAACTCAGAGCCGTTCTCGCGCATATCGCGGCCAAGACTGGCCGAAGACCGATGGTCACGTCCGGCCACCGGCCGCATTCCGGCCGCGCGCATTCTCAGCATCGCCATTGCAACGCAGCCGACATCCGCGTGCCGGGCCTATCGGAACGGACGATCATCGCGGCAGCGCAGACGGCACCGGGTATCGGCGGTATTGGGCGATACTGCAACGGCATCGTCCACGTCGACATCGGGCCGAAGCGGCGCTGGAGCCACTGCTGATAACAAAGGCTGCGGTTCATCCTTCGGCTTTGGGCGAAGGCTTTCGGTTGAGGTTTCGCCGGATCATGCCGACATCGGCGCCGCCAATCAAAAAGGCGGTCGCGAAATAGACGATCATCGAAATGGCGATCAAAAGGGCGAGCGTACCGGCCTTGGTCGCCAGATGGGCACCGGAAGCGAGCCACGGTTCCCAGCGATGCTGCAGGAAAACGATGCCGCCGCTCATCACGGATGCCGATACAACGAGCAGAGCCGCCCGCCGGGCCAGCGCCCATTCCCAGTTAAGATGGCCGCGGCGCAGCAGCGTTGCGAAAAGCAATACCGTGCTGATCCAGCCGGCGGCTGCTTCCGCCACCGCGATGCCCGGTGCGCCGAGATAGGGGAAAAGCGTCAGAGCCGTGGCGCAGTTAACGCCGACGGCAACGGCCGAAAAGCGCATCGGCGTCTTGGTATCCTCGCGGGCATAGAAGCCCGGCTGCAACGCCTTGATGAGCACGAAGGCCGGCAGGCCGATGCCGTAGATCGCGAGGATCGAACCGACGAGCGCTGTGTTCTCCTGATGGAAGGCTCCACGTTCGTAAAGCACGCGGATGATCTCGTCGGCAAGGACCCAAAGGGCGAAGGCCGCGGGGATCGTCAGGAACAGCACGAATTCGATTGAACGGTTCTGCAGGTTCCCGGCTTCACGCAGATTGCCGCCCTTCAAAGCGCGGGCAAGCTCCGGCAGCAATACGACACCGACGGCAACGCCAACGACGCCGAGCGGCAGCTGGTAGATGCGATCCGCATATTGCAGGGCGGCGATGGCACCGTCGCGGGATGAGGCGATCGCCTGGCCGATCAGCTGGTTGATCTGCGTGATGCCGCCTGTGACTGCGGCGGGGACTGCGAGGATCAGCAGCCGCTTGACGTTCGGCGTCATGCGCGGAAAGCGAAAGCCGATGCTCATGCCTGCATGAAGGACCCCGATATAGACGACGGCGAGCTGCAGGATACCGGCCCCCAGCACGCCCCAGGAGAGATACCAGGCGGTCGCGAGCGGTTCCGCACCGGTATAGAGAGCGTAGAAGAGCGCACCAATCATCACGACATTGAGGAAGATCGGCGCGACCGCTGCGGCGAAGAAGTGGTGTAGCGAATTCAGCATGCCGCTCATCATCGCCGTCAGCGACATGCACATGAGATAGGGGAACATCACCGCCGCCATGCGGATCGTGATCGAGAACTTGTCCGGATCGTCGGCAAAGCCCGGCGCGATGATGAAGCGTACAAGCAGCGGCATGCAAAGCTCCATCACGATGGTGATAAGCAGCAGCACCGAAAAAAGCACGCCGAAAACCTCTTCCGAAAACCGCTTTGCTCCTTCCGTGCCGTTCGCTTCGATCTCCTTGGCGAAGAGCGGTACGAAGGCAGCGTTGAAGGCGCCTTCGGCAAACAACCGGCGGAAGAGGTTGGGAAAGCGGAAGGCTGCGTAGAAGACGTCAGCCATGGGGCCGGTGCCGAGAGCCGCCGCCATCAGCGTTTCGCGGGCAAAACCGAAGATGCGGCTGCCGAGGGTCGCGCCGCCGACGGTGGCGAATTTCTTGACGAGACTCATGCCGTAGACCCGGCTTTCTTTTCGCTCGGCGGCGAAGTCCGCGCGGAGGCGGCGGGCGCGATGATGCCGGAGGGCATCCGTTCGCGGAGCTCATCTTCTTCGCCGGCCATCACGGCCTTCAGCCGGGCGGTGATATTGGCCCGCTTGGTGTCGCTGGAGATCTTCTGACCGACGAGATCCGTGACATAGAAGGTGTCGATGACCTTTTCGCCGAAGGTGGTGATGCGGGCGGACTGGATGTCGAGCGAAAGATCAGAAAGCATCGCGGTGATTTCCGAAAGCAGGCCGGTGCGGTCAAGGCATTCGACTTCGATGACAGTGAACTTGTTCGACAGGTTGTTGGTGATGTTGACCGACGGCGGAATGACGAAGGCCTTGCTCCTCTTGCGGTTCTTCGTACGCGTAGCGATGACTTCCGGCAGCCGCTTGCGGCCCGACAACACGTCTTCGATCATGCGCCCGATCGTGCCTGCGCGGCGAAGCTCGTCGGCATCGTCCTGGAATTCGCGGCTGACATGGATCGTATCCAGTGCGCGTCCGTCCGACGTCGTGAATATCTGTGCATCGACGATATTAGCGCCAGCGGCCGCACATGCCCCGGCAATAACGGCGAGCAGGCGCGGGTGGTCTGGCGAGAGAACGGTGATTTCGGTGATCGCGTGGAAACTGTCCGTTCGCACGGTTGTCGCGAGCGCCTGGCCGTTCTTGTCCGACTGGCGGATGAAATGGGCGTGACGGACCTGGTCTTCCAGCGGCACGGAAAGCAGGTAAGGCTGGTAGTGGAGCTTGCTGTAGGTCTTACGATCCTTCTGGCTCCAATCGGAAAGCGCATTGAACAGCGCTTCGGCCGCGGAGTTGGCGCGCTCCTTGCGCGACACCTCCGAAAAGCCGCCGGCAAGCAGCAGTTCGGTTTCGTAATAGAGCGTGCGCAACAACTGACCCTTCCAGCCGTTCCAGACGCCGGGGCCGACGGCACGAATGTCGCAGATCGTCAGGACCAGCAGCATCTTCAGGCGATCGAGCGATTGAACGCGATCGGCGAAGTCAGTGATCGTCTTGCGGTCGGTAAGGTCTCGGGTCTGGGCAACCATGGACATCGTTAGATGCTCCTCGATCAGCCAAACGACGAGCTCCGTCTGCTTTTGGGATAGGCCGAAGCGTGCGCAGAGCTTGCGGGCTACACGCGCGCCGGCGATCGAATGGTCTTCCTGGCGGCCCTTGGCGATGTCATGAAGGAGGACTGCGACATAAAGAGCCTCCCGGTCTTCGATCCCTGGCATCAGCTTGTTGGCGAGCGGGTGCAGGTCGTCGGCCTTGCCCTTGTCGATTTCCGAGAGCACATCGACGGTGCGGATCAGATGCTCATCCACCGTATAGTGGTGGTACATGTTGAACTGCATCATTGCGACGATCTTGCCGAATTCCGGGATGAAGCGGCCGAGCACACCTGCTTCGTTCATGCGACGCAAAATGAGCGCTGGGTCGCCCCTGGAGGTGAGGATCGACATGAAGAGGCGGTTCGCCTCGTCGTTTTCGCGCAGTTTGTTGTCGATGAGGTTGAGCGATCGCGTGACCCGCTTCAGTGCATCGGGATGGAACTCGAGGCCATTGATATCAGCAACATGGAAAAGACGGATGATGCTGACGGGATCGTGCTTGAACACGTCCGGGCTGGCAAGCGCGATGCGGCCGCGATCCTCTACGAATTCGGTGCTGCCGGCGATCTTGCGGCTGCGATGGGCAAAACGGCTGATCACACCGGTGAGCCCCGGCGTTGATTTCGCCTGCTGATCTTCGAGCGCCGCGCAGAGGATGCGCGTCAGGTCGCCGACGTCCTTCGCCACCAGGAAATAATGCTTCATGAAGCGCTCGACGGCCGAAAGGCCGGGACGCGTATGATATCCGAGCGCTTCGGCAATCTCCCGCTGGATGTCGAAGGAAAGCCGCTCCTCCGCCTTGCCCGTCAAGAAGTGCATGTGGCAGCGCACGGCCCATAGGAAATCGTCGGCCTTTTCGAAAACGCGGTATTCATGCTTGGAGAGAACGCCGAGCGTGACGAGTTCGACGGTATCTCGGACATGATAATAGTATTTCGAAATCCAGAAGAGCGTATGCAGATCGCGAAGTCCGCCCTTGCCCTCCTTGACGTTGGGTTCGACGAGGTAGCGTGTGTCGCCTGCCTTGCGGTGGCGCTCGTCGCGCTCGGCAAGCTTGGCGGCAATGAATTCCGGGCCGGTGCCGGTCACGATCTCCTTGTCGAAACGGGTCTCGAGTTCCGTTGCCAGCGATTTCAGGCCGCAGATGTAGCGCATCTCGAGGATCGCCGTGCGGATCGTCATGTCGGACCTGGAGAGCGCCATGCACTCCTCGATCGTCCTCGTCGCGTGGCCGACCTTGAAGCCCATATCCCAGAGGACATAGAGCATGAACTCGACAGCCTTGTGCGTCTCCTCTGCCGGCCTTGGCTGAAAGAGGAAGAGCAGGTCGATATCGGAGCCCGGCGCCAGCGTATCGCGGCCATAGCCGCCGACCGCCGTCACGGCGAACTTGTCCTTCTGCTTCGGGAACACGTATGCGCAGACGAACTCGTAGAGTGCCGTCGTGATCTGGTCTTGCAGCCAGGAGATGCGCCGGGCGCAGTTTAGCCCGCTGCCATCGGCAGAGAGAAGCGCGCACGCCTTTTGGCGGCCGTCGCCGCTTGCCTTTTTGAGCACAGCAAGCAGGTCGGAGCGCATGACGTCTGGTCGGGTCTTGTTGGCTTCAGCAACGGCGCCGCAGAGCTTTTGCAAAAGGGCCGTGTCGAGAATTTCCGAGAAATCGATGTCACTCATCGTCGCCATGCGCGGAGCGGCTTCCTGTTCGCGCGGTGCGACCGCGTCTCGTTTCGTCTGCATGCGCTATAGCCTCTTTACCCCGCGTTTGACACGGGCCTTCATACTGCAAGAACCCTTAATTTTGGCGAAAAGGTGTTGCCACGCCAATCGAGCGGGGTGCTGTGCCGCAGATAGGTTCGGGAAGCCTGGCGCTCAAGCGCCGACTTGCGCATTCACCGAATAGAGAACCTTGCGGGTTTCGCTGGCGATTTCGTCGAGCGTTGCCTTGTCGCATTCGCGATAGCCGGCCTTGGCGATCGAAAAGGCAAGATCGGAGATGATGGCGCAGCACCTAGTGATCTGCAACAGGCCGAAGGGCGAGGCCCAGCCGCGTGGATTGCCGTGCTCGTCGGCAAGGCGCAGCGCCTCCATCGCCGTGAAGATATTGGCGAGCTTTTGGGTCTCGCGCAGCAGGCCCTCCATGAACATCGGTGCGCTCCTATTTCAGTTTTTTCTTCAGCTCATAAAGCGCGTCAAGCGCCTCGCGCGGCGTCAGGTCGTCGAGGCTCATTCTCCTTAACGCTTCCTCGATCTTGGACGGCCCGCGATTGGCATCCTCTCGCCGCACAGCAACTTGGAAGAGCGGCAGATCGTCGATCAATTGGCTTGCCGGGTTCTTGCGGTCGGCATCTTCCAGGCGCGTCAGCACGTCGCGGGCGCGCGCGACGACGGACGCTGGCAGGCCTGCAAGACGCGCAACCTGGATGCCGTAGGAACGGTCCGCCGCACCCGGTCCCACCTCGTGCAGGAAGATGACATCGCCATCCCATTCCTTAACGCGCATGGTGGCGTTCGATAGCCGGGCAAGCTTTTCAGATAGCACCGTCAGTTCGTGGAAATGTGTTGCGAAGAGGCCACGGCAGCGGTTCGCCTCGTGCAAATGCTCGACAGCAGCCCATGCGATCGAAAGCCCATCGAACGTTGCAGTCCCGCGGCCGATTTCATCGAGGATGACGAGCGAACGATCGGTCGCCTGGTTGAGGATGGCCGCCGTTTCGACCATCTCCACCATAAAGGTCGAGCGACCGCGGGCGAGATCGTCAGAAGCGCCGACACGGGAGAAAAGCCGGTCGACGATGCCGATGTGAGCGGAGGTTGCGGATACGAAGGAGCCCATCTGCGCCAGGATGGCGATCAGCGCGTTCTGGCGCAGGAATGTCGACTTACCGCCCATGTTCGGACCGGTCAGCAACCAGATCGCCCCATCCTTGCCGTCCGCGACAGGTGAGAGATCGCAGTTATTGGCGACGAAGGGTCCGGAAGACTGGCGCCGCAGCGCCTGTTCGACAACAGGGTGGCGTCCGCCTTCGATCATAAACATCTTCGAAGCATCGACGAGCGGGCGGCAATAGGCCTGCTCCTCGGCCAACAGTGCCAGACCCGCGGCAACGTCGATGACGGCAAGCGCGCGGGCGCCGGCCTTGATCGCCTCGGCTTCAGCGACAACGGCAGCCGTCATCCGCTCGAAGGCTTCGAGCTCGATCTGCAAGGCGCGATCTGCGGCATTTGCGATCCGGCTTTCAAGGTCGGCAAGCTCGGTCGTCGTAAAGCGCATGGCATTCGCCATGGTTTGACGGTGGATGAAACGTGCCTTGGCCTCCGCCGTATCCGTCATCGGTCCGGCATTGCCGGCAGTCACTTCGATGAAATAGCCGAGGATATTGTTGTGCTTGATCTTCAGCGACTTGATGCCGGTCTCGTCGGCATATTGCAATTGCAATCCGGCGATGACCCGGCGCGACTGATCGCGAAGCGCCCGCACTTCGTCAAGCTCGGCATTGGCGCCGTCCCTCAGGAAACCGCCATCGCGCTTCAAGAGTGGAAGTTCGTCGGCGAGAGTCTTGGTAAGCATAGATTCGAGAGATGAAGGCAGCGCCTGCAGGCCGGAAAGTGCAGCACCGAGCTCTTCCGGCAAAAGCGAATTGCCGAGCAGCTTCGCGAGATCCGAAGCAGCACCAAGCCCTTGCCGGATCGCCCAGAGGTCGCGCGGGCCGCCGCGGTCAAGCGCGAGGCGGGACAGTGCGCGCGGCATATCCGGCACGTGCTTCAACGCGTCGCGCAGGTCGCCGCAAAGCCTCGGCTCCTCCATCAGGAAGCCGATCGAATCCAGCCGCTCGTTGATGCGGTCAGGATCGGTCAACGGTGACATCAGCCGTTCTGCGAGAAGGCGGGCTCCTCCGCCGGTGACCGTCCGGTCGATTGCTTTCAGCAGCGAACCGTTGCGGTCCCCCGAAAGCGTGCGGGCGAGCTCGAGGTTGGCGCGGGTCGCGGGATCGATGAAGAGCGTCGAGGCGCCGCTTTCGCGCTCCGGTTTGCCAAGTGGCGGGCGTTCGGCGATCTGAGTCTTTTCGACATAGGCAACAGCTGCCGCGGCGGCTGCCAATTCGGCGCGGGAGAAGGTGCCGAAGCCATCGAGCGTCGAAACGCCGAAATAGCGGGAGATGCGGGTTTCTGCTGTCGCACTGTCGAAAAGCACGGAAGGCTGCGGAACCGCAGTGCGGCCAAGCACGTCGAAGACCGGCTTCAGCTCGGGATCGTGAAACATGGTATCCGGCAGGATCAGTTCACGCGGATCGATGCGCAGGATATCGGCAAGCAGCCGCGAACCTTCCGTCTCGGCGAGGCGGAAAACGCCGGTAGAAATATCGATCCAGGCCAGCGCCATCAGCGGTTCGCTCGCGCCGCGAATCCGGGTAAGCGCCATCAGATAGTTCGATTCGGAGGGTGATAGCAGCTTTTCTTCGGTAATCGTGCCCGGCGTGACAAGGCGAATGACGTCGCGTTTGACGACGGATTTCGAGCCGCGCTTCTTCGCCTCCGCCGGGTCTTCGACCTGTTCGCAGACGGCGACACGGAAGCCGAGCCCGATCAGCTTCTGCAGATAGTCGTCTGCGGCATGCACGGGAACGCCGCACATCGGGATATCCTGCCCCATGTGCTGACCGCGCTTCGTGAGCGTAATGCCAAGCGCGCGCGAGGCGTCCAAGGCGTCTTCGAAGAACAATTCGTAGAAATCGCCCATCCGATAGAAAAGCAGCGAGTCGGGGTTGTTTGCCTTGATCTCGATGAATTGCTCTATCATCGGCGTGGCCGAAGCACGGCTTTCCTCCGTGGCAAGCTCGGCAGCCGAAAAGGCTTCATTCCTGGCGTCTATTCGTTGGTTCACGGAGGTGCAATTTTCCAAAAAAACAGGTGCCAACCCTAGCCGCCCGCCGCTATAGATGACAACCGCCATTGAGGAAGAGCAAGGCGTCACCCACAGGACGTTGGAGGAAGAATGCCTGATATCGAAAAGAAGCCGCGGCCGGTGACGTCCGTTACCGACAATGAAGCGCTTGAATTCCACGCCATGGGACGGCCCGGGAAGCTGGAAATCAACCCGACGAAGCCGATGGCGACGCAGCGCGATCTGTCGCTCGCGTATTCGCCGGGCGTCGCGGCGCCTGTGAAGGCAATCGCCGCCGATCCGGGCACTGCCTACGACTATACGACACGTGGCAATATGGTAGCCGTCATCTCCAATGGCACGGCGATTCTCGGTCTCGGCAATCTGGGCGCCTTGGCATCCAAGCCGGTCATGGAAGGCAAATCCGTCCTTTTCAAGCGTTTTGCCGATGTCGATTCCATCGACCTCGAAGTCGACACGGAAAACGTCGACGAGTTCATCAACTGCGTGCGGTTTCTGGGGCCTTCCTTCGGCGGCATCAATCTGGAGGACATCAAGGCGCCCGACTGCTTCATCATCGAGCAGCGCCTGCGCGAGCTGATGGATATTCCGGTCTTTCACGACGACCAGCACGGCACGGCGATCATTGCAACGGCCGGCCTCATCAACGCCCTGGAGTTGACGGGACGTGACCTGAAGACGACGAAACTCGTCTGCAACGGCGCAGGAGCTGCGGCAATCGCCTGTGTCGAACTCATCAAGTCGATGGGTTTTGCGCCTGAGAACATCACCCTCGTCGACACCAAGGGTGCGATTTATCAGGGCCGCACCGAAGGCATGAACCAGTGGAAATCGGCACACGCGGTCAAGACGAAGGCCCGCACGCTAGCGGATGCGATGAAGGGTGCCGATGTCGTGCTCGGTTTGTCGCAGAAGGGCGCCTTTTCTGAAGAAATGATCCGCTCGATGGCCGACCGGCCGATCATCTTCGCGATGGCGAATCCCGATCCGGAAATCACGCCGGAGGAAGTCGCCCGCATCCGCGATGACGCCATCATGGCAACGGGACGGTCGGACTACCCGAACCAGGTCAACAACGTTCTCGGCTTTCCATACATCTTTCGCGGCGCACTCGACGTGCGGGCCACCACGATCAACGACGCGATGAAGATTGCCGCCGTCAAGGCGCTTGCCAATCTGGCCCGCGAGGATGTGCCGGACGACGTTGTCGCAGCCTATCAGGGCAACCGGCCGCGCTTCGGCGCGCAGTACATCATTCCGGTACCCTTCGATCCGCGCTTGATTTCGGCAATCCCGGCGGCCGTGGCGGAAGCTGCGATCGAAACTGGTGTCGCCCGCAAGGTGATCACCGACATGGACGGCTATCGCCGTGAGCTATCGGCAAGGCGCGATCCGATCGCCTCGACGCTTGCGAGCCTTTACGAGCGGGTGCGCCGCCGTCCGAAACGGATGGTTTTTGCCGAAGCGGAAGAAGAGCAGGTCATGCGTGCGGCAATGTCCTACGCCAACCAGCAGCTTGGCACAGCACTCCTTCTCGGCCGCGAAGACCTGATCCGTGCAACAGCGGAGCGCGCCGGCATCGATCTCAACCGGCCAGGCTTGGAGATCGTCAATGCACGCATATCGACCCGCATCGAGGCCTACACCGACTACCTTTATGCCCGGCTGCAGCGGAAGGGTTATCTGCACCGCGACGCGCAGCGCCTAATCCATAACGATCGGAATCATTTCGCCGCGACGATGGTGGCGCTCGGCGATGCGGACGGTATGGTAACCGGCATCACGCGCAATTATTCGACGGCGCTGGAAGATGTGCGCCGCTGCATCGATGAGAAGCCGGGCCACCGTGTTATCGGGGTGTCGCTGGTGCTTGTCCGCGGTCGCACTGTCTTTGTCGCGGATACCGCGGTGCACGATATGCCCACAGCAGAGGAGCTGGCCGACATTGCCGAGGAAGCGGCAGGCCTTGCACGTCGCATGGGCTACCAGCCGCGCGTTGCACTGCTTGCCTATTCCACCTTCGGCCATCCTTCGGGCGAACGTTCCGAGCGCGTTCGTGAAGCGGTGAAGATTCTTGACAAGCGCCGCGTCGATTTCGAGTACGACGGCGAAATGGCCGCCGACGTGGCGCTGAACCGCAAGGTGATGGAGCAGTACCCGTTCTGCCGCTTGTCGGCTCCCGCCAACGTGCTGGTCATGCCGGCCTTCCACTCCGCTTCAATCTCGACGAAGATGCTGCAGGAACTCGGCGGCTCGACGGTCATCGGCCCGATCCTTGTCGGCCTCGATAAAGCCGTTCAGATCACCTCGATGGGCGCCAAGGATTCCGACATTGTCAACATGGCGGCCATCGCAGCTTATTCGGCGGGGTGATGGCAACAAAAAAGCTCGCCTCGAATTTTCGGGGCGAGCTTTGATTGAATTTCTGGAAAATCAGCTCGCGAAGCGGCCGGCGTCGGCGCCGTAGTAATTCAGATACCGATCTGAGATGCTGGAAATTGGCAGCACGATTAGTACGTCCGTCGTGTTGAACGCATGGTCTACCACCGCCGTGGAGCCGACCATCGCGCCGAGGCGGAGATAGCCCTTGATCAGCGGTGGAAGCGCCATCAGCGCCTTCTTCGGATTAACGGCTTCCGGCGGCATCAGATCCATGCTCCGGGCCAGATCCGGCAGAGCGCCAACCGCCCATTCGTCCTTGGCGAGGACTGTGTGATGCAGGAAGGAAAGTGCCAACGCATGGCTCTCAGGGTGCACACCCGGGAAGGAAGCGCAGCCGAACATGGCGCTCATGCCATGCCTCAGGGCATAGGCCCAGTTGCCCTGCCAGAGAAGTTCCACTGTGCGCTTCGTGCGGTATTCCGGCAGCACGCAGGAGCGGCCGAGTTCCATGAAGCGCTTGTCCGGATGGCGAGCAAGAAGCTCGCCGATCGCGAATTCGGAAGCCGAGTAAAAACCGCCATTTGCCATCGCCACCTCCTGGCGCAGCAGGCGGTAAGTGCCGACGATCTGGTCTTCGCTGTCGCCTTCGATCGACCGGTCGAGAACGAGAAGGTGATCGCAGAATGCATCGTAAGCGTCGACGTCGCGTTCGCGGCGCATGGCCTCTGGCGGAAGCTGCGCCTGCATTTCCTGAACGAAAACGCGGTAACGCACATGCTGCGCAGCATCGATCTCGCGAGCAGTGCGGGCAAGGCGGGTCTCCAGGTTGCCGATGCGGCCAAGGACGTCGCCTTCCTTCGGCGCGACGGGCGCTGCAGGCCGAGAAACCTCCGCCGTTGTGTCGCGATTAAGGATGTCGATGGACATGATGATTCTCCCGTTGCCGGCTCATAACGCGTCATAAAACACTTCTATGCGACAGGAAAGTGACATGGACTTTACGGAAAAATGACGCTTATGTCACCCCGCTCAGAGCGCTTCGGCTCGGCGGGCGGAAAGGGCTGCCACGGCATGGACTTCCGTCAGTAGCCGGATCGGATCGACAGGTTTCAGCATCACGCGGTTTGCACCGGCAAGCAAGACCTGACGGCGCGACTCGTCGCGTTTGTCGGCGGTCAGAACAATGACGGGCACCGGAACGACTTGCAGCCGCCGCTCATGACCGCGCAGCCGGCCAATCATTTCAACTCCTTCGCCGCCCGGCATCGCGAGATCGCTGATGATGATGTCGGGCCGAGTGCTGCCTTCGGCAAGTGCGCAATCCAGCAAGGTCTCGAAGTCTTCGACATGCTGAACCTTGTGTCCGCCCTTCTCCAGCATGGCACGGACGAGCATCGCATTGATCGGGTCGTCTTCTCCGAGCAGGATGTTCAGCCCGCCCGGCATATTCGCTTCGGGAATGGCGGCGGTGAAGCCAGGCTGGTTGTCGTTAAGCGCATCGCGCTTTTCCATACCGCGCATGCGTCCACGCAGCACGTCGATCAGCGATTGCTCGCGAAGGGGCCGGATAAGCCAGGCATCGAAGAGATCAAGCGGATAGGCGTTACGCTCTTCCGGATTGACGAGAAGGGTCTTGCGCAGGCCAAGCGCGGCAATTTCAACGCGGTCAGCAAGATGTTCGGTAAATTCGGCAGACATGCGGTGATCGATGATGATATCCGTCGGGCGGTGGCCCTTACCCGCAATGTTGAGAAGCGTCTCCCGGGCTTTTTCGCCGTCGGCCACCAGATGGCAATCGCCGCCGAGCGCGACGATGGTCTCGGCGATTGCGGCGCGGGCGGCACCAGCCGGAGCAAGAAGCACCACGATATTGCCGGCAAGCAGCGATTTGAAGCTGCCGCGAGCCTCTACTGGAATGGTTGCAGGAAAGCAGATCGTGAATTCGCTGCCCTTGCCCTTTTCGCTGGCGACGGTCAGCGAACCGCCGAATTCGCGCATGATGCGAGCGGAGATGGTGAGCCCGAGCCCGGTGCCGCCGCTCTTTTCCATCATGGTTCCCCCCTGCTCGAATTCGCCGAAGATCCGGGCCTGCTCTTCCGCTGTCATCCCTGGCCCGGTGTCGGTCACCGTGATCATGAGGTCGTCTCCGCGCAAGGATACGCGGATGAAGACGCCGCCCGCCCGGGTGAACTTCACTGCATTGCCGATGACGTTAAAGAGCACTTGGCGCAGTCGTGCCGGATCGAAACTCATGAATTCCGGCACGTCGGAAGAGACCGTCGCACCGATCTCGATGCCTTTTTCGTGGGCGCGATGTGCCAGCATCTCGACGACGCTTTCCAGTAGCTGGCGCAGCGATTCGGTGCGTGGACGAAGCTGGAAGCGGCCGACCTCGATCGTCGAGAAATCGAGGAGGTCTTCGACAAGTTGGGTCAGCGCATGACCTGACTGACGGATGCCCTCGATATAGTTCTGCTGCTCCTGGGTCATTTGCGCTTGCGTAAGCAGGTGAGTCATCCCGAGGATGCCGGACAGTGGCGTTCGGATCTCGTGGCTGACGGTCGCGAGCAAGCGGGATTTTGCAGCACTGTTGTATTCGGCCTTTTGGCGCGCCTCCTCGCGCGCCTGCGCTGAAAGATGTTCGGCGGTCACGTCACGGGCGACGCTCTGCAGTAGCAGACGGCCGTTCGATGGATCGCGGGTGACGACATCATGCCAGACGAAGATGCGCTGGCCTTCCGGCGTCGAGATCTCAACATCGAAACGATATGGCTCAGCGCCAGGGCGGAAGGCGATGCCGATTTCTTCGCAAGTCTGGCCTTCCGGCTTCAGGCGGCCCGTCAGCCGGCGAAAGGTGGCATTGGCGCCGATGATCCGCCGATCGATGGTACGAGTAACCGTTATGTCGCCGAGGGCGTCATGAACATTGGCGAAAAGTTCAGCTGCATCAATTGCTTGCGGCCGATTGCCGGCCCGCTGGCGCGGCTTCACCAGCAATGCATAACCGACAAGCGCTACGGCAAGGATCGCAAGGCCGGCGGAAAGCAGCGGAGGTCCGCCCGCTTGCCCGAGTGCAAGGAGTGCGATCGCAGCAAGAAGGCCAAGGCCGCCGAGCCAGTAAAAGAGAAGGGTGCGCAGCGGATGCTTTTGCTTTGGGGCGGCTGGCGCCGGCGGCAAAACATCGTCTGCGGCCCGCGGATCATGCGGTTTGGCGGCCGCGCCGAATGCGGCGGCGAGACGTTCGTGCAATTGGGCCAGACTGTGCATAATTGCTGGCTAACATATGCGCCGTTCCGAATGCCTTCAGGAAAAGCGTAAGATTTTAGCTTTCCGTCTTTTTCGGCTGCAGAAGCTCATCGAGAATGACGCAGCCGGCACCGACCGTGATGAAGCTGTCGGCGAGATTGAAGACGGCGAAGGACCAGCTTTCGGTGTGGAAGAGAATGTAGTCGATGACGTGGCCGTAGAGGAAGCGGTCGATCAGATTGCCGAGCGCACCGGCGATGATCAGCGCAAAACCGATATGCGCAATCCAACGGTCCTTCGAGGTCCGATGCCAGAGCCAGAGAACGAAGGCCACGATAACGAGCCGCATGCCGACGATGAACCAGCCGTCCATGCCCGACAGCATCGAAAAGGCGACGCCCAGATTGTAGGTGCGGTAGAGCGCCAGCATTGGGATCACCGGCACGGCTTCCTGAAGCGGCAAATAGCGATCGACCGCGATCTTGACGACCTGGTCGATGACGACTGCGATGAGAATGAAGATCAGGATCGGCGCCGGGCGCGAGAAGAGCGCCGGACGGTCAAGCATCTTTTCGATCATTTGCCCTCGGAAAGTGAAAGGAGATGGCGGCGCGCTTCGAAAAGCATCACGCCACTGGCGACGGCGAGATTGAGGGAGTCCGCGCGTCCCTGCTGCGGGATACGCGCAAGTGCATCGGCCTCCTTGGCCAGCTGATCCGGCAGGCCGGACTGCTCGTTGCCCATCAGGAGAACGACTGGCTTCTTTTTGTAATCGATCGTGCGGTAATCGACGGAGCCTGCAAGGTGCGTGGCGACGACGGACACGCCGGCAGATTTCTTCCAGCTGATGAATTCCTCAGGCGTCGTCTTCGCGACGGGCACGGCGAAGACGGAGCCCATCGTGGCGCGCACGGTTTCAAGGGAAAACGGGTCGGTCGTTTCCCCGACGAGGATAACTCCGGAGGCGCCTGCGGCATCCGCCGTGCGGATGATCGTACCGAGATTGCCGGGATCGCGCACACGGTCCAGAGCAATCCAGGTCTCTCCATCCTTCGGGCGAATGTCCTTCAGCGGCTTCCAGCGGCTCTCGAAAATGCCGACCACCATCTGCGGATTGTCCCGTCGCGTGACCGAGGAAATGACCTTTTCACTGACTTCGAGAACGAGGCCGCCGGACGCAACGGTTTTTGCCGCCATCTGCTCGACCAGCGGTTTGCCCTTGGCGGCCTTGGCATAAACCAGCGTGCGGATCGTCCAGCCGAGCTCGATCGCGTCGATCACCAGTTTCAGGCCCTCCGCCATGAAGGTGCCGCTCTCCTCGCGCGACTTCTTGTTGGTCAGCGCCTTGATGTCCTTGATGATCGGATTGGCAAGCGAGGTAACCTCTTTCACATGTCCGACCTTATGCGGGCCGTGGCCCCGATGTTCATGGCTCATTTCGGCACCCAGCGGGAGAAGAGGGAGGTCGATAGCGCGCGGCCCTTCGTCTTGCCGTCAAGGCCCGCCTCGCGAATCACGAGCTCGCCGGATTCCACTACGCCGCCTGCGCCGCGCATCGTCTCTCGCATTAATTCGTGGATCGAATAGAAGCTTGCACGGATGGAATAGGCGGTCAGCACCAGGCCGAGCGCCTGCGGTGACAGGATATCGCGGCAGACATCGAGCATCAATGGCAGGTGTTCGAAGAGATGCCAGACCTCGCCGTTCGGGCCGCGGCCGAATTTGGGCGGATCGGTGAGGATGATGTCGTAGGTGTTGCCGCGGCGTTCCTCGCGGAGGATGAACTTCATCGCGTCTTCGCAAATCCACCGGATCGGCAGCTTTTCCATGCGGCCAAGCGCCTGATTTTCACGCGCCCAGCCGATCGCCTTCTTGGAGGCGTCGACATGGGTGACTTCCGCGCCGGCCGCTGCCGCAACCAGCGATGCAACGCCGGTATAGCCGAAGAGGTTCAGCACCTTCAGCGGCCGCCCGGCCGCCTCGACCCGCTCCTTCATCCAGCTCCAGTGGACGATCTGCTCGGGAAAGACGCCTACGTGGCGGAAGGACGTGAAACGCCCGTAAAAATCTACGTCCAAGAGGTTCAATGGCCAGGTCTCGCCAAGCGCCTCCTTCGGAAAGCGCCAGCGGCCAGTGCCTTCCTCGTCCGTATCGCCGGTAAAGATCGCGTCGGCCTTTTCCCAGACATGGGCTGCCAGCGATGGTTGCCAGAGCGCCTGACCCTCGGGTCGGACGATGCGATAGGGGCCGTATTGTTCGAGCTTCAGGCCGTTGCCGCTGTCGATGAGGTGAAAATCGCCTGCGCCGAGGGATTCCAGAATAACAGGAACGCGCTCATGAGGACGGTCGCCGGCGCGGTTCTTCAACGGCCGCTCGCTTGCAGCAGGCGCGGCTGCCTCTCGCGCGGTCTCCCGTGCGCCTAGAGGTTTAACCGCTTTTGGCGGGCGGCTCGAGTGCTCGTCACTACGGCGATTACCAGGGGAGCCGGCAGGCTGCAGCTTATGGCCCGGCCGGCGCTCTTTCTGTCTCAACGTGTTTTCCGCGTCTTAAGTTTGATGGAGCCCGTGCAAATAGCATTCCCCTGCCACCTTGGCAAAGTGCTTTCCGGCTGTGATAGTTTGGAGAAATGGAACGGGAGGGTTTCGTATGGACATGACTGGCGAGGAACGTATCAATGCACCGCGCGATGCGGTGTGGACAGCCTTGAATGATCCAGAAGTCTTGAAGCGATGCATCCCCGGCTGTCAAAGCCTGGAGATGAAGTCGCCAACCGAGCTTGCGGCGGTCGTCAAGGTCAAGATCGGCCCCGTTTCGGCGACTTTCAACGGTGAGGTGACACTGACAAATGTCAACGCGCCTGAGAGCTACACGATCTCGGGCGAGGGAAAGGGCGGCGTAGCAGGCTTTGCCAAGGGCGGGGCCGACGTCACCTTGACGGCGGAAGGTGCCGAGACAGTGCTGCAATATGCGGTCAAAGCACAGGTCGGCGGCAAGCTTGCCCAGCTTGGAGCGCGGCTGGTGGATTCGACCTCGCAAAAGCTTGCGCAGCAGTTCTTCTCGGATTTCAATACGGTCGTCAGCGAAAAGGCTGCGCAATAGCGGCTCCAGGCTTGGCACGGTCTTCGGCCTATTCTAAGTCGCATCTATGAAATACACAGTCAGAAATTCGCGCCCTTCAGACAACGGGCAGCTCAGCGATATCTATCTCAACGTGCGCAGGCAGACCTTTACTTGGGTCGATCCCGGCAAATTTCGCCATGAGGATTTCCTCGCGCATTCGCAGGGTGAAATTGTCTGGGTCGCCGAAGCGCCGGAGGGCGAGATTGCCGGCTTCATGACACTCTGGCCCGCGGATGATTTCATCCACATGCTCTACATTCGCAAGGAATGGCAGGGGGAGGGTGTCGGTACCGCGCTGCTGAAGGCTTTGCCGGGGTGGCCGCGTCGTAGATACCGGTTGAAGTGTTTGATCAACAACAGAAGCGCCAAGACATTCTATGCCGGCCGCGGCTTTGTGGTCACTGGCAATGGCACGTCCGCCGAAGGCGACTACGAGGAACTGAGCTTCATTCCTGCCTGATGGTCGATCAGCGGGAGGGCAATTGGCCGGCGATCTCCTCCGCGCGGCTCTTGTGCCGATCCGCCTCGCTCTGCCAGCGAACGGCTTCTTTCGCCTCGACTTTCGCGCGCTTGCGGTGTTTGCTCTGGGCGAACCATGTGGCGGCCGAGCCTATCAGCATGCCGATAATCAACGCGATGAAGATGAACACGAAGAAAGGCGCAGAAAGCGCAAGAACCTGATCGTCGGGCCGGAAGGGGTTGAATGCCAGCGTCACGCTCTGCCGGTTAGCAACACAGAAGACGATGAGAATGATGCCGAGCGGCAGCAAAATCAAAAGGTTGATGATCTTCTTCGCCATCCATGGCCTCCACGCGTGGTCGCGCCGCTTCGATGCGGCGCATGACTGCTCAGCAGAATAGAAAGGTGCGCGCGAAGTTCAAGCGCGGTTTCGACGCGGTCCGGATGAAGCTCAATCGTCGTGGTTGGGCTGGCCGGGGTTCAGCCGCTCGCGCAACTCCTTGCCGGTCTTGAAGAAGGGCACCCACTTTTCTTCGACGAAGACGGTGTCGCCGGTACGCGGATTGCGGCCGGAGCGCGAAGGGCGGTTCTTGACAGAAAATGCACCGAAGCCGCGAAGCTCGACACGGTTGCCCGCTGCGAGCGCATCGGTGATCTCGTCGAGGACCGCGTTGACGATATTCTCGACATCCCGGTGATAAAGATGCGGGTTGCGCGCGGCAACGATCTGCACCAATTCCGACTTGATCACGGTCGCCCCCTTAAATTATTGATTTCTTATCAATCGCGGCCAACCTGCCAAACTGAAACGAGCCCGTCAAGGAGCAACTTTTGTGGCAGAATTCCCTCGATGTCCTGGCTCCTCACGAGATCACCATAGCCGAGCAGAGCTGCGAGCCTGGAAACAGCCCCCGCAAGCAGAAAAGGCGTGGTGCTCGTCTTGTCCCAGTCAACGACCGGAAGGTTTTTGCCGACATCCCGCGTAGCGAGATAATTGCGGATCTCCGGATCGCCGCCGACCTGGTCGATGAGCTTGACCTTCGCCGCCTGGCGGCCGGTGAAAATAGTGCCGTCGGCGAGCTTCAGCACCTCGTCGCGCGGCAGTTTGCGGCGGTCGGCAACAAGGTCGACGAACCAGGCGTAGCTGTCCATGACCATATTATTGATCATGGTTTTCGCCTCTTCACTGGCAGCATGGAAGGGCGATGGCTCTGCCTTCAGCGGCGACGACTTGATCTCTTGCAGCGAGACGCCGAGCTTGTCGAGCAGCGGCTGGATCTGCGGATACTGAAAGATCACGCCGATCGAACCTGTGAGCGAGCTTTCGCCGGCAATGATCGTGTCGCCGGCGGCCGCGATCATATAGCCTGCAGAAGCGGCAAGCGTCCGGACATCGGAGACGACCGGCTTCTTCACAGCAATCGCCCGGATGGCCTTGAATATCTTTTCGCCGCCATACGTCGTGCCGCCCGGCGAAGAAATGGAGACGATGACGCCTTTGACCCGGTCGTTCTCTTCGATCTTCTTCAGCCTCTCAAGCAACTCGTCGTCGTCGGTTATGAGGCCGGAAATCGTCACATGGGCGATGTGCGGCCGCTGTGTGGCGATGTCGCCTGCGATGAATTGGTAGAGAGCAAAGCCGAGCGCGACCAAGAGTACCACCGCCGCAATGCGCCAGAAGCCGAGTTTGCGGCGAAGCCTGCGGCGATCAGCGATCGTCGAACTGTCCATAAAGTCCTCCAGAGCCGGCACGCCGGCTTCATGCAACATGGCATCAGATAAGGTGGCATTCCCCTTCGGAAATCCCGGTTTACTTCATTTTCATGCCTTATTTGCTAGTTGCAGAAAAAAATCCATATTGGCAAGCTAGTGTAATAATGCGAAACGATCTGTGATTGGCGGGCATAGTTCCTATATAGGGTTGCCGATCAACAGACACGGATATGTTAATGCTCAACACATTGAACAGCAGCGGGAAGCCTGCCTTTGTCAGGCCCGTACAGAGCGCCTATACGGCCGCGCTCTTCCATTCTGCACGTGTCCGCCGCTTGAAGATATTGCTGCCTATCGCTGCTGTCACCATTTCGCTTGTCTTCATTGCGGTCTCGATGGTCCGGGCTTACCTGCCCGAGAACCTCAAGATCGAAGGCGCCAAGATCGAAAACGGCAAGATCGTCATGGAAAAGCCGGCGATCGCCGGCCGTAATGCCGACGGCATCAACTATTCGATGCTTGCCGAGCGCGCGCTGCAGGACATCAAGAATCCGAACCTTATCACGCTCGAAACGATCAAGGCTGCGGTGCCGGTCAGCGATGATCTGATCGCCCGCGTCGAGGCTGCCACGGCCGATTATGATCGATCCACGGACAACCTTGCTCTGAGAGACCCATTCACGATTTTGCTGAGCAACGGTCTGACGGCGAAATTTCAATCTGCCAAGCTCGATATCAAGGGCGGCAAAATGACAACGGACGACCCTATCGAGATTCAAAAAGACGGCGCTTCGATTGTTGCGCAGTCGCTCAAGATGACGGATAAGGGGCGCGTGATCACATTCGAGGGGAACGTTCGCATGAATGTCGATCCATCCGTCATCCGTAAACAGGGCACCTAACAGCCGGGTCACTCATGACAATAGATTGTCACTTTTCAATTCGTAAGTCAGGCGTAACATTTGCCCGTAGCGCGATAGCGCTTCTGCTAGTGGCAGGGGCGGCCTTTGCACAGGCGACCACCAGCCAGATGGATGGCCTGAAGCTCGACAGCAATCAACCGATCCAGATCGAAAGCGACAAGCTCGAGATTCAAGATCAGGAGCACAAGGCCGACTTCACCGGCAACGTAAAAGTCGTCCAGGGGAAGACGACCTTGCAGGCCGGTCATATGACGGTCTTCTACAAGGCAAAGGCAGGTGACTCGCAGCCAGCCGGCGCGAAGACTGACGCTGGAGCGGCGTCGATCTCGTCCGGCAATGCCGACATCGACCGTATCATTGTGACCGATAAGGTTTTCTTGAGCTCCGGCACGCAGACGGCAACCGCCGACAACGGCTCCTTCGATATGGCACAGCAGCTCTTCGTTCTGAAGGGCGACAAGGTTGTACTGTCGGATGGCCCGAATGTCTTCACAGGCTGCCAGCTCACCGTTTACATGCAGACGGGACGGGCGCAACTGGATAGCTGCGGGGGGCGCGTCCAGATTCAGCTTGATCCAAAATCCCAGAAAAAGAACTGAAACCGGCCTCCCGACGTGAAATTATTCTCGCTTTCAACCATGTTCGGCAAGGCCGGGCCGCAATCGGGCGCGGACTCTGCCGCTGGCGGCGACAAGAGCCGTTACAACGGCACGCTGATTGCACGCGGTCTGACGAAGACCTATAGCACACGGCGTGTTGTCAACGGCGTCTCGCTGGTCGTTAGGCGCGGCGAAGCTGTCGGCCTTCTGGGACCGAACGGTGCCGGCAAGACAACCTGCTTTTATATGATCACCGGTCTCGTGCCGGTGGACGAAGGCACGATCGAGATCGATGGCAATGACGTGACGACGATGCCGATGTATCGCCGGTCGCGTCTCGGTGTCGGCTACCTGCCGCAGGAGGCCTCGATCTTCCGCGGCCTGACGGTCGAAGAGAATATCCGCGCCGTGCTGGAAGTGCATGAGAAGGACAAGACGGAGCGGGAGAAGAAGCTCGACGAGCTTCTGGAGGAATTCCATATCGCCAAGCTGCGAAAATCGGCGGCTGTCGCGTTATCGGGCGGTGAGCGCCGGCGTCTGGAAATTGCCCGCGCACTTGCGACCGATCCGACCTTCATGCTGCTTGACGAGCCTTTTGCTGGCGTCGATCCCATTTCGGTCGCGGACATCCAGAACCTCGTGCACCATCTGACGGCACGCGGCATCGGCGTTTTGATCACCGACCACAATGTGCGCGAGACGCTGGGCCTCATCGATCGAGCCTATATCATCCATGCCGGCGAAGTGCTGACGCATGGCCGCGCGAACGATATCGTCAACAATCCGGAAGTGCGCCGGCTCTATCTTGGTGACAAATTCAGCCTTTGATAGGATCGAAGGCGACGGAAATTCACCTTCCTGTCATACTTGCGCTTGACCAAATAGAATAAATCTCGACGATTTTGTTGCCGGCCAGGTCTCTCTCAGAGATCACCTCGCGCAGCAGATTCCATTCATCCTGCCGGATGCAGGTGACCGGCTGATCGCGCAGCAGTTAATCGACCAGCTCGACGAGGCGGGTTATCTGCAGAGCGACCCCGCCGGCATCGGTGAAAGACTGGGCACCGATCCTGCGGCCGCCGAACGTGTTCTTGCCGAGTTGCAGACCCTCGATCCGCCTGGCGTCTTTGCGCGCACCCTGGCCGAATGCCTGTCGATCCAGCTCAAACAGAAGGATCGCTTCGATCCTGCCATGCAGGCCCTCGTTTCCAACCTCGAATTGCTGGCACGGCGCGACTTCGCGACGCTGAAGCGGCTTTGTGGCGTGGACGAGGAAGACTTGCTTGATATGCTTTCGGAGATTCGCCAGCTGAATCCGAAACCCGGCAGCGGCTTTGAGACCAGCTTTTCCGAAGCGATCATGCCGGATGTCGTCGTGCGTTTGTCATCTGATGGAAGTTGGCTGGTAGAGCTGAACCCGGATACGCTCCCGCGCGTGCTCGTCAATCAGTCCTATTTTGCCAAGGTTACAAAGAACGGCGGCGATTACGCATTCTTGTCCGAATGCCTTCAGAGCGCCAACTGGCTCACGCGCAGTCTCGATCAGCGCGCGAAGACCATCATGAAGGTGGCAAGCGAGATCGTCCGCCAGCAGGACGCCTTCCTGATGCATGGCGTCGATTACCTGCGCCCGCTGAATTTGAAGACGGTCGCCGATGCCATCAAGATGCATGAGTCGACCGTCAGCCGCGTCACCTCGAATAAGTACATTCTGACGCCGCGCGGCCTCTTCGAACTCAAATATTTCTTCACGGTTTCGATCAGCGCGGTGGAGGGCGGCGACAGCCATTCTGCTGAGGCCGTTCGCCACAGGATCCGCTCTCTGATCATGCGGGAAAGCCCGGATGCTGTCCTCTCCGACGATGACATTGTCGATATGCTGAAGAAGGACGGCATCGATCTGGCTCGCCGTACGGTTGCAAAGTACCGCGAGGCGATGAATATCGCGTCCTCCGTTCAGCGGCGGCGCGAAAAGCGGGCATTGGCGAAGGTTGCCGGCTTTTAAAATCCGAGCTAAATCAACCCTTGATATTCGCGCCGCGGCGCACCCGTTGACATTTCGATCGTCTACCGCTAGAAGCCCGCCGCAATTGGCGCTGTGAACAGCGTTTGGACTTATCCCCATCATCCTCAGGGCGCTTGGAGCACGCGACTTAAGCCGATCTTGCTTGAGTCTACGTGAAGTGCTTGGATGAGGTGTGGCGTTGGCGTAAACTGGTACCGCAAACCACTATAAGAAGGGAAACTCGATGAGTGTGCGTGTATCCGGTAAACACATGGAAATTGGGGACTCGTTCCGTCAAAGGATCGAGGACCAAATGGACATGGCCATCACGAAATACTTTGACGGGGGCTATTCCGGTCAGGTGATTGTGGAGAAATCGAGTTCGCGCTTCTCTGCCGATTGCAAGCTTCATCTCGACAGCGGGGTGGTGTTGCATGCGGCAGGCGAAGCGATGGACCCGCAGCTCGCATTCGATGCAGCTTCGGAGCGCATCGAAAAGCGTCTCCGCCGCTACAAGCGCAAGCTCAAGGATCATCATGCCGGAAACCATCTGAATGGGTCTGCGGAAGTCGCCTATACGGTCATGGACGCGGTCCCGGATCATGAAGAAGAGGTTCCCGACGATTTCGCCCCGGTCATTGTTGCCGAGAGCACGAAGCAGTTAAAAACCATGTCCGTCGCGACCGCCGTGATGGCGCTCGATATGACGGATGAGCCGCTGCTTCTGTTCCGTAGCCCGGGTAAGGAACATTTGAACATCGTTTACCGCAGGCATGACGGCAATATTGGCTGGATCGACGCGGCCAATATCAAGAGCTGACATCCGGGCGATGAGCGGCGGGGACGCCGCTCTCCCGATCATCCGGTTTCGGCGACAGAAGGAAAAAGAAATGGCATTGGCAGATCTGCTGCACCAAGATGCGATCATTCCGGCCCTAAAGGTAAATTCGAAGAAACAGTTGCTTCAGGAATTGGCGGCAAAGGCCTCCAAAATCACCGGCCTTTCCGAGCGGGAAATTTTCGACGTCGTTCTGCAGCGTGAGCGTCTCGGCTCGACGGGTGTCGGCAATGGTATCGCCATTCCGCACGGCAAGCTTGCCAGCACCCGCTCGATTGTCGGTGTCTTTGCGCGGCTGGAAAGTCCAGTCGATTTCGAAGCGCTTGACGACCAGCCGGTCGATCTGGTGTTTCTGCTTCTCGCTCCGGAAGGGGCGGGCGCAGACCATTTGAAAGCGCTGTCGCGCATTGCGCGGGTGCTTCGTGATCACGATCTCGTCGCGAAGCTGCGCGCCACTGATTCCGCATCGGCGATTTATGCCTTCCTCAACGAAGAGCAAGCATCCAACGCTGCCTGAGCGGCGGACGATCGTCTAAAATAAAAAGAGGCGCCCGGTTGTCCGGACGCCTCTTTTGATCAGTGCCGAGCCCTGCCTCAGAACTCTTCCCAGTGGTCCTGCGCAACGGCAGCCGAACCGTGCGACTGTGGCACAGCTCGGCGCGGGGCGGGAGCCGGAGAACGGTAGGTCGGCGCCGGAGTTGCAGGGGCGCGCATTTGCTGTGCCGCCGAGCGCAGCGCCGTGGCGTTTCCCTGACCAGACACACGGAAGCGAAGGACGAGGGCCTTCAGCGTCTGCGCCTCGTCGTTCAGCGCAACGCTGGCTGCTGTCGCCTCTTCGACCATTGCCGCATTCTGCTGGGTCACCTGGTCCATCTGGTTCATGGCCTGGTTGATTTCCTTGAGGCCGATCGCTTGCTCACTTGCGGAGGCTGAGATCTGGCGGATGAGACCGTTGATGCCCATCACCTGCTCGGCGATCTTATGCAGCGTACCCCCGGCCCGGCCGACGAGATCGACGCCTTCCTTGACCTGGATGGCCGAGGTATTGATGAGCGTCTTGATTTCCTTGGCTGCATTTGCAGAGCGTTGGGCCAGCTCGCGGACTTCCTGAGCAACCACAGCGAACCCCTTACCCGCTTCACCGGCGCGCGCCGCTTCGACGCCTGCGTTGAGCGCCAAGAGGTTTGTCTGGAAGGCGATTTCATCGATGACACCGATGATGCGAGAGACCTCAGTCGATGACTGCTCGATGCCGTGCATGGAGGCGATTGCCTTTTGCACCACCTCGCCGGATTTTTCTGCGTCTTCGCAGGCGAGATTAACGTTGTCGGCGGCCGTCCGCGCATTGTCGGCACTCGAATTGACCTGAGCGGTCAACTCGTTGAGCGCGGCGGCGGTTTCTTCCAGGCTTGCCGCCTGCTGTTCCGTGCGCTTGGCAAGATCCGAGGCGCTGTTGCTGATTTCGCTGGTGCCGGAGCCAATGTTCACGACGCTGAGGTTCATCGTGTTGATCGTCTCTTCAAGGCTGGCAAGCGCAGCGTTGAAATCCTGCTTCAGCTTGTCGTACTCGCCGGGGAACGCCTCTGTGATGCGATGGCCGAGGTTGCCCTGCGATAGTTCGGAGAGCCCGGCACCGACGATGGAAACGATCTGGCGCTGCAGCGCGACCGACTCCTGCCGCTCGCTTTCAGAACGGTTGCGTTCAGTTTCGGCGGCCCTGCGCTGATTGTCAGCCTCTGCTTCGAGCCGTTGCGTATCGGCAAGCGCAAACCGGAATCCTTCGAGGGCTTTGGCGACGGAACCGATTTCGTCCGCGCGGTCCTGACCGGTGACCGGCTCTTCATACTTGCCGTCGCTAAGCGCTTTGACACTCGCAACGAGCGAGCCAAGAGGCTTTTGCACGAAAGAGCGGACGGCAAAATAGAGAGCCAGCATGACGGCACCGAGGACAACAATGCCACCGGCGATCATCATGAAGGTTTGATCGCGCACTGGTGCGTTAATGGCGCTGTGGGGAACATCGACGAGCACGGCCCACGTTGCATGAAGATCCGGCACGGCAAACGGATAAACGACGCGGTCGAAAGGTTCATAGCCATCAAGGGAGAGGTTACGAACCACACCTGATGTCATCGAGGCTAGCGCTGTCTTAACTTCGGCCGCACCTTCGCCGTCGCCATAGGGTTTCGACATCAGTTCTTTCGTCGGCGCCACGATCCAGTTGCCGTTTTGCGCAACGAGGGTGACGCGACCCGAACCGAAGGGATGCAATGCCTGCAGTTTGTCGGTGAGGGATTTGAGCGAGATGTCGACGCCTTCGACACCAATCATCTTGCCGCCGGACATGACGGGATAGGCGATGGAGGTCAGCAGCGTTGGAACATCGGTGCCTTCGGCGAGATAGGGTGAGGTGATGGCGCCCTTGCCGCTTTCGGCCGCAAGTTTCCACCATTCCGCGGCATAATCGTTGTCGAAGGTCGAAAACTGGATGGCGCCTTCCCTCGTCTTCGACCAATAGGGCGTAAAGGCGCCGTTCTTGTTCGTGCCCTCATCGAGCTTATCGGCGATCTCGGTTGTTTTGCCGTCGAAGGCGCCGAGCTGTTCACAGAACCAGCTTCCGAAGGCAAAAGCATTCTGCTCAAGGTTAGCTTTGAGGATGTTTACGATGCCCTTGCGGTCGAAGGTCTTGCCTTCGTGACCGCGGCCGACGACGCCCGACATCGAGCGCGCGGCGCTCGCCAACTCGCCTACATTTGCAGCGATCTCGTTGGCAATTGATTTCGCCTCGAGATTGGCTTGGTCCATCGTCAGCATCTGAACGCGATCGCGCGTTTGGTCGATCAGGAAGAGGTTGGAGATCAGCATCACAAGCGCGATGGCCACGCCTGTAATGAGGATGAGCTTTGCGGCAAGCGACTTCATGCGGAAGATGGACATGGGTTCCTCGGCAATGGCGACGCACCGGAGGCGCATTCTCCGGCACGGGGAGGAAATGCCGCGCCGTCATGGAGCAGCCGTAACGTGCCAGGCCCTTCGAGAAAAGCCAGACGATCAAAAGAAAGATCGCCGGAAATCCCTTAAATTTGAATGAAACTATATCGATTCATTCTGCTAATGTATTGAGTTGATTCATATTTCTTCGAGTGTTCGGTCAAAATAGACAAGATTATATCTTGTTTGCGACTTCGGCGGACAAGGGAATGGATGGCTGTGCTCCAGCCTTGAGGCAGGCCAGCGAGCCGGCGATGGCGGCCCGGCGCAGCGAAGCCTCGAAGTCGAGGCCTTCATCGAGGCTTGCGGCAAAGTAGCCGCAGAACGTATCGCCAGCGCCGACGGTATCCACCGGCTCGATTTTCAGTCCCTTCGCTCGTGTAACGACACCATCCCGGATTGCGATCACGCCGTCTGCGCCGAGCGTCACGATCAATGTCTGTCCGGTCTCTTCGTGCAGGCGCCTTAACGCCGTTTCGCGGTCAGCTGTGCTCATGTTGTCCTGGCCGGCAAGCCGCTCGAACTCCGTCTCGTTGGCAATGACGATATCGGCGAGACGCCCGAGCCGTGGGGCGTCCGCAATAAGCGGGGCGAGATTGAGGACGGTCGTGACGCCCTTGACCTTGGCTGCGGTTAGCGCACGCTCAACCGCCGGCGCCGGCACCTCGAACTGCAGCATCAGGATATCGCCTTTGCTCATGGCGCCGATTGCCGCATCGGCGTCCCCAGCCGTGATAGTCCCGTTTGCGCCCGGCACGACGGCGATCATGTTCTCGCCGTCTCCACCAACAAGAATCAGCGCTGTTCCGGTCGGCCCTTCGACATGCTTGACGCCCGCAAGGCGGGTGCCTGCCTGATCGAGAAGCGCAAGCGCCGGAGCAGCGAATTCATCCTTGCCGACTGCGCCCACCATATGGACCACTCGGCCGGCACGTCGCGCGGCCAATGCCTGGTTGGCTCCCTTGCCGCCGGCCGCCGTTGCAAAGCCGTTGCCGGCCACCGTTTCGCCGGGCTTCGGCAGGCGATCGGTCGTGGCGATGAGGTCCATGTTGATGGAGCCGAAAACTGTGATCATAAAGGGTTTCCCGTCATGCTTCTTATGCGGACGGACACTGCCCGATGGGCTCACTCTTCGTCAACCACCCGGAGTTTAAGAAGCCCGGTGCGGCTCTCGACCGACTTTGCCGGAGGTCCGCTTTCACGTTCCTCCTTGAGTGCTCCTCCGCCCTCGAATTCCAGCGCTTCGATTTTTGCGCCGCGTTTGGAGAGCTTGTCAGTGGATGTGATGATCTGATCAATATCCCGCTGTGCCTGGGAAAAATGAGTCTGCAGTTTGCGAACGCGCTCATCAAGCCGCCCGAGATCATCCATCAGGATTGCTACCTCACCCTGGATGACGTGCGCTTGCGCCTGCATGCGCTGATCCTTCAAAACGGCTTGGATGACCTGGATCGACAGCATCAGCAGCGAAGGCGAAACGATGACGATGCGGGAACGATGCGCTTTCTGGACGATCGGCTCGAAATTCTCGTGGATTTCAGCGAAGATCGATTCCGAAGGAACGAAGAGAAATGCCGTCTCCTGTGTCTCACCTTGGATAAGATACTTCTCCGAGATATCGCGGATATGGATTTCCATGTCGCGGCGGAATTGTTGCGAGGCAAGTTTGGTGGCGTCCGGATTGCCCGCGTCGCGAATGGCATTCCATGCTTCGAGAGGAAATTTGGCATCGATGACCAGGGGCGGTGCACTGTTCGGCATGCGCACGGTGCAGTCCGGCCGCGAGCCGTTTGAAAGCGTCTGCTGGAAAGCATAGGCACCCATCGGCAGGCCGTCGGCGACGATTGTCTCCATGCGGGACTGGCCGAAGGCGCCGCGCGTTTGCTTGTTGGAGAGGATAGCCTGAAGCCCGACGACGTCTTTCGCCAGTGTCTGGATGTTGTTCTGAGCCGCATCGATGACGGCAAGCCGTTCCTGCAGTCGCTGAAGGTTCTCGTGCGTCGATTTCGTCTGTTCGCTGATTGTCGTGTTAACGCGTTGCGACATGCCGTCGAGGCGCTGACCGATTGCTTGGTTGAGTTCGGCCTGACGTGTGCCGAAGACCTCAGCCATCGTCGAGATGCGTCCCTTCATCTCGGCCTGGATCTTCAGAAGCTCGGACATCCGGGCATCGGCTTCCGCGGCCCGGATCGCTGCCTCCTCATTCTGCTCGCGGCGGAGATTGCCGTTCCTGAACAGCAAAAACACGAGCACCACGACAACAACCGCAATAGCGCCGCCGGCAAGAGCAAGGATGACGGGGCTGAGCCCTGCGAGCGAAATCGTCAGCGAGTCGGTAGCGTTGTTCATTCGCGCACAATAACAAACTCGGCGGCAATGGCTAGATCAAAACGTGAACAAATCCACGGCGCAATTTCCGGGGCAAAGTGCCGCAGCACTGTGGCACCAAACAACCGAAAATCGCAGCCCAGTTTAACGAATGCTCAACCATATTTGCGAATTGTCCTTTCCAGACAAACCCTTATCGCACCATGCGCCAGGATAGAGATACACCATGACCAGCCAGCAATCCGCAAATGCCCTCAAGCAGCGCCTCGATTTCATCGAACTCGATAGCGAGGCGCGCAGGACGATACGCGAGTTGCGGCCGGTGATCGGCGAACTGATCGGCGGCGCACTGGATAAGTTCTATGGAAAGATCGCTAGGACGCCCGCGGTCGCCGGCTTCTTTTCTGACAAGGCACATATCGGCGGTGCCAAGAAGCGCCAGGAGGATCACTGGGCAAACCTCGCCGGGGGCAATTTCGATGAAAGCTATGTGAATGGCGTTACCGCCGTCGGCAGCGCCCATGCCCGGATCGGGCTCGAACCGCGCTGGTATATCGGCGG
Organism: Rhizobium sullae; assembly: GCF_025200715.1. NCBI lineage: Bacteria > Pseudomonadati > Pseudomonadota > Alphaproteobacteria > Hyphomicrobiales > Rhizobiaceae > Rhizobium > Rhizobium sullae. Next base: position 59,649 of record NZ_CP104143.1, read on the forward strand.
TTATGCGATCGTCATCGCGGAACTCGTCAAAGGCATTATGGAAAAGCAGTGGCCGTCACGCTTCGGCCGTCAGCAGGGCAAGGCGCTTGCCGAAAAGCTCACGTCGGTCATCAAGGCCAGTATGCTCGATATGGATTATTCGATCTCTGTCTATCTCGATGCGCTGGAAGAGAAGCGGCGCAAGCTTGAAGAGGAGCGAGCCAAGGCCGAAGCCGATCAGGCGATTGCGCTCGAGCACCTGCGCCGCGGCTTGGAAGCTCTTTCAAAGGGCGATCTCGAAGCAACGTTGCCGGCCAATCTGCCGGCCAATTTTCGGCACATGGCGGAGGATTATAACCGCGCCGCCGCGGCCCTTCGCGCCTCCTTCGCATCGGTGCGCAACAGTTCCGGCGAAATCTTGAGCGGCACGGACGTAATTTCCAAGGCGACCGACGATCTGGCGATGCGCACGGCGCAGCAGGCGGCCGGCATTGAGGAGAGCTCCGCTGCGCTCCAGCAGCTCTCCGTCAGTGTTGGCCAGACCGCAGCAAACGCTGAGAAGGCATCCGGTGCGGTGCGCGAGACGCAGGAGAAGGCGAAGAGCTCAGGGGATCTCGTGACAAGCGCGGTGTCGGCCATGGCGGGCATCGAGAAGTCGTCTGCCGAGATAGCCAAGATCATCGGCGTCATTGACGAAATCGCCTTCCAGACGAACCTTCTGGCACTTAACGCCGGCGTTGAGGCCGCGCGTGCCGGCGAGGCGGGCAAGGGCTTTGCCGTCGTCGCACAGGAAGTGCGTCAGCTCGCGCAGCGCACTGCCGATGCAGCCAAGGAGATCAAGAACCTGATCTCGGAAAGCTCCATCCAGGTGAACGAAGGCGTCGGCATCGTCAGCAGTACCGGCGAGGCACTTAGCGATATGATCAGCCGCATCGACATCATCAACCGCTTCGTCGCAGATATCGCAGCGGCGGCGCGTGATCAGGCGACAGGTGTCAACGAGGTCAGCATTGCGATCCGCAACATGGACACGATCACGCAGCAGAACTCGAGCATGGTAGAACGTACCTCGGCAGAGACACGTCACCTGCGCGCGGAGGTTGATACCCTCGTGGCGCTGCTGCAGCGCTTCAATATCCGCTCGCAGGAGCGCCAGGCGCCGGCATCCCGCCGCGCAGCCTGACCGAATGCCAAAAATTCCGGAGGGCTGCGCAAAAAAGCGCCTTCAGGAGTTTCAGGATAATTCCCTAGCCGGAAAAGATAGGTTATGGGAACGCCATGACCATCAAGCCACTTATAATTCTTCCAGATCCCGTCCTCCGCCAGGTTTCCAAGCCGATCGAGCGGGTCGATGCCGATCTCAAGCGTCTTGCCGACGATATGCTGGAAACGATGTATGACGCGCCGGGCATCGGTCTGGCTGCAATTCAGGTCGGCGTGCCGCGCCGTATGCTGGTGATCGACGTTTCGCGCGAGGGCGAGGAAAAACAGCCGCAGGTCTTCATCAATCCGGAGCTCCTCAAGTCTTCGGGTGAGCGATCTGTCTATGAAGAAGGCTGCCTTTCCATCCCGGACTACTATGCCGAGGTCGAGCGTCCGGCGGCTGTGACGGTCAAATACCTCGATCGCGACGGCAAGGAGCAGACGGTGGAGGCCGATGGCCTTCTCGCCACTTGCCTACAGCATGAGATCGACCATTTGAACGGCGTACTCTTCATAGATCATATCTCGCGGCTGAAGCGCGAAATGGTGATCAAGAAGTTCACGAAGGCGGCGAAGTCGAAGGCGATTTAGACAGGGCGGCAGGCGGCCCTAAAACCTGGCGGGATAGAATGTCGCTTCGCATCATTTTCATGGGAACGCCGGAGTTCTCGGTCCTGACCCTGCGCGAGTTGGCGGATGCGGGGCATCAGATCGTTGCGGTCTATACGCAGCCGCCGCGGCCGGGCGGACGGCGCGGTCTCGACCTGCAGAAGTCGCCGGTGCATCAGGCCGCCGAACTGCTCGGCCTGTCGGTCTTCACACCGGTCAATTTCAAGGAGCCGGAAGAACGGGAGCGCTTCCGGGCGCTCAATGCGGATGTGGCGGTTGTCGTCGCCTATGGGCTGCTGCTGCCGGAGGCGATTTTGAACGGAACGCGCAACGGCTGCTACAATGGCCATGCCTCGCTGCTGCCGCGCTGGCGCGGCGCAGCACCCATCCAGAGAGCGATCATGGCAGGCGACGAAAAGACCGGCATGATGGTAATGAAGATGGACAAGGGGCTCGATACCGGCCCCGTCGCGTTGACCCGCGAAGTCGAGATCGGACCGAACATGACGGCCGGTGAACTGCATGACAAGCTGATGTACGTCGGCGCCAAGGCCATCGCTGAAGCTATGGTCAAGCTCGAAATGGACGACCTGCCGCTGACGCCGCAGCCGGAAGAGGGAGTCCTCTATGCCGCGAAGATCGACAAGGGCGAGACGCGGATCGACTTCGGCAGGGATGCAAAGGACGTTCACAATCATATCCGCGGACTGTCGCCATTTCCGGGTGCCTGGTTCGAGATAGGGATCGGCGGCAAGCCGGAGCGGGTGAAGGTGTTGGGTTCGATGCCTGCCGAAGGGCAGGGGAACCCCGGAGAGGTGCTGACGGACGATCTGGTGGTTGCCTGCGGTTCCGGCGCGGTACGGCTGACGAAGCTGCAGAAGGCCGGCGGCAAGCCGCTCGCCGCCGCCGATTTCCTGCGCGGGACGCCGCTTGCTATGGGCACGAGGCTTTCCTGATGCCGCGCTACCGCATGACGGTCGAATATGACGGCCGCGCCTATGTCGGCTGGCAACGGCAGGAAAACGGGCCGTCGGCACAGGGGGCGATCGAGAAGGCGATCCTGTCGGCGAGCGGCGAGACGGTGTCGATCCGCGGTGCGGGTCGCACGGATTCCGGCGTGCATGCAATGGGGCAGGTGATCCACGCCGATCTCGCGAAGGAATGGTCGCCCTTCAAGTTGCAGAATGCGCTGAACGCCCATCTGAAGCTTGCCGGCGAGGCCGTCTCGATTCTCGACGTGACGGTGGCGAGCGAATTCTTCGACGCCCGCTTCTCGGCGCTCCGGCGGCATTATCTCTACCGCATCGTCAGCCGCCGCGCGCCGCTGGCGCTCGAAGCGGGCAAGGCCTGGTGGGTGCCAAAGGCGCTCGATCATGAGGTGATGCACGCGGCCGCCCAGATCCTGGTCGGCAAGCATGATTTTTCCACCTTCCGCTCCGCGCACTGCCAGGCAAACAGCCCGGTCCGCACGCTCGACCGGCTCGACGTGACGCGGAACGGCGAACTCATCGAAATCCGCGCAACGGCGCAGAGCTTCCTGCACAACCAGATCCGCTCCTTCGCTGGAACGCTGAAGCTCGCGGGAGAAGGCAAGTGGACGCCGGAGGATGTGCGTGCCGCGCTCGAAGCACGGGACCGCAAGGCCTGCGGTCCGGTCGCCCCGCCGGAGGGGCTTTATTTCATGCAGGTCGATTATCCGGCGGTGATCATCGACCGGCGCAAGCGGACGGAAGAAAATGGTGATGACGATCTGTCATGACCTGGCCTACGCGAGATCGTTGACCTAGACCGGATAAATGCCAAGGAAGCGCTGGAGATATTCAGCGAAGATCATGGTCGGCACCAGCAGAGCCAGCGTCAGCGCCCCGACCATCAGCCCGTGGCCGTGGAAGATCATCCGCAAAATCCTTGCAAGCATGAAGACCTGCGCCATCATGAAGACCAAGAGCAGGACCGACACGACGCTGATGGCGCCGGGAATGAAGAAGACCAGCGCCAGCAGCAGACCGTTGATGTAGGAAAGCGGCACGCCCAGCCAGTTGACGCTGACGACCACGGCGGCAAAGCGATCACCCATGCGGAAGGCAAACAGCAACAGTCCAGCAAAGACCAGCGGCACGAACCAGTTGGCGATTTCGACCAGACCCAAGCGGAAATAGAAGGGCAGGCCGACGTCGACATGCGGCGGCATCGACTGCAGGAAAGCCTGACGCCACCAGAGCCACGAAATACCCATCGGCGGCAGGCACCAGGCCATCGCCCAGAAAGAGCGGTTGACGCCCCGGTCCGACATGTCGAGAAACCGGAAGCCGCGCGTATCCATACGGATCAGCAGCCACAAACCCGACAGATAGTATTGAACCTCTCTAAGCCCCGGCATTCACAAACCAGCGCTCGATAAAGGCTTCATAGATCTGCGTCAGCGTTTCGAGATCGGAAACGGTAACGCGTTCATCGACCATGTGCATGGTCTGCCCGACGAGCCCGAATTCGACGACCGGGCAATAATCCTTGATGAAACGCGCGTCCGACGTGCCGCCGGTGGTCGAAAGCTTCGGTGCCTTGCCGGCAATGCTTTCCACGGCGGAGGAGAGGGATGCAATCAGTGCGTTGTTGTGGGTGAGGAAGACATGGCTCGGCCGGTCGGCCCAGACGATGTCATATCTTACCGGCTCACGGCCGGGGCGCAACACGCCGTCCTTGGCAGCGACGTCAAGACGACGGAGGATTTCCACCTGTAACGTGTCAACCGTCCAGGTGTCGTTGAAGCGGACGTTGAAGCTCGCCGTTGCCTTCGCCGGAATGACATTGGTGGCCGGATTGCCCACATCGATGGTCGTCACTTCGAGATTCGACGGTTGGAAGTTCTCCGTTCCTTTGTCGAAGGGGGGATCCATCAATGCGCTGGTGAGCTGCAGCATGCCGCGTACCGGATTGTCTGCAAGGTGCGGATAGGCGGCGTGGCCCTGAACGCCGTGCACGGTGATCTTGCCGGAGAGTGAACCTCGGCGGCCGATCTTGATCATGTCGCCGAGGGCATCCGGATTGGTTGGCTCGCCGACGAGGCAGGCATCCCAGCGCTCGCCGCGTTCTGTCGCCCATTGCAGGAGTTTGATCGTGCCGTTGATCGCCGGGCCTTCTTCATCGCCGGTGATCAGGAAGGAGATCGAGCCCTTTGGATTTCCATGTTTTTCGACGTACCGGGAAACGGCTGCCACGAAGCAGGCGATCCCGCCCTTCATGTCGACCGCGCCACGGCCGAAGAGCTCGCCGCCAGCAATCTCGGCGGCGAAGGGCGGATGCGTCCATGCGGCTTCGTCGCCAACCGGGACGACGTCCGTGTGTCCCGCGAACATCAGATGCGGGCCATCACCGCCCAGTCGCGCGTAAAGGTTTTCGATGTCGGGCGTGCCGGCTTCCGTCGCTTTCACCTTGTCCACCGTAAAACCCAGAGGCGAGAGCATGGTGTCGAGCGCAGAAAGCGCGCCGCCTTCGGCAGGCGTCACGGAGGGGCAGCGGATGAGCGTCTGAAGATTGGCGACGGGATCGGTGGCGGTCATGAGGGTCGAATTATCCGGCGGGAATGGCAAAGACATGGCAAGGCGGCGAACCGCCTCGCTGAAAAAAGAACGCCGTCTGTTTACCGGATCGGAATCCGGCTGTCACTGAAAGCTTAGTCGCGCAGCAATTCATTGATGCCGGTCTTCGAGCGGGTCCGTTCGTCGACGCGCTTGACGATCACGGCGCAATAGAGATGCGGCGCAGGCTGGCCGTTTGCCATGGTCTTGTTGACACTCGGCATGGAACCCGCAACGACGACGGAATAGGGCGGCACTTCGCCGTACATGACTTCCCCGGTGGTGCGATCGACGATCTTGGTCGACTTGCCGATAAAGACGCCCATGCCGAGCACCGAGCCTTCGCGGATGATGCAGCCTTCGACGACCTCCGAGCGGGCGCCGATGAAGCAGTTGTCTTCGATGATCGTCGGGCCGGCCTGCATCGGCTCCAGCACGCCGCCGATGCCGACGCCACCGGATAGATGCACATGTTTGCCGATCTGCGCGCAGGAACCGACGGTGGCCCAGGTATCGACCATCGTGCCTTCATCGACATAGGCACCGAGATTGACGAAGGAGGGCATCAGCACGACGTTCTTGGCGATGTGGGCCGAGCGGCGGACGACGCAGTTCGGAACGGCGCGGAAGCCCGCGGCACGGTACTGGTTCTCGCCCCAGCCTTCGAACTTGGAGGGCACCTTGTCCCACCAGGTGGAATTGCCGGAACCGCCCTTGACGACTTCCATGTCGTTCAGGCGGAAGGAAAGCAGGACGGCTTTCTTGAGCCACTGATTGATCGTCCAGATGCCATCGGCGCCGCGCTCGGCGACGCGAACCTTGCCACCGTCGAGGAGTTCGAGCGCTGCCTCGACAGCTTCGCGAACTTCGCCTTTCGTTGACGCGTTCACGTTTTCGCGGTTGTCGAAGGCCGCTTCGATGGTCTTTTCGAGGGATGCGAGGTTGGTGGCGCTCATGAGAATTCCTTAAACTTCGAACTTTATCCTGAGACTGAGAAGTCTCCGGGAATTGTGATCGGCGGGATGCGATCTGCTCTATCGCATGAGCGGCTAAAATGGAATGATTTTTCGAACGAGATCGTTTCTGGATTCAAGGCGTTATAGACATACCCGGCAAGTATTGCCGGCTTTCTTGAAGGGCATTTTGAAATGGTGAAGGGAAAGAATGGCAAGCCCAGGCGCAAGGATGGAGTCTGGGCTCCGCTGAAATCGAGCGAGATCGACAGGCATCGCGCACTGGCCGTGCCGAAGACGCCGCAAACGCTTTCTCCTTCCTATCGCCTCGCCTATGCAGACGACGACTTTCTCTGCCGCGAGGAATTGCGGCCGATCCGTCTCCAACTGGAACTCCTCAAAGTCGAGATGATGCTGACGGAGCGCGGCATCAAATCCACCGTGGTCTTGTTCGGCGGCGCGCGTATTCCCGCCCCTGGCCAGAGCGCATGGGCAGCCCGCAACGACATCCAGCGTGCGAATCTGGAGGCAGCCTCCATCTACTATGACGAGGCACGCAAATTCGCCCGGCTATGCTCAAAATATTCCGCCGGCTTCGATTTCCATGAGTATGTGATCGTCACGGGCGGCGGTCCGGGCGTCATGGAAGCGGGAAACCGCGGAGCGGCCGATGAAGGCGCCCCCTCGATCGGCCTCAATATCGTGCTGCCGCACGAGCAGGCCCCAAACGCCTATGTGACGCCGGAGCTCAGCTTCAATTTCCATTATTTCGCGATCCGCAAGATGCATTTCATGGTGCGGGCGAAAGCGATCGCGGTATTTCCGGGAGGGTTCGGAACCCTCGACGAATTCTTCGAATGCCTGACGCTGATCCAGACGGGACGCATGGAAAAGATGCCGCTCATTCTCTTCGGCGAGAAGTTCTGGCGCAGCATCGTCAATTTCGAGGCACTTGCCGAATTCGGCACGATCGCGCCTGACGACGTGAAGCTGATCAGCTTCGTCGATTCGGCGGATGCTGCCTGGAAGATCATCCAGGATTTTTACGAGCATGAGTCATAAAGAACCCGCCGCGAATTGCGACGGGCATCGGTTTCGATAAATTCCAGCTTACAGGAGCGGTCGATCCGGCATGTCGTCGATCGAGATCACGCCGTCCTTGCTGCGATCCATACGAATGAAGAACATGTCGAAGGCAGCCTCGGCCTCCTGCTTGGAAATCTGGCCGTTCTCGTCCGCGTCCACGCGGCGCATCATAGACGTGAACATCATCCTGCCACCGTCGCGCATCCCCCAGCGCTGATCGCCGCGGCCGCGATCGCCGTCGCCTCGATCACGGTCGGCGCGCTTCGGAATCTTCGGCTGGTCGCCGTTGTCGGCCGTCCGCGGAGCGTTGGGCACGCTGTCGTCATTGGCGCCCATTTGGTCATCCCGTGCCCTGCGGTCCTCCATTTGGGCTTCATGGTACTTGCGGATCTCGCCCGGCGTCAGCGACCCGTCGTTATTTGCATCGATCGCGGCAAAGACCTTCTCAATGCCGTCCTGGGCTTCCTGTTTGGAAATCTGGCCGTCCTTGCTGGTGTCGAACTGCTTCAACATGCGCACAAAGGCAACCTCGCGCATTGCTTCAGCGCGCATACCGTCGCCCATCATCTGGCGCGACGGTTGGCGGGCCCTGTCGCCAGGAGCGGCAAAACTGGCGCCGGCTGCAGCACCGACGATCATGACGGAGGAAAGTGCGATCAGTGTCAGCGTGTTCCGAGACATCGTATTTCCTTTCGGGTTCGCAATCTCGCTGGGGATCACGCTCGAAAGGTAGCGCCAATGTGTCAATTTGACCAATCAAACATGGGTAAGCTCAGTGAAACTTTCGTAACCCTAGTCCCTAACCTTTGCCAGAAACCCAGCCAGATCGTCGGTGACGAAATCGATATGATCCTCGTCGCCGCTGGTTTGTTCCCACCATTCGACGACGGTTTCCTCGAGATTGTTCGGCACGAGCAAGACAGTCTGCATGCCGAGCGCCTTCGGAACCACAAGGTTGCGCGGGAGATCCTCGAACATGGCCGCCTTGCCGGTTTCGACGCGTTTTAGCGCCATGAACTTGTCATAGGTGACATGCGCCGGTTTCGGCACGAAATCCGCGGCGACGATGTCGAAGATATCGTCGAAATGTTCGAGGATGCCGAGCGCACCAGCGGTCATTTCGGCATGCTTGACGCTGCCGTTGGTGAAGATGAACTTGCGGCCGGGAAGTGCCTTGATCGCCGCGCCCAATTCCGGCTGAGCCGTAAGGCCCGAATAGTCGATGGCATGGGCCTTTTCCAGAAAGTCGTTCGGATCGACGCCGTGATGGATCATCAGACCCTGCAGCGTCGTGCCATGATCGAGATAATATTGCTTCTGCAGCTTGCGTGCCTCGTCCCGCTCCATCTGGAGGAGGGCAGAAACATAGGCCGTCATGTTCTTATCGATCTGCGCGAAGAGATTCACGTGATGTGGATAAAGCGTGTTGTCGAGGTCGAAGACCCATTCGGTCACATGCGCAAAATCGGCTTTGGTCGGAGTACGATCTATCTTGGTCATGGCGGCGTTATGGCACGGGCCAAGGAAATTGCCGAACAAAAAATAGACGCCCGATTTTCGACGGACGGCAACGGGAAGGGATGATAAAAGGCTTTCATGCTTTTCGATCTCCCCAATGACGATACGCTCTATGATGCGCTGATCGCCCGCAGCTCCGATTATGAGGGGCTCGCCTATGTCTGCGTGAGGACGACCGGCGTCTTCTGTCGGTTGACCTGTCCGGCCCGCAAGCCAAAGCGGGAGAACACGCTCTTCCACGATTCCATCGCCACTTGCATACAGTCCGGTTTCCGGCCCTGCCAGCGCTGTAAGCCGCTAGAACAGACGGGCAGGGAACCGATCGTCGGCGAACTGCTGGAAGCGCTCGACCGCGATCCGGCGGCGCGATGGACCGAGGACGACTTGATCCGCAAGGGCTATGATCCTTCCACCGTGCGGCGTGCATTCAAACGATCGCTTGGCGTGACCTTCCTCGACATCGCCCGCTATCGGCGCCTCGGCGAGGCGGCAAGACAGCTCGCAGGCGGCGCCCGCGTCATCGATGCCCAGTTGGATGCCGGTTACGAGTCGGGCAGCGGGTTTCGCGCCGCGTTTCAGCGATTGATTGGCAAGGCGCCTGCCATGTCACAGAATCGGGAACTGCTCTTTGCCGACTGGTTCGAAACGCCGCTCGGGCCGATGGTCGCGGTGGCTGACCAGACGCACCTGCATCTTCTGGAATTCCATGATCGGAAGGCGCTGCCGGCTGAACTGGAAAACCTGCAGCGCAAGACGCACTCCTCCGTTGCCGCCGGGCGAACGCCTGCGATCGAGCAGATCGATGCCGAGCTGCGGGCCTATTTCGAGCGCAAATCCGCAGATTTCCAGACACCCTTGGCGTTCGGCAACGGCACGGCCTTCGAGCGGGCGGTCTGGGCGAAGCTTCTGGAAATTCCTGTCGGAGAAACGCGTTGCTATGGTGATCTCGCAAGGGAAATGGAAAATCCGCAGATGATGCGCGCGGTCGGTCGGGCCAACGGCGCAAACCAGCTCGCCATCATCATCCCCTGCCATCGCGTGGTCGGCGCGGACGGATCGCTGACCGGATATGGCGGCGGGCTCTGGCGCAAGCAATGGCTTTTACGTCACGAAGGAAAAATGAGGCCCCCAGGGGCTGTTTGAGGAGGAAGTTCAATGAATCACGTGGAAAAGGCGAAGGCGTTCGGCGCACTTCATCGGAAGGGCAATCCTGTCGTCCTCTACAACATCTGGGATGCCGGTACGGCGAAGGCAGTCAGCGATGCAGGCGCCAAGGCGCTTGCGACAGGCAGCTGGTCGGTTGCCGCGGCGCAAGGTTATGCCGACGGCGAAAAAATCCCGCTGGATGCGCTTGTCGCAACAGTGCAATCGATCACTGCTGCCAACGACTTGCCCCTCTCCGTGGATTTCGAGGGCGCCTATTCGACCGAGCCAGCGGGAGGCGCCGCCAACGTCGCGAAGCTGATTGATGCAGGCGCCGTCGGCATCAATTTCGAGGACCAGGTCGTCGGCGGTAGCGGGCTGCATCCGATCGATCAGCAGGTCGCACGCATTCGCGCCATCCGCGAGATGGCCGAGACGAAAGGCATTCCGTTCTTCATCAATGCCCGCACCGACCTGTTCCTCAAACTCTCCGATCCCGACCGGCATGTGCCGCTGGTGGACGAGGCAATCGAGCGGGCAGCCGCCTATGCTGAGGCTGGCGCCAGCGGCTTCTTTGCGCCGGGATTGTCGAACCGGGACCTGATCCGCCGGCTCTGTGAAGCGGTTACAATGCCGGTCAACATCATGATGCGGCAAGGCGTGCCGGATGTGAAGACGCTGGCAACGCTCGGTGTCGGCCGTGTCAGTTATGGGCCGGGGCCTTATCGCGCAATGATGGAGAAGTTGAAGGAGGCAGCCGAGGCGGTCTTCGCCGCCGCGGGCCAAGCTTGAATTACGGAACGATCAGCGTTCCGGCGCCGTGCTCGGTGAAGATTTCGAGCAGCACGGAATGGGCCGTCTTGCCGTTCAGGATGACGACGCCCTGGACGCCGGCCTTGATCGCGTCGATGCAGGTTTCGACCTTCGGAATCATGCCGCCGGAAATCGTACCGTCGGCGATCAGCGCGTGCGCCTGAGCAACGGAGAGTTCCTTGATCAGATTGCCCTGTTTGTCGAGCACGCCGGGAACGTCCGTCAGGAAGAGCAGGCGCGTGGCGTTCAGCGCCCCGGCGATAGCGCCCGCGAAAGTGTCGGCATTGATGTTGTAGGTCGCGCCGTCGCGGCCGGGGGCGACCGGGGCGATGACCGGGATCATCTCCGAGCGGGCGAGCAGGTCGAGCAGCGTGCGGTCGACTTCGACCACTTCGCCGACGAAGCCGAGGTCAAGCACGCGCTCGATATTCGAATCCGGATCCTTGACCTTTTTCTGCGCCTTTTCGGCAAAGACCATATTGCCGTCCTTGCCGCAAAGCCCAATCGCCCATTCGCCCGTCTGGTTGATGAGCGCCACGATCTCTTTGTTGATGGAGCCGGCAAGCACCATCTCGACGATCTCGACGGTCTTGGCATCGGTGACGCGAAGACCGCCTTCGAACTTCGACTCGATGCCCATCCTCGTCAGCATCGCGCCGATCTGCGGACCGCCGCCATGGACGACGATCGGGTTGACGCCGGACTGCTTCAAAAGCGCGACGTCGCTGGCGAAAGCCTTGCCGAGTTCGGGATTGCCCATGGCATGGCCGCCGTATTTGACGACGATCGTCTTGTTCTCGTAACGCTGCATGAAAGGCAGCGCCTGTGCGAGAAGGCGTGCTTGGGTTTCGCTTTCGGACTGGTTCATGGCATACCCCGCAGAATGGATCGCGGCCTTTTATCTCAAGTTTTTGACAGATGGAATAATGCCCGGCGCATTAGTTGCTGTGCCTCTTGTCAATTTGAGCCGTCGCCCTTTATTGGCATCGTGTCAAAGATAGATGGGCCGCGGCATGACAAGCGATGAAATCGCGCAATTGATAGGCCGCATCGCCATGGCCGACCGGAGGGCTTTTGCCGATCTCTACAAGGAGACCAGCCCGAAACTTTTCTCCATATGCCTGCGTATCCTGAACGATCGCGTTGAAGCCGAGGAGGCCCTGCAGGAGGTCTATGTAAAGATCTGGCAGCGCTCCGGCGCCTTCGTCGCGACTCAGGGCGCGCCGTCTTCCTGGCTTGCAGCGATTGCCCGCAACCAGGCGATCGATGCGATGCGGGCGCGAAAGCCTGTCGCCGATGAGTTGAACAGTGAATACGATCTTCCCGATCCCGGCCTCGACCCGGAAAAGCAGGCTGTGCTGTCCGATGAAGGAAGGCGGATTGACACCTGCATGGAAGAGTTGGAAGCTGATCGGGCGCAGGCGGTGAAGAGAGCCTATGTCGAAGGACTGAGCTACCAGGAACTTGCCGATCAGTTTGGCGTTCCGCTGAACACCATGCGGACATGGCTGCGGCGCAGCCTTTTGAAGCTGAGAGAGTGCATGGAGCGATGACATCGCCGGATCAAAGCAAGGGAGGCCGCTCCCGTGATGAAGTGCTCGCCGGCGAGTACGTGCTTGGTGTTCTTTCGTTTCAGGATCGCCGTGTGGTCGAGGAGCGCATGCGCAGGGACCACCAGTTTGCCGCGATCGTCAGCCGCTGGGAAACGAACCTCTCTGCTTTCAACGATGAGTATGAGGTAGCCGCCACCCCGGACCGGGAAACTTTCAAGCAGATCGAGGCGCGCCTTTTCGGCGAGCCGGAGCTTTCGCGGTCCTTCTCGCGGGGCCTTTGGAATTCCGCTGTCTTCTGGCGCTCGCTGACCTTCGCCTCGCTGGTCGTCGCAATCGGCGCAATCATCTTCGCCTCCGGCGTCGTTCCGCCGAATGGTTCGTCGTCGCTGGTCGCTGAATTGTCGTCCGCCGACAGCCAAGTGAATCTGCTTGCCTCCTACCACGCCGAAAGCGGCCGCCTCCGCCTCGTTCCTGTCGCGGCCGGCGGCACAGAGAAAAAATCGCTGGAGCTCTGGCTGGTTCCCGGAAGCGGAGCTCCCAGGTCGCTCGGTATTTTCCAGCCGGGTGAAAATGGTGAGCTTATCATCCCCGCTGATCTGCGCGGCAACATTGCCGAAGGCGTGACGCTCGCCGTCAGCCTTGAGCCTTTTGGCGGCTCGACGACCGGTGCGCCGACGGGACCAGTTGTCGCCAGCGGCACCACGCATCGCCGCTAGACAAAATCGTCTCCTCTGAAACTCTTCCTGCATCGCCCCGTACATCTCGGTGTCCGGGCGGGCCGAGGCATTCCGCACGCGAACCGGCGCCGGACGTGAGGAGAACGATCATGATGAAGTCTGCTTTGCGCAACATCGCGCTTGCCACTGCCATATCCGCAACCGCCTTCGCTGCGCAGGCCAAGAACCCCATGGTAGGTGGCGCTCCGATGTACCCGACGAAGAACATCATCGAAAATGCAGTCAACTCGGAGGAGCACACCACCCTAGTCGCCGCGGTTAAAGCTGGCGGGCTCGTCGGCACGCTCGAAGGCAAAGGCCCGTTCACGGTCTTCGCACCGACCAACGAGGCTTTCGCCGCCCTGCCGAAGGGCACGGTCGAGACGCTTCTGAAGCCGGAAAACAAGGCCGCGCTCGTCAAGGTGCTGACCTGTCACGTGGTCGCTGCAGATGCGATGGCGAAGACCGTCGCCAAAATGATCAAGGACGATGGCGGCGAACACGACATCAAGACGGTGGGCGGCTGCGTGCTGAAGGCCAAGGAGAGCATGGGCAAGATCACGCTGACCGATGAAATGGGAGGCACGGCACATGTGACGATCGCCGATGTCAAGCAGTCGAACGGCGTTATCCATGTCGTTGACAAGGTGCTTCTGCCTAAGACGTGATTAGGCTGGCATTGCAGGACGAAGGGGGGAGGCCCCTCGGGGGCGCCTCCTTCATTTCCAGTAGGAAATCTCAACTGTATCCGCAATGGCCTGGCGCAACTCGTCCAATCCCTCGCTCTTCTCTGAGGAGGTTGCGATGACGAGCGGGAAGGCCGCCGGACGCTTTTTGATCTTCTCGGTGGTTTCCGTAAGCAGCTTGACGACCGCGGGCGGTTTAATCTTGTCGGTCTTGGTCAGTACGATCTGGTAGGAAACGGCGGCTTTGTCGAGCAGGCTCAGAACGTCTTCGTCGTTCTTCTTGATGCCATGGCGGCTGTCGATCAGCACGTAGACGCGCTTCAGCGTTGCCCGGCCGCGCAGATAATCGAACACAAGTTTCGTCCAGGCATCGACCTGATCCTTCGGCGCCTGCGCATAGCCGTAGCCCGGCATATCAACGAGCGCCATCGGCGGCAGGTCGCCGCCTTCGCCGGAATAACCGTCCGGCACGAAGTAGTTCAGCTCCTGTGTCCGGCCCGGCGTATTCGAGGTACGCGCCAGCCCCTTATGCCCGACAAGCGCATTGATGAGTGACGACTTGCCGACATTCGAGCGTCCGGCAAATGCCACTTCCAGTGGCCCTTCCGGCGGCAGGAACTTCATGGAAGGCACGCCACGGATGAAGATCCATGGGCGCCCGAAGAGTGGCTTTTCGTTCTTTTGCGTCATTCCGCTTTTCCAGCGTCCTAATTCATTGCGTGTATGGCATTCAGGTTTCGGGCGATTTTGTCAACCGATGCACTCGGTGCGCTCTTCTGCCGAAAAGAAAAAGCCCCGCCGAAGCGAGGCTTTTCATTCATTTCGATGGTGCCGGTTTTCGCCGGAACAAGCCCTTGAGATTGTCGAAGAGCTCGATCCTCACGCCGTGGCGGCGCATGATGACCCCTTGCTGAATAACGGAGAGCGTATTGTTCCAGGCCCAGTAAATGACGAGGCCGGCCGGGAAGCTCGCCAGCATGAAGGTAAAGACCAGCGGCATCCAGTTGAAGATCATCGCCTGTGTCGGGTCGGGCGGCGTCGGGTTCATGCGCATCTGCACGAACATCGTCACACCCATGATCAGGGGCCATATCCCGAGATGCAGGAGGGCGGGCGCTTCGAAGGGGAGCAGGCCGAAGAGGTTGACGATCGTGGTCGGATCGGGAGCCGAGAGATCCTGAATCCAGCCGAAGAACGGCGCATGCCGCATTTCGATCGTGATGTAGATGACCTTGTAGAGCGCGAAGAAGACCGGAATCTGCAACGCGATCGGCCAGCAGCCGGCAATCGGATTGATCTTCTCTTCCTTGTAGAGCTGCATCATCGCCTGCTGCAGGCCCATGCGGTCGTCGCCGAACTTGGCTTTGAGCTCCTCCATCTTTGGCTGCACGCGCTTCATGTTCGCCATCGAGGCGTACTGCTTGCTGGCAAGCGGGAAGAATAGGCCCTTGACGACAATCGTCGTCATTAGGATGGCGACGCCGAAGTTGCCGAAGTAGCGGAAGAAGAAATCCATCAGCTTGAACATCGGCTTGGTGATGAAATAGAACCAGCCCCAGTCGATCAGGCGGTCGAAACGCGGGATCTGATAGGAGGCCTCGTAACCGTCGATGACCGGAACTTCCTTGGCGCCGGCGAAGACGAGGTTCTTGAGTTCAATGGACTGTCCGGGCGCAACCGTTACGGCGTCTTCCTTGTAGTCAGCCTGATAGCGTGGTTGGCCATCGGTGAAATGCGAGAAGCGCGCTTCATAAGCCGATTTCTGCGGCGGGACGATCGTCGCGGCCCAGTACTTGTCGGTGATGCCAAGCCAGCCGCCGGTGGACTTGGCGGGCGTGACAGCTTCCTCCTCGACAGCAGAATACTTGCTCTCGACCAGGCCGTCGCCGATGACGCCGATAAAGCCCTCATGCAGGACGTAAACGGAGGGCGTCGTCGGTTTGTTGTAGCGGGTAACGCGGCCGTAGGAGGAAACGGAGGCCGGAGCGCTACCGCTGTTCGTCACCTTGTCCGTGACGGTGAACATGTAGCGGTCGTCGACTGAAATCGTCCGCGCAAAGGTCAGGCCCTTGTCGTTGGTATAGGTCAGCGTCACCGGCGACTTGTCGGTGAGCTTGGCGCCTTCCGGCGCCGTCCAAATGGTCGACGCGCCGGGAACCGCGCCGGTCTGGTCGCTACCGATATAGCCGAGTTCGGTGAAGTAGCCATCCTTGGTATCGGCCGGCGAGAAAAGCGTAATGATCGGGCTGCTCTTGTCGACGGTCTCGTGATAGCCCTTGAGCTTCAGGTCGTCGAGGCGCGCACCCGCCAGGTTGATGGAGCCTGCGAGCGCTTCCGTGTCGATCACAACACGCGGCGCCTTGGCAAGCGCTTCCTCGCGCGTTGCGGTCGCAGCCGCCTGGCCGGTCGGCGCGGCGCCGCTTGTTTGCTGCTGTGCGGGCTGGCCGCCTGCGGCAGGGGCCTGCGTCTGTTCGGTCTGCTGCTGCGCTTTCTGGGCTTCCTGCGCCTTGCGCTGAGCCTCGATCCGCGGATTCATGTAAAGAAACTGCCAGCCGAGAACGATCAGCACCGAGAGAGCGATCGCAATGAAATAATTGCGGTTGTTTTGCATCATACGTTCCTGGGGCGTCCGTCGGAGGATCGCCTGTGTTTCGGCTTGTTTTCGACGCGTGCCTTAAGCTCCGCGCTCAATTCTTGGAAGGACGCCGTGAGGCAGTCTCTTCGCGCGACAACCACATAGTCGTGTCCGGGCTGCATTGCAAACCCCGCATGAAGCCGCACCGCCTCTTTGAGGCGGCGGCGCATGCGGTTCCGTTCAACTGCGTTGCCATGTTTCTTGGTGACGGTGAAGCCGACGCGGGCTTCTGTCTCGGGCTCGTTCCGGTCGAAAACCTCAAGCAGGAAGAGGCCACCTCTGCGCTTTTCGCCGTTGCGGACAGCAAGAAATTGCGGGCGGCTTTTCAGCCGCCCTGCAATATTTTTGTCAGTGGTCGTCATTTCGCCCGCCATCTTTAACCGGGCAATCGGCCTTAGGCCGAAAGACGCTTGCGGCCACGCGCGCGGCGGGCAACGATGACCTTGCGGCCGCCCTTGGTGGCCATACGCGCACGGAAACCGTGGCGGCGCTTGCGGACAAGCTTCGATGGTTGGTAGGTACGCTTCATTTATTTAAACACCGCGGAGTGCGGCCCTTCTTGAATTTGCATATATTGCAAGGAGCGTTGTTTTTCGAACGGGCGAGGCCAAAGGCCAAAGTGACCGAACGTGCGGCGGCTTATACGGATGAAGCCCCAAGAAGTCAATTATCACCCGGTGATTCATCAGTCGGCCGTTTGACACTGCGAAAGTTCGCATCTTGGTATTAACGATTACGCTCACTGCATCGATAGGTTGAATTTTGCTGGTTCCGCGCTAACGGACATGCGATCTGCAATTTTTTTCTCAAGTCCATGCAATTTTTGCGAAGAAAGCCGTCGATGTCCGAATAATACGGGTAATTTTTTGTAGTACTAAATCATCGCATTCGAAATGTAACATTAAGAAATTTAGCCGATCTTCATCCTATCGGCTGGGAATTTGCTTTCCAGACTGTCGTTAGTCCCTCAGGAGGCATTCCTTTGAAAATCCGCGGCAAGATCAATTTGCTCGTTTCCGTTATGGCAGCTGTCGCCCTTATTATCGGCGCGACCGCCATCGTTGCCATGAACGAGTACAACAATAAATTCAGCGCCTATAAGAGCGCCTCACAGCGCGCTTATGCTGGCGAGCGGCTCAACCGCTTCGTGACTGCGACGGTTATGGAATCCCGCGGTATCTACGCGGCGAAGGAAATCAAGGATACCGGCAACTTCGCCAAGGGCCTGATGGCCGATCTCGATGAGATCGACAAGGTCATTGCCGGATGGGCGCCGCTGGTTCCCGAAAGCCAGAAGGAAAGTTTCGGAAAGCTCGTCGAACGCGCCAAGGAGTTTCGCACTTTCCGCACCGAGACGGCCCGCCTCGGCACCGAAGTCGGTCCGGCAGCTGCGAACACCCAAGGCAACAACGAGGCAAACCGTGCGAACCGAAAGGCCTTCCAGGCCGAGATCGATTCGATTGTAAAGACCGACAAGGCCGAGTTGCAGGCTGTCGATGCCGAGATCGAAGCTTTCCGTGCCTCGCTGTTCTGGCTCGTGCTCGCCATTGCTGGCGTTGGTATTTCGACAGGTGTCGGCATGGGCTTCTACATCGGCACCAATCATCTCAGCCGTCCGATCAAGCGCGTCACCGCCGCGATCAACGAAGTCGCCAGCGGCAATTTCGAGGCGGAAGTGCCTTATGCCGGGCGCAACGACGAAATCGGCCAGATGGCAGCCGCTGTCGCCGTCTTCAAGGAAAATGGCCTTGCGATCAAGCGTCTGAATGCACAGGAAACGGCCATGCGCGCCAAGAGCGATGACCTGCAGTCCAGCATGTCCGTGGTAGTCGCTTCCGCGGCTGCTGGTGATTTCAGCCGCCGTATCGAGAAGGACTATGAGGACGAGAACCTCAATCAGTTCGCAGGCAACATCAATACACTGCTTTCGAGCGTCGATGCCGGCGTCGGCGAAACCCGCCGCGTCATTGCAAGTCTTGCGGATGGCGATCTGATGCAGACCATGCGCGGCGACTTCCAGGGTGTCTTCGCCGAGCTGCAGCAGAACGTCAACAACACGTTCCAGACGCTGCAGACGACTATGCGCGAGATCCGCGAGACCACCGAAGCGATCAATGGCAACACCAACGAGCTCCGCGTTGCCAGCGATGACCTCTCCAGGCGCACGGAGCAACAGGCGGCAGCCCTCGAGCAGACCTCCGCAGCCCTCGATGAGATCACGGCCGTCGTGCAGAACTCGACGGAACGGGCGCAGGAGGCCAGCATCATGGTCTCGGAAGCGAAGGACAATGCCGGCCGCTCCGGCGTCGTCGTCCGCAACGCAGTCGATGCCATGGGCCGCATCGAGCAGGCATCGCGCGAGATCAGCCAGATCATCAACGTGATTGACGAGATCGCTTTCCAGACCAACCTTCTAGCACTGAACGCGGGTGTCGAAGCGGCACGTGCCGGGGACGCAGGCAAGGGTTTCGCCGTCGTCGCGCAGGAAGTTCGCGAACTTGCCCAGCGCTCGGCAACGGCAGCAAAGGATATCAAGGCGCTGATCACCAAATCCGGCGATGAAGTTCATGTCGGCGTGAAGCTGGTACAGGCGACGGGCGAGGCGCTCGGCGAGATCGAAACCCGAGTTATCGCGATCAACGATCACATTCACTCGATCGCCACCGCCGCCAAGGAACAGTCGACCGGCCTCAAGGAGGTCAACACGGCGATAAACCAGATGGACCAGGTGACGCAGCAGAATGCCGCGATGGTCGAGGAAACCTCGGCTGCGACGCACAAGCTCTCCGCAGAAGCCGACGGCCTGGTCAATCTTATCGCCCGCTTCAGGATATCGAATGCGGCTGCTGTGCCGGTCGCCGTTGCCCGCCGCGAAGAACATCGTCCGGTCGCCTCGCCGGCGCGCCGGGTAATGAAAACCGTCTCGCGGGCCTTCAACGGCAACGCGGCGGTCGCCGGCCAGAACTGGGAAGAGTTCTGAGTATCTTCGACCGTCAGAAAACGCCGCCTGCGGGCGGCGTTTTCTTTTGTAACGGCATGCCGTTGTTCGCGAAGATTTGAAAGCGCAGTTCGATCGGGTATTATAAAGGTTGAGTGTCAGGCGCTTTCGCCGATCGGAATGACAAATGCCGGAGCAACACCAAGGCGAAAATTCGAACGTCGATAGTGCGATGGACAGCGTGAATGGCCGTCCAGCGGGCGCATTCGGCGGCCTGTCGGGCAAACTGCTCTGGCTGACCGTACTCTTTATCATGCTCGCCGAAGTGCTTGTGTTCTTCCCGTCCATCGCGACCATGCGCATCCGCTGGCTGGAGGACAAGCTGAACACGGCTGCCGCCGCCGCCATCGTCATCGATGGTCTACAGCCCGTCGAACTGCCGCGCGCTTTGCAGAAGGAGACATTGGCGGCGACCGGCACGAAGGCGATCGTTCTTCGCAAGGAAGGCACCTCCCGGCTTCTGGCGATGAGCAGCATGCCGACATCCGTCGATGAGCAATACGACCTGACCAAAACCACGCCGATCAGTTCCATGGGAGACGCGCTGGACACGCTGCTTTTTGGCGGCAACCGCATCATCCGCGTTTACGGTCCGGTGGGCGAGACGAACATGGGCGTCGAAGTGCTGATGAAGGAAAAGCCCTTGCGCACGGCGATGCTCGTCTACGCGCGCAATGTTCTGCTTCTCTCGGTGCTGATCTCGCTCTTTACCGCGACGCTGATCTTCTTCGTCATCAACCGCATCCTGATCCGCCCGATCCGCAGGCTGACCGGCAGTATGCAGCAATTTTCAGCCGATCCCGAAAACCCGCAGCATGTCTTCGTGGGCGACGGCGGGCGCGATGAACTGGCGGTCGCGGGACGGCATCTGACGGCGATGCAAATGGAGCTGCAAAAGACGCTGAAGCATCAGAAGAATCTCGCGGCACTCGGCCTTGCGGTCTCCAAGATCAATCACGACATGCGTAACATCCTCGCCTCGGCGCAGCTGATGTCTGACCGTCTCGTGGATGTCGATGACCCGATGGTAAAGAGCTTTGCACCGAAGCTGCTGCGCACGATCGATCGCGCGGTCGGCTATACGACGGAAGTGCTCTCCTTCGGGCAGGCAAGCGAATCGGCGCCGCGCCGCCGGCGCGTCAGGCTCTATGATCTGACGCAGGAGGTGCGCGATATGCTGGCGATCGATCCGCATAGCGGCGTGGAGTTTGCCGAGCAAATGCCGCCGGACATAGAAATTGATGCCGATAGCGAGCAGATCTTCCGCGTGATCCACAATCTCTGCCGCAATGCGTTGCAGGCGCTGACCGGCGAAACGGCTTCCGACGGCGTCAAACGCATCACGGTGTCGGCACAGCGGGTCGGCAGCGTCGTCAGCATCATCGTTGATGATACCGGGCCAGGCATGCCGGTAAAGGCCCGGCAGAATCTCTTTGCGGCCTTCCGTGGTTCGGCGCGCAGCGGCGGCACGGGTCTTGGCCTGACAATCGCGCGCGAACTGGTCCTTGCGCATGGCGGCACGATCGCTCTCGTCGAAAAACCAACGGCCGGCACGCAGTTCCGCATCGAGATCCCCGACCGGCCGGTTTCGCTGGAGGACTATCGTTCGCGCACCCAGGCGGAAAAGTGATGCAAATTCCGCAACTCAGCCATCCGCAACCAAAGTCATGATTTTTTTCGAATTGCTATTGCATTCGCCCAAAGGACGCTTTAGAGGATCGCCCACGCAAGCGGCACGGCCGCTTTGGCACGCACCCGTAGCTCAGCTGGATAGAGCACCAGACTACGAATCTGGGGGTCGGGCGTTCGAATCGCTCCGGGTGCGCCATTTTTCTACCACTCCAGAACAAAACTAAGAACTGCAGAGAAGGCGGCTTTGCGCCTTCTTGTCGGTCACAAAACTGCTTTTCCGGCTTCTCGAAAGCGGACATTGCAGGATCCATCACCAACGTCGTACTCGCGCGCCATCAACGGACATTGATCGATGGAACCCACGGGCATTGCCCTCACAGCCAAAAGACGAGCCTATGTCCTGACCAGAGCAAGCCGGCGATCCAAAATGATGCGCTCTTTAGTCGGGAAGGCCAGCCTTGCGGTAGCCTTCGACGAAGCGCTGGAGCACTTCCTCGTTGTCGAATGGCTGCGATGTTGCCCAGTGCCTGATGCTGAAATGGGGATCGTTCATCATGAAGAATTCCGCCTCCTGACGGGCTTCATCCAGGCGCCCGAGCTGCGCGAGGGCTGCCGCAAGCAAGCGCCGCGACGTGGTGCGGTAGGTTTCCGGCTTGCGCAAAGCCTCAACCGCGGATTGATAGTCGCCGAGCGCATAATAGGCTTGGCCTGCCATCCAATAGTACCATCCCGGTGGGCGCGGATTGAGCCGCAACGCCCGCTTCACGAATTCGACGCCCTTGACCGCGTCGCCCCTCAGGGTGATGAGATCCGAGCGTATCGCCCAGGCATCGGCATGATTAGGATCGAGCTTGAAGGTTGCCTCGAACTCGGCATCCGATTCCGCGTAACGCCGTTCGTGACCAAGTATGATGCCCAGCCCCCAGCGGTTCCCCGCATCGTTAGGGTCGAGCGCCACAGCCCGCTGCGCTTCCGCCAGCGCGCGAGGCTGGTTGGTTTCCTTCGGCTCGTTCCAGAACAGCCAGCCGAGCCAAAGATTGAGGGCCAGCAAGCTATGTGCCTCGGCATAGTCGGGATCGAGTCCGATCGCCTTTTCCAGGAGCATGCGCGCTTCCCGCGCGCCTAACCCGGTCTGAAAACTGACGCCGCGGGCTCGCACGCAAAGGTCATAGGCTTCGAGACTCGTGGGCCGTTTGCGCGCCGGCTGTCCGGCCAATCGGCCGACAAGGGCTTCGACGATCTTGGCCGTGACCTCGTCCTGCACTGCGAAGATGTCCTCGAGGCTGCTGTCGTAGCGCTCGGCCCAGATATGATCGCCGCCGATCGCGTCGATCAGCTGCGCATTGATGCGCACGCGCGCCGCGGCGCGCCGGGCGCTGCCTTCAACCACATAGCGCACCCCAAGATCACGCGCGGTCAAACGCACATCGACCGACCGCCCCTTGTAAGCAAAGGTTGAGTTGCGCGCGATGACGAAGAGGCCGGCTGAGCGAGACAGGTCGGTGATCAGGTCTTCGGTCAAGCCGTCGACAAAGGTTTCCTGTTCCGGATCGTTGCTCATGTTGGTGAAAGGCAAGACCGCGATCGAGGGCTTGTCGGGCAATTCGAGCGATGCCAGTCGGCCGACCGGAGCGGCTCTCGGAACGTGCAGGTTCACGCGATAGCAGTATATCGGCTCGGCTATATTCTTCACCCGCTGCTCGCCCATGGGCTCGAACACAAACGCCAGCTTCTGCCTGACCTCCTTGGACACCTTCTCCGAAACGCAGATACCACCGGGCTCGGCGAGTTGTTGGAGACGCGACGCCACGTTCACGCCCTCGCCATAGCGATCGTCCCCTTCGACGATCACTTCTCCAAGGTTGATTCCGATCCGGACTTCGAAGCGCTGGTCTTCGGCGACGCTCGCGTTACGCTCCGCCATGCCGCGCTGAAGCGTGACCGCGCATTCGACCGCATCCACCACGCTGCCGAACTCCGCCAGCAGGCCGTCTCCCATCAGCTTGAAGATTCGCCCGTGTCGCGTCGCGATTTCCGGCTCGAACAGCTCTTTGCGGCCACGTTTCAGCCGGTCGAAGGTGCCCGCTTCATCCGCCTCCATGAGCGCCGAGTACCCGACAACATCGATGGCAAGGATGGCAGCGAGCTTCCGCTCCATGTTGAGCCTCAATAAAGATTCACGACTCGCAAGCCGCAGGTCAGAGGCAGGCAGGACCGGCGCCTCCGGCCTTACCGGCCTTACCGGCCTATGATACCACAGATCACGCCTCTTGAGACTATGGCTCGCGCGACGCCCCAGCTCTCCTGCCGCAGCGCCACTGACGCGCGTCCGACCGATCCCGCTGCTTGTTCGCAGCAGTGGCGCAAACGGACTATGACCCCTTTGCGCCGCCATTTCCGTCATCCAGACAGGCTCAGAGATTTCCTCAAAGCTGCCGTTCGGCTCATGCGACCTGAATGTCCAGCTCGGGGTGGGAAGCGGACAACGCAGCTTGCTTGTCGAATGAGCAACGAGTTGGCATGTGCGCACGTGCTGTGCGAATGCAAAATTCTTGGTTTTTGGCGGTTGTGGCCTCGACTGCGACCGTCTCTGCACTCGATATAGCCCGATCAGGTGGTGGCGTCGGTGCTAGTTGGGTTGTGGATGATTTCCCACAGGTGTCCGTCGAGGTCGCGGAAGTAGCCGGAGTAGATGCCCCAGGGCCGGTCCTGTAGGGCGGTGACGGGCGCCCCCGCAGCCCTGGCTTTGGCCAAGAGCGCGTCCACCTCGTCGCGAGTCGCAACAATGTGACCGAGACTGAACTCGCCGCTCTGCGCTGGCCCCTGCGTGATGCCTGCGTCTTTCGCGAGCTCGCGGCGCGGATAGAGGGCGAGGATCTGCCCCCCGTTCAGGCGGAACATGACTATTGCCCCCGCGGGGTGAGTGTCGTCGCCAGCGAATTCGGTTGCTGTCACACCGGGCGACTCGAGCCCAAGCGCCCGGTAGAATGCAAGCGCCCGCTCTAAGTTCTCTACGGCCAGCGTGATCACGTCGATCTGAGGTTTCATTGGTCCTCCTTTCGCGGATCTCATACCCTTGCATGATAGCACGGCCGTTAGTCTTCGGCACGGTCGGGCCGCGGCGAATTTCTAAGACAGGCGATCCGATTCCCGCCTGGCCCTCGCGCTGAGTGAGCTCGCTGCGTCAATGTTCCGGTCATACCTTCCGGCAATTTCAACATTTTTGAATTATGCACTGGATCGGACTTCTGCTTCGGGTCGGCAGCCGCTGTTGGCAGATGTGCTGCTGAACGGCGGCCATCTCAGATCAGGGCTTCGAGGCAGATGGACCGCTTCCGGCCCCATTTCTGCCGCCTCGGACCGCGTGGGTATTGGAGAAATACCGCCCGATTCCATTCATCCGCTCCCGGCTGTCGCAAAAGTTATATAGCGCAAACAATGACATAGGAGTTCTCAGTTTCATCCTGTCGAGCGCGCCAATTTATAGTTGTGTGCATTTCAAAATCGGTGGTGGCAGCCGGACATGCCTGAGGTCTGCGCAGCAGCGCTCGCAGACGACTGGCGCGGCACGCAGTTGCTTTACTGACGCACGGTCCGTGGGCCAAGCGGTCAACTCGTCTTAAGCGGCGGCCCCCACCCGAAACACCGGCAGTTCCTGCTGCACGCCTCGAAGCTGTGCTGTTCGCGGCTCGACCGCAAAAGCCGCCAGTCCGTCGCGAACGCCGGTCGCGTCGTAAACGTCTTGGCTGACAAAAATCTCGTCGGCGTCGGCGAGGCCCTGGACGCGCGCAGCAATGTTCACGGTCTGACCGAAATAGTCGAGGCGCTCGTTCAGCGTGACCGCGATTGCCGCGCCCTTGTGGACGCCGATCTTGAGGATCAGCGCCTTGTCTGGCTGCCGCTTGTTGAACGAGGCGATCTCGCTGCGCATGTCGAGCGCCGCCTGCACGGCATCAGCGGGCCTCAGGAACGCCGCCATCACCGCATCGCCGATCGTCTTGATGATCGCGCCGTTGTGGCGGACCGTCACGTCCTGCAGCCGGTCAAAATGCTGCTGGACGAGTGCAAAGGCATTCAGGTCTCCGATCCGGTCATAGAGCGCGGTCGAGCCCTTCAGGTCGGTAAAAAGGAGAGCGATGTCCTTGACGCCGAGCCCTTCGTGGCCACGGATCACCTCGGAGCGGAAGAGGTCGCGGAACGTCTGGGTCGTGAGCAGTCGCTTCCCTGAGAGGAACGGTGCGAAGTGGAGCGGCGGCGGCCGGTCGATGCCGGGCGGCAGCTGGAGGATCCCGAACTCGAAGCGTCTGTCCGCGACATTGGACAGCTCAAAAATCACCTTGCCGGCCGCGATGGTGCCCGTGTCCGGCGTACTGGACTCGAGGTCAACACGGATTGCAATGCGCTGCTCGCCGGGCGGAAGCGCGGGATCGACAATAAACAGGATCCCTGCGTCGCTGTCGGAACTGCTGCCATGCAATGCGCCGGCCTCCGCGATTATCTCAAGGGTGGTCGTCTTGCCCGGCTCGATATAGGCTAATCCGCGGTTCAGCATCTCCCTCACCTTGACGAAAGGCGTGCCGTCCGGGATCAAGCCCTCAATCGCCGACCTGTAGCGGAAAAGATAATCCTCCGCCGACAGCGTCTGCGGATCGTGATAGGCGATGCGGCGGATGGCCGGGTTCACGGTGAAGGTGATCGCGATCATGTCGTCGAGAGCCGCCACCAAATCCAGATGGCAGTGGGTGCAGCGGCAGCGACTGCGGAGATTCTTGAGCGCCCGGAAGCTGTCGATGACGCAGGAGCAGACCGGACAGATCAGAATCCAGGTCATATCGAAGAGACCTAGCGCGGCGGCGTGCAGGAAGAGATCGATCGCCTCCTTCTCGTTAAGGGTCTTGTCGGTAGCAAATTTGATTGGATTGATGCGCAGGAGCTCGGAGTCGCTTGCCGAACGGATGTGGCTTTCGAGCTTGGATACGAGCCGCGGACTCCAGGTCCGGGCCGATTCCAGCGCCGTCAGCTTCTCTTCGAGATGCTTCTCGTCGATCGACGCCATGGCGGCCCCTCCTGGATTGCACGATTGTCAGGCGAACGAGTTCAGTTGATCGTCCGCCATTAGCGATTCTCCAAGTTTGCAGCGTCTAAGTCTACCATGGCGAAAGGCTTCATTGAATGGGAAGCCCCAAGGATTTCGGGACGCGCAGGAGCTGCCGTGGCCGACGAGCCTTTCCGGCGTTCACGCCGCAACCCTGGCGGAAGCGATCCTGAACAAGGTCGGCGCCCGATTTCGCGCTTTCACCGCAGGTGTCGGCCCCCGCTGCCATTCCTCGACGGTCACTTCCGTCCGATCTGTGACCGCTATCGGCGAAGCGGCCTGCCGATGCCGTTTGGCCCCAGCTAGAAATCTGTAGCTATGGTAAGGACATACGAGTTCTCAGTTTCATCCCGTCGGGTGCGCCATTTTTCCCTAAGGCTTCCATAAACGCCGTTCCTGGCATTCCCGGCACGTTCCCGGATTGTGTTTCCGAAGCGTTCTTGCCGCCTCGATGCGCGACACGAAGCTCGGCGACATGACGCGTTTTTTCGAGCGTCTTAAACCTTTCATAAACAGCGCTTTTACACAGTCTGGACCCGAGTCGGCCATTCCGGGAGGCCAGCTCGAATGTCTCGAAACTTGCGGAAATGGACTAAGGCTACGGCTAGGCCATGCGCCGCTTCGCCCACACCGGTCCGTGGGGCCGCGTTCGACGACGATCCTCACATTGCAAGCGACTTGCAGGAGGCACACGAACAATCGGGCTCACATGGGCATTCCACACCGGGGGGACTGCCTGCGGCGTTCAGTAGAAGTGTTGGATGAAGCGCGGGTTCCCCTGAAGCGCTTGTTGAGGTCGGTCGTTTCATTTAAGTGCGACCAGTCCTATAATCCGGTGAAGTTAGGCCGAACCAATGGACCGCAAGCTTTCCGCCATCCTCGCTGCTGATGTCGTGGGCTATTCCGCGCTGATGGAACGCGACGAGGCTGGCACATTCGAGCGCCTTCGTGCCGGACGCAAGGAACTGTTTGAGCCGGAGATTGCCCGCCATCACGGCCAGATTTTCAAGCTTATGGGCGACGGGATCCTCGCCGAATTTGGCAGCGTGGTGGACGCCGTGGAATGCGCCGTCTCGCTGCAGCGCGGGCTGGCGGAACGGAATGCAGCCGTTCCCGAGGACCAGCGGATCCGGGTCAGGATCGGGATCAATCTCGGCGAGGTGATCGTCGACGGCGAGGACCGATATGGCGAGGGCGTCAATGTCGCGGCCAGGCTTCAGCAGTTGGCAGACCCGGGCGGCATCTGCGTCTCGGGAAAGGTCGCCAGGGAGGTTGAGAAGAAGCTAGCTTTCGGCTTCGAGCCGATGGGCGACCAGAAGGTGAAGAATATCGCCGAACCGGTGCAGGCCTTCCGCGTTATCCTTGAGGGACAAGCCCCACGCCAACCAGCGCAGTCATGGCCTCCGCGCTGGGTTTGGGCAGCAGCAGCCGTGCCAGTCCTTATTCTGGTTTTGGCCGGGACGGCCTGGCAATTCTGGCCGACTGCGACATTAGGCGGCAAACCGTCGGTAGCGGTGCTGCCGTTCGACAACTATGGCGGCGACGAGGCGACCGGACGCCTCGCCGATGGCCTCACTGACGACATAATCACCGATCTGGCGGGGTTCCCTGAATTCCAGGTGATCGCCCGTAACTCGACTGAACAATGCCGGGACCAACCAGCCGTGCCGAGTGAAGTGGGTAAGGCGCTTGGCGCAGGATTTGTGGTCGAGGGTTCCATCCAGCGTCAGCCTGACCGCGTAAGAATTACGGCGCAGCTCATCGACGCCAAAACGGGCAAACACATTTGGTCGCAGCGCTGGGACCGCCCGGACGAGGACTTGTTCGCAATCCAGATCGAAATTTCCGAGCAGATTTCGAACCGCCTCGGCGGCGGCGCAGGTTTGGTCCAGGAGGCGGGCCGCATCACCGCCCACCGAAAGCCGCCCGAGAATCTCAATGCCTACGAATTTTATCTGCTCGGCACCGAAAAACTCGAGCAAGTCAATCAGGCGGATGTCGAGGAGGCCGTCAAGCTGCTCACCCGCGCGGTCGAATTGGACCCCGGCCTTGCCCGCGCCTGGGTCGAACTTAGCCATTCCCATGTTATCTTGGCCGGTTTTGGGGTTGAACCCGACAAGAACCGGGCTCTTTCTGCCGAGGCAGCCGAGCGCGCCGTCCGGCTCGATCCGAGCGATGCAGAGGCACATGTCGTCTACGCGAGCACTTTGGGTGACAAAGGAGAATTGGAACGCGCCAAGGCAGAGTTCGATACCGCACTGCGCCTCGCTCCCGGCCAGTTCGAAGTTCTGACTTTCTACATCGATTGGGCCTCGACCTTCGGCGAGCCTGAGCGCGGCGCGCAACTGGTCGACAAGGCGGTCAGTCTCAACCCCGGTTTCCCGATGTGGAGTGCCAGGATTTTCACTCACGCCTACTTCATGGCGGGCCGGTATGAGGATGCCCTGCGGATGCTGGACCGCTTGACGCCGGAAAACTATGGAAGGAAACACTGGGTGATGCGTTCTGGCGCGCTTGCGGCTATTGGCCGAACTGAAGAGGCGAAGGTCTCAGTAACGGACGCACTCAGGCGGTTTCCCAATTTGACCGTCGAGGGACTTGTCAATCAGCCCGGATTCAATGAAGCGGAGCGCCAGCGGTTGATCGAAACCATGCGGCTCGCCGGCTTTGCGGACTGCGCCAAGGCAGAAGAGCTCGCGAAGATAAAGAAGCCGCTGCGCCTTCCGGAGTGTGCATCGCCGTAATCGCGTTGAATGGCGGCCACGAATGACAAACGTCTCGAAGGGTCCGAGACGGACCTTCGAAGCATTATACCGAGGTCCTGACAAGTTATCCGCCATCGGCATTGGTCGTTGCGAGCCTGGCGACGGGAACGCGCGACCTACTTCTGTCCGATACGGTGCGCATGCACCGAGCCCTCCGGCGTGCAGGCGTAACGGCCGAACTCCACGTTGTGGAGCCGGCCCTCACGGCGGGTTCCTGGCAGCTTCCCCAGCAGACACCGAGATCAAGGCGGAGGCTCGCCGATTCACCTATTCGGCATGGGCGTTCCAACCTGACGTAGGAGCATCGGTTGGTTAGCTCACTGCTGAGAGCAGGCCCAGGATCGTCTACGGCAGGTGGCTGAAGCGGGCGATTTGCGCATCCTTCATCAGGCTGCGAAAGTTAGGCCCACTGACATGCACGAGTGTCTTGTGGTCGCCACCTTCGAAATAGACGTCGCTCGCGTCGCCGAGGCTTTCGTCGAGGATCACCGGCACATCGTAAGCGGGGCCGATGGGCGGCACTGCGCCGATGTCGCAATCGGAAAAAAGCGAGCTGACCTCCTCCTCCGAGGCGAGACCAAGGCGCCGGTTCATCACATCCTGCAATGTGGAGAATTCGATCCGGTGCGTGCTCGGGACAACGGCTAGGACGTACCCCATTTCGTGATGTACGACGACGGATTTGGCCAGCCTGCCGCCGGGAATATGCGCGGCCTGCGCCGACTGGCTGGTTGTTGCTGTGCGGTGATGAGCGACGGTGTCGTAAGCGATACCCTCACCGGCGATATAGTCCTGAAGTTTTCCTGCGATCGTCATCGTAGGCACTCCTTATGTTGCGTGGGACGCATAGAAGGACATTTTCCTCTCATCATCCGGGAAGTCAACGACGAATGGGCAGCCGCAAATGTAAGTGGCTGGGAGACCATCCTGCTACGGCCATCGATCTCCTTTGCTTAGCTTCGCGCAATCTTGCGCCTGTATCTGCGTTCTGCGCCGCGATGGTGCGGAGCGGGCGCATTGGAGAGAATTATGAAGGCGAGAACCCTGGTTGTGATTTCGATAGCGCCGATCGCGGCCGTTCTTGCCGGATGCGTCAGCTATGCCGAGAAACCTGTTCTTTATCCCGTCGGCAGCCCGGTCAATCCGCCATTCGTTGCCCACGCCATGTGCATCGGCGAAGCCAATGCGATGTACGGCGAAGCGATGCAGCAAAACAAACTGCGCGCACAGATGACTGGCGATTACCATGGCGCCGAAGCGGAAGCGCTCTCACGCGACGCTGCGCGCAGGCAGTATGACGCCTGCGCCTCGTCAGAAGGCTATCGCGCGGTCTACGATCGATAGGGCAGCGACAGGATGCTCTCTTTGAAGGTAGGTGAAACGGCTTGTTGGCCGGTGTGGCAGCATCTGTATACGGCCGTTCCATGAACTCGGCTCATATGAGTTGCACTAAATGCAAAAATGCAATAGATATAAAACTGCAATAATTGAAGGATAGGATCCGATCCAATTGGGATGAAAGACTGGACGTGCGCTGCGCCGGACCAGTGACGCCTTGGAATTGCCATTCTGAAGGCGATGGCGGCTGGATAATCACATTGCATTTCAAAAAAAGTGGGCTAATCAACATGACCGCAGACATTGTATGCTCCGATTTCCTGCATTTCTTCCGCTCATGGGTAAGCAATCCACTCCGCGTCGCCGCGATCGCTCCCTCTGGGGTTTCGCTCGCCAAGCTGATGACGAAGGAGATCGCCGCGCTTGACGGGCCGATCATCGAACTGGGACCTGGCACGGGTGTTTTCACACGCGCGCTGCTCGCCCGAGGCGTCAGAGAGGCGGATTTGACGCTGATCGAATACGGGCCTGAATTCATCAGCAACCTTAAAGCACGCTTTCCGTACTCTCGCGTCCTGCAGATGGACGCGGGGCAATTGGCTCACGCCGACATCTTCGAAGGCGAGCCGGTGGGGGCGGTGATCAGCGGTCTGCCGCTGCTTTCGATGTCGCCACGCAAAATCACCGCCATCCTTGCCGGTGCTTTCACCTACATGCGGGCCGGCGGTGCGTTTTATCAGTTCACTTATGGGCCGCGCTGCCCCGTGCCGCGTCCGATCCTCGACCGCATGGGGCTCAAGGCAACGCATATCGGCGGCACGATGCGTAACCTGCCGCCTGCTGCAGTCTACAGAATTTCGCGCCGCAAGCCGCTTGAGCTCTCGCGGGAGCGCTTCAAATATCATCGCAGGGAAGAGGAAATTGGCGCGGCCGCCAAAGCGACTGACGGCTGAGGCATCCGAACGCAGATGACTGAATTGAAAAAAGCCGGCGCGACGGAAGGCCGCCGCGAACGCAAGCGGCGGCAGACGCGCGAGCGCATCGAGCAGGCGGCAATGACGCTGTTCCTCGAACGCGGGTTCGATGCCACGACGATCGAGGACATCACCGAATCCGCCGACGTATCGAAGCGCAGCTTTTTCGACTATTTCCCCTCCAAGGAAGAGGTCGTCTTCGCCTGGCAGGATTCCTTTGCCGGCCATCTGATGGCTGCCATCGCCGCAAGGCCGAAGAGCGAGCCGCCCCTGAAGGTCGTTGAAGAAGCGATCGTGGAGACCGTCGTCGCTTCTGCCAATGAACGCGGTCTCGCCCTTGGCGAACTCATCCGTCGCACGCCGGTGCTAAAAGCGCGCGATCAGATGAAGTATGCAAAACTTGAGCAGAAGCTGACGGAAGCACTGATCGCAAGAGGCGGCCAAGGGAAGGAAGTCCGGGCACGCATGCGCCTCCTCTCGGCGGTCGTCATCGGAGCCTTGCGCGTCGGCGGCGAACGCTGGCAGGAACGTCCGTCAGAAGGCCCGTTGGAGGCCTTTGCCCGAGAGCTTTTTGCGGATCTTTGGAAGATGCTGGCGGATTTTGGGGATGAGGCGAAAAATCGGCGCTAGGCTATCGCGCTCTGTCGGAATGATTTTTTGACCAGCTGATCAAAATTGCTGCAAAATGAGGCGTCTTCGCAAAATTCGGCGCCGAGCCATGCGAAAGACGCATTGCTGCATTGCGGTAATAACCCTGTTCTCGATCAAATCGATTAGGTATTAATAGCTTCGTAAGCAGCGCACTCCTCCTCCCAGCGCTCTTACGCAGACTGGTAACACTCCTCCTCCCAGTTGCCAGTCAGGATCAAGAGCCCGGTGCACCTCCTCCCGCGCCGGGCTCTTTTCTATTTCAGCCCTGGAAAATCAGTTGCCCATCTACGCGATGGCCATCCAGCCGTTGCCTTATTTGACTCTCTTCGCGCCCACGGCTTATTTGAGCAGCAGCAGCCGTAGTGCGTTCAGCCAGGCGTCGATGTTGGAGTAGGCATGTTTGACGGATCGGGGGCCATGCAGAAGACGCTTGCGAGCCTCACGCTCGCTGCCTTCCTGTTATCGGCCTGCGGCGGACGGCACATCGGCGTGATGACGCCAGTGGGGTCGGTGCAGCCGGGCACCTCGAAAGTCGATCTTCTTGTCGCAACCACGCGCGCACGGGACAACGATCCCGCCGTCCTCTTTTCCGGCGAGCGCGGCACCGGCCTGATGGTCAATGCGGTCAACGTTTCGATACCGCCGGATGCCAATCGCAAGATCGGTCAGGTGCAATGGCCAAAGCGCCTGCCGGCAGATCCGCTCCGCGATTTCGTCACCGTCTCGGTCGATCCGCTGGAAGGCGAACGGGCAGGCGAGGTCTGGTTGAAGAGCCATATGCCGAAGAGCCGCCGTGTGCTGGTTTTCGTCCATGGCTTCAACAATCTCTACGAGGATGCTGTCTACCGCTTCGCGCAGATCGTTCACGATTCGCATGCGGACGTGGCGCCGGTCGTCTTCACCTGGCCGTCGCGCGGCAGCATCTTCGACTACAACTACGACAAGGAAAGCACGAATTATTCCCGCGATGCGCTGGAAGAGCTGCTGCGCCGCACCGCCCAGAATCCGGCAGTCAGCGATATCACGATCATGGCCCATTCGATGGGCACTTGGCTGACGGTCGAGGCGCTGCGCCAGATGGCGATCCGGGATGGGCACGTCGCAAGCAAGATCAACAACGTCATCCTTGCCTCCCCCGATCTCGACGTCGATGTCTTCGGCCGGCAGTTCGTGAGCCTCGGCGAGGAGAGGCCGCACTTCACCATCTTCGTTTCGCGGGACGACCGTGCGCTGGCACTTTCGCGCCGCATTTCCGGCAATGTCGATCGCCTCGGCCAGATCGATCCTTCGGCGGAGCCCTATCGCAGCAAGCTCGAGGCGGCGGGCATTACCGTCCTCGATCTCACCAAGCTCAAGGGCGGCGACCGGCTGAACCACGGCAAATTCGCTGAAAGTCCGGAAGTGGTGAAGCTGATCGGAGACCGGCTGATCGCTGGCCAGACGATTACGGACTCGCAGGTCGGTCTCGGCGAAGCGGTCGGGGCGGTCGCAATGGGCGCCGCGCAAACGGTCGGAAGTGCGGCCAGCGTTGCCGTCAGCACGCCGATTGCGATCTTCGATCCGCGCACGCGCCGCAACTATGATGCCCAGCTAAAGCGCTTCGGCCAGTCGATGGAAAATACCGCGGGCTCTGTCGGCGATACTGTCGGCGCCGGCTTGCCGACACAATAAAATTCCTCATAGGCATTCATCCCATTCTGATATATCACAGGGAAATCGTGGCGCTCAGGCCTTGCCTTGATGGATGATGATATGGCGAATGAGAGGAAGCAGACCGTCGCCGTTGTCGGCGCAGGCGTAATTGGGGCGTCGATTGCTTTCGAGCTGCAGCGGCGCGGATTTCAGGTGACGTTGATCGACAAGGGCGAACCGGGTCGTGGCGCGTCCTACGGGAACATGGCGAGCATCGCGCTCGATTTTGCGCCGGGTTCCGGTCCGGCGACGTGGAAGAAGATTCCCGGCTGGCTGATGGACCCCCAGGGCCCGGTTTGGGTGCGGCCTTCTTACGCTCCCAAAATGCTGCCATGGTTGCTGCGCTTCATTGCTGCCGGCCGCCCGTCCCGGTTGCGCGAGATCGAAGATGCGGGCATGAGTCTGACCCGCCAAGCGCCTGGCGATTTCCGAACCATGCTTTCTGCAATCGGCGCGCCGGAACTCATGACGGAGGAAGGTTGCCTCGCCATCTATGAAACGGAAGCTGAATTCGCCGCCGACCGCGACCATATCGAGATGATGCAGCGCTACGGCTTCGATTTCGAGGTCCTGAACGGCGGCGCGATCCGGCACTACGAGGCGGAGCTTTCGCCCTCGATCGCCATGGCCGTGCTTTTGCCGGACAATAAATCGATCCGTGATCCCTACCAATTGGTAGTCAAGCTTGCGGATGCCGCTCAGGCGGCGGGCGCGCGCTTCGTGCCGGGTACCGTGCGCAATATCGAACGCAGGCCGGCGGGCGATGCTGTCGTACTGCTCGAAGGCGGTGGCAGCATCGAGGTCGACTCGGTGGTACTTGCAGCCGGCGTGCACACGCGCGATCTTGCCGCAAAGCTTGGCGAGCCGATCCCACTGGAAACCGAGCGCGGCTATCACACGCAGATCATGAAGCCCGGCATCTCGATGCGCTATTCGATTATCTGGCCGCATCGCGCTTTCATGGTCACGCCGACGGCCGGCGGCATTCGCGTCGGCGGCAACGTCGAACTGGCGGGTCTCGACGCGCTCCCGGATTTCCGCCGCCCGCGGGTGCTCGTGCGCCATGCGCAACGCGCGCTGCCGGGTTTGAAGATCGAAGAGACGACCGAGTGGATGGGTCATCGCCCGGCACTGCCGGATACGATCCCGATTATCTCGCCTTCATCGAAGATGCCCGGCGTCTGGTATGCAACCGGCCACGGCCATCTCGGCCTGACGCTTTCGGCGACGACAGCGCGGCTGATCGCCGATATGGTGATGGGCGTCAAACCCACGGTCGACATAATCCCCTTCCGCATAAACCGATATTAGGAGGAACCAATGTCCGATAGCACGAAGCCCGTAGCGCTGATTACCGGTGGCGGCCGCGGCATGGGCGAGGCGATCGCCCGCGAACTGGCCGCGCAAGGCTATCTTCTGGCCCTGATGTCGCCTTCCGAAAGCTGCGAAAAGCTGGCCTTCGAGCTTGGCGGCATTGCGTCACGAGGCGTGGCGGAAAAAGCCGAAGACATCCAGGCGATTTTCGACCTGACGATGAAGACCTATGGCCGCATCGACGCCGTCGTGAACCACACCGGTCATCCGCCGAAGGGCGATCTCCTGGACATTACTGACGAGATGTGGACGCTCGGTTCCGACATGATGATCCTGTCGCTGGTGCGCATGGCACGCCTCGTGACGCCTGTCATGCTGAAGCAAGGCAAGGGCGCCTTCGTCAACATCACGACCTTCGCCGCCTATGAGCCGTCGCTGATCTTCCCCGTTTCCTGCACCTATCGCGCGGCGGCAGGCGCGTTCACGAAGCTTTATTCGGATCGGTATGCTGCGGATAATATCCGCATGAACTGCATCCTGCCCGGCTATATCGACAGCCTCAACCACAAGCCTGAAACCGCCGACAAGATCCCGATGAAGCGCATCGGTCATATGGAAGAAATCGCCAAGACCGCAGCCTTCCTGCTCTCTGATGGCGCGGGCTACATCACGGGTCAGAATATCCGCGTCGATGGCGGCGTCACGCGTCACGTTTGAGGGGAGTAAAAAATGAGGTGGAAGCGTACCATCCAGCTTCTGGACGTTCACTGCGAAGGCGAGATCGGCAGGGTCGCGATCGGCGGCGTGCCGAAGATCCCCGGTGAGACGGTCGCCGCACAGCTTCATTGGTTGAATACGGATCCCAAGGGCACTGAGCTTCGCCGCTTCCTCTGCCTCGAGCCGCGCGGCGCGCCGATCGGGTCCGTCAATCTGCTTTTGCCCGCCAAGCATCCCGATGCCGATGCAGCCTTCGTCATTCTTCAGCCGGATCAGGCGCATGCGAGTTCCGGCTCGAATTCGATCTGCGTCACCACCGCGCTGCTCGAATCCGGCATCGTCGAGATGAAGGAACCAGAAACGGTCGTTACACTCGAGACCGCTGCCGGTTTGGTTAAGGCGGTGGCAACCTGCCGCGACGGTCGCTGCGAGAAGGTGCGGCTCACCATGGTTCCGGCCTTCGTCCATCAGTTGGACATCGAGATCGAAACGCCGCATTGGGGCAAGGTCAAAGCCGACATCTGCTATGGCGGCATCTTCTATGCGCTGATTGATGTCCGCCAGATCAACCTGACGATCGAGAAGGCAAATGCCGCAGGCCTCGTTCAGGCAGGCATGATCCTCAAGGAAATCATCAATCGTGATATCCCGGTCGTGCATCCGGAAATTCCGGCGATCTCCGGCGTTGCCTATGTGATGTTCCGCGATAGCGAGCCGGATGGCGCGGTGCGCACCTGCACGACGATGTGGCCCGGCCGCGCCGACCGCTCGCCCTGCGGCACCGGCAGTTCGGCGAACCTGGCGGCCCTCCATGCGCGCGGCAAGGCCAAGGCCGGCGACATCTTCAAGTCGCGCTCGATCATCGGCTCTGAATTCGAGGTCGGCTTGCAGGCGATAACCGAAGTTGCAGGCCGCCCGGCCATCATCCCGACGATCACCGGCCGCGGTTTCACTTTCGGCCTGTCGCAGGTGGCGCTCGACCCTTTCGACCCGCACTCGGGCGGCTTCGCGCTGACAGATGTCTGGGGACCGCAGGCGGGCGAGATTTGAGCGTCAATAGTCGAAAGGCTCGACGGTCGTCTTGACATGTTCGCCGGCAGCCTTCGGGTAGATGACGCCCTTGCGCAGGATGATGTTGGCGTAGAGGCGCGGCTCGCTCGTCTGAATGACGGCGTGGGCGGCGCGCACACGATTGTAGAAATCCTGGCCGACAAGTGGCGTCACGTCGCGGTGCGGCTCGTGCTTGGCGCAGCAGTCGATCATTTCCTCATGCACGGGATCGAGCTTGTCGCGCTCGGCCTTGACGGTCGCGCGGAAGATCGCCTCAGGCACGAAATCGTCGATCGGCAGCACGCTTAGAACTGCGTCGAGCACCGGCACGATGCCGTGGCCGTCCAGGCGGATCAGCCGCCGCGCATGCTCGACACCCGGATAATTGCCGTCGACGATGGCGATCTCGTCGCCGTGGCCCATCTCGCGCAATGTCGAGAGCAGTTGCGGACTCAAGAGCGGATCAAGTCCCTTCAGCATTTTCAATCTCCTTGAAAAGCACGTTCTGGTCGGTTAGATAGCGCGCAAAAATCGGCAGGCTCGCGCCACCAATCGCGCGCGCTTGCGCGCCCACCACGCCCTCGATGATCTCTGGCATCACAACACCCTGCAGGTCGAGTTTCGCGGCCTCGCGGATTGTCGCGTTCACGATACGCGTGCGCACCCAGCCGGGGAAGCCGCCGTCGATGACGGCAGCGCTGAAATCGACGATCGAGGCAGCGGCAACGACCGCCTGAGCCAGCGCTTTCGCAGTGTCCTGGATCCAGGTTTCCATCGGCTCGCCGAAGTCAATCCAGTCGTCGGCAGAATACCAAAGCGGCTGAGGATCGATGCCTTTCTCGCGCAGCATGTTTTCGAGCACGAAGATCGAGGCGATATCGAGAAGCTGGCGGTTTTCGCCGTTCTTGCCGCGTACCGGAAGCGGTCCGATCGCGCCGGCGGTGCCTGTGCGCCCGGAGAAGATGGCCGAATTGAGGACAATGCCGCCGCCGATGAAAGACCCTATGAAAAAATAGACGAAATCCGGATAGGACGGGCCGACGCCGAAGACGAGCTCCGCACCGCAGGCGCTGGTCGCATCATTTTGCAGATAGACCGGATAAGAAACGCGCGCGGCGACTTCGGCCTGCAGGTCGAACCCGCGCCAGACTTCCATTGCGCCCTCCGGCGCACCGACCTCGTCTGCCCAGTTCCATAGCTCGAAGGGCGCGGCAATGCCGATTCCTGCGACCCGGCTCCGTTGCCTGTCGCTGAGCCTGCTTTCAAGCTCCCGGATACCGGAAATGATAAAGGCGAGAATTTCGTCCGGTTGCGGATAGGCATATGTCCGGTGCAACTGCATGCGGATGCGTCCGACGAAATCCATCAAAACCAGATCGGCGCTGCGCCGGCCCATCTTTACGCCGAAGGAATTGACGGCGTCGGGATTGAGACGCATCGGGATCGACGGCTGGCCGACGCGGCCGCGAACGGGCTCGCCTCTTGAAAGCAACCCCTCCCTCTCCAGTTCCCTCATGATGACGGAAACGGTTTGAGCAGAAAGGCCGCTGCGGCGTGCGATATCGGCCTTCGAAAGCGAGCCGTAGAGGCGCACCAGCGAAAGGACCAGCCGCTCGTTATAGGCGCGCACCCTGACCTGGTTCGCGCCTCCCGCCGGATTTAGAATTGGTGGTGTGCCCGGCGCGTGCGTCGGACCGTCCAAGGACGACATTGGCCACTCCTCCCGTTCATTGGCCTATGCCCGATTTTTAATCAACATGCCACATGGAATTAATAATTCAATTGGATTTATTTATTGACAAGCGAATTTCTTTTCGTTCTTAATTGCGATCGTCAACAGTATGGGACGGCTTTGGAGGAGGCCTTTGACTGAATCCGCGATGTCGTCCTGTGTCTCAAATTCCGGTTCTGCCATGCGGGCGTTCCGGCTAATCTCTGGGAGGAGTTCATGAAGAAATCAGTTCTGGCTTTCGGCGCGCTTGCACTCGGCGTTGCCTTTTCCGCTCCGGCCATGGCCGCGGATGTTTCCGCCTGCCTCATCACCAAGACGGACACAAATCCGTTCTTCGTCAAGATGAAGGAAGGCGCAACGGCCAAGGCGAAGGAGCTCGGCGTTACGCTGAAGTCCTACGCCGGTAAGATCGACGGCGATAGTGAGAGCCAAGTTGCCGCTATCGAAAGCTGCATTGCCGATGGCGCAAAGGGCATTCTGATCACTGCATCCGATACCAAGGGCATCGTTTCGTCGGTCAAGAAAGCGCGCGACGCCGGCCTGTTGGTCATCGCTCTCGACACGCCGCTCGATCCGGCTGATGCCGCTGACGCGACCTTTGCGACCGACAATCTGCTTGCCGGCAAGCTGATCGGCCAGTGGGCCAAGGAAACACTCGGCGACAAGGCAAAGGACGCCAAGGTCGCCTTCCTCGATCTGACACCGTCGCAGCCGACCGTCGACGTCCTGCGCGATCAGGGCTTCATGATGGGCTTCGGCATCGACACCAAGGACCCGAACAAGATTGGCGATGAGGACGATCCGCGTATCGTCGGTCACGATGTGACCAACGGCAACGAAGAAGGCGGCCGCAAGGCCATGGAAAACCTTCTCCAGAAGGATCCGAGCATCAACGTGATCCACACGATCAACGAGCCGGCCGCTGTTGGTGCCTACCAAGCGCTGAAGGCTGTCGGAATGGAGAGCAATGTGCTGATCGTTTCGGTTGACGGTGGTTGCCCGGGCGTCCAGTCCGTCAAGGACGGCGTCATCGGCGCCACTTCGCAGCAGTACCCGCTGATGATGGCGGCTCTCGGCGTCGAGGCGATCAAGAAGTTCGCCGACAGCGGTGAAAAGCCGAAGCCGACGGAAGGCAAGTCCTTCTTCGACACCGGCGTTTCGCTCGTCACCGACAAGCCGGTTTCCGGCGTCGAATCGATCGACACCAAGGTCGGCACCGACAAGTGCTGGGGCTGAGCCTGGTTCTCTAGCCAAAACACCGGCCGGGGCTCGATCCCCGGCCGCTTTCGACAGACGATAAGCTCTTGCCACAAGAACCGGCGTTCGAAGACCGGAGCAATATGGGCAATAGCTTCCGCGCGCGGTTCGGCGCGAAAGCGGAGGAGGAAAAATGACCGGAGCACAGGACTTCGAACGGGTTCTTGACAGCAGCGACAAGAATGTCGCGTCGTTTGAACACCAGGAAATCTCATTTCTGAAACGTGCGCAGCACTTCCTGCATTCGACGCCGGCAGCGGTGCCGTTGATAGTGCTAGTGCTGGCGATCATCATCTTCGGCATAGCGATCGGCGGGCGGTTCTTCTCGTCCTACACGCTGACGCTTATCCTGCAGCAGATCGCAATCGTCGGTATCCTCGGCGCGGCCCAAACGTTGGTCATCCTGACCGCCGGCATCGATCTTTCGATCGGCGTCATCATGGTCATTTCCGCCGTCATCATGGGCAACTTTGCGATCACTTACGGAATTCCGACGCCGATTGCTGTCATCCTCGGCATGCTGGTTGGCGGCGTATGCGGCCTGCTCAACGGTTTCCTCGTCGCCTACATGAAGCTGCCGCCGTTCATCGTGACGCTCGGCACTTGGAACATCGTCATGGCGACGAATTTCATCTACTCGGCAAACGAGACGATCCGCGATGCGGACGTGGATGCGCAGGCGCCGCTGCTGCATTTCTTCGCGCTCAGTTTCAAGGTCGGCAATGCGGTCCTGACGCTCGGCGTCATCGCGATGGTGCTGCTGGTACTCGGGCTCTGGTATGTTCTCAACCACACGGCCTGGGGTAGGCACGTCTATGCGGTCGGCGATGATCCGGAAGCGGCAAAGCTCTCCGGCATCCAAACCAAGCGCGTGCTGCTCACGGTCTATGCAATCTCGGGCGTCATCGCCGCTTTTGCAGCCTGGGTGTCGATCGGCCGCAACGGCTCCATCTCGCCGTCCTCAGCCGTCACCGATTTTAACCTGCAGGCAATCACCGCGACTGTGATCGGCGGGATCTCGCTCTTCGGCGGCCGCGGCTCCATCCTCGGCACCTTGTTCGGCGCGATGATCGTCGGCGTCGTGTCTATGGGACTCAATATGCTCGGGGCCGACCCCCAATGGAAAGTCCTGCTGACCGGCGTGCTCATCATCGCCGCCGTCGCAATCGACCAGTGGATCAGAAAGGTTTCGGTGTAATCATGGCTGTTGAACCCATCCTTACCGCCCGCGGCCTCGTCAAGCGTTACGGACGCGTCACCGCACTCGACAACGCAGACTTCGACCTCTATCCCGGCGAAATCCTCGCCGTCATCGGCGACAATGGCGCCGGCAAGTCGTCGCTCATCAAGGCGATTTCCGGTGCAGTCACGCCCGACGAAGGCGAGATCACGTTGGAGGGCAAACCGGTGCACTTCAGGTCGCCTATGGAGGCACGTGAGGCGGGCATCGAGACCGTCTATCAGAACCTTGCGCTTTCTCCGGCTCTGTCGATTGCCGACAACATGTTTCTTGGCCGCGAGATCAGAAGGCCGGGCGTGCTCGGCAGCTGGTTCCGCATGCTCGACCGGCCGGCGATGGAAAAGCGCGCCCGCTCGAAGCTCTCGGAGCTGGGTCTGATGACGATCCAGAACATCAATCAGGCGGTCGAAACGCTGTCCGGCGGACAGCGCCAGGGTGTGGCGGTCGCGCGCGCGGCCGCTTTCGGTTCCAAGGTCGTCATCATGGACGAGCCGACAGCCGCACTCGGCGTGAAGGAAAGCCGTCGCGTGCTGGAGTTGATCCTTGACGTAAAGTCCCGCGGCCTGCCGATCGTGCTCATCTCGCACAACATGCCGCATGTCTTCGAAGTCGCCGATCGCATCCACATCCACCGGCTCGGACGCCGCCTGACGGTCATCAATCCGAAGGAATACACCATGTCCGACGCGGTGGCATTCATGACCGGCGCCAAGACTGTTCCGAC
Source organism: Rhizobium sullae (assembly GCF_025200715.1). Taxonomy (NCBI): domain Bacteria; kingdom Pseudomonadati; phylum Pseudomonadota; class Alphaproteobacteria; order Hyphomicrobiales; family Rhizobiaceae; genus Rhizobium; species Rhizobium sullae. The sequence continues at coordinate 101,300 of NZ_CP104143.1, forward strand.
GGATCCGGTTGCCGCATGAGCGTAACCGTCGGGGAAATCGCCGGCGAGGTTATCAGCCGCGCTGGCGATACCAAGCGCTTCCTGATTGCCATCGCTGGCCCGCCCGGCTCCGGCAAGTCGACCATGGCGGATAATCTCGCCGATGCGTTGAAAGCCAAGAGTGAAAGTGCGGAAGTACTGCCCATGGACGGCTTTCACATGGACAATGCGATCCTCATCGAACGCGGCCTGCTCGCCCGCAAGGGCATCCCGGAGACGTTCGATGTGCGCGGCTTCCTCGATATCATCCGCGCCGTCAAGCGCGCCGACCAGGAGGTGCTGATCCCGGTCTTCGACCGGTCGCGCGAGATCGCCATTGCGTCGGCCCGCGTCGTGTCGCCGGAGCACCGCTTCATCATCGTCGAGGGCAACTACCTTCTGTTCAACCAAGGCAAATGGGCGGAGCTTGAGGGCATCTTCGACTACTCCATTATGCTTGCCCCGCCGATCGAGGTGCTGGAAGGGCGGCTCTGGGCCCGCTGGCGCGGCTATAAGCTGACAGAAGAGCAAGCAAGCGCCAAGGTCTATGGCAATGACCTGCCGAATGGCAGGCTCATCCTGGAAAACCGCCGTCCCGCCGACGTAACGCTCGAAATCGCCTGACAATTAAAGCGGCAAAATGTTTGCCATAAGCCGTGCCGGGGTGATAATGCGCGGGCAGGATTTAAAAGCCGCCCTGCCGGAGTTAGCGCATGCAGTCCCTCACCATCCGCCGCCCTGACGATTGGCACCTGCATCTGCGCGACGGCGCTATGCTTGAAGGTGTGATCGGCGATACCAGCCGCAACTTTGCGCGCGCCATCATCATGCCGAACCTCGTTCCGCCGGTCGTGACGACGGCGGATGCGAAAGCCTATCGCGAGCGGATCATGAAGGCACTGCCGGCCGGTGATCGCTTCGAGCCGCTGATGACGCTCTATCTAACGGAGCATACGAGCGCCGATGATGTCGAGGAAGGCAAGAAAAGCGGACTGATCACGGCGGTGAAACTTTATCCGGCGGGTGCGACCACCAATTCCCATAGTGGCGTGGGTGACATGGAAAAGGCCATGCCAGTGCTGGAGCGGATGGCGAAGATCGGCCTGCCGCTTTGCGTGCATGGCGAAGTCACGACGCCGGAGGTCGATATCTTCGACCGCGAGGCAGTGTTTATCGAGACCGTCCTCGATCCCTTGCGCAAGCGCCTGCCGGAATTGAAGGTCACGATGGAACACGTGACAACGGCGGACGGCATCGACTACATCAAGTCGTCAAAAGCCAATCTCGCCGGCTCCATCACCACGCACCACCTGATCATCAACCGAAACGCGATCCTCGTCGGCGGCATTCGGCCGCATTACTACTGCCTGCCGGTCGCCAAGCGCGAAAACCACCGTCTGGCGCTGCGCGCGGCCGCCGTGAGCGGCGACAAGCGCTTCTTCCTCGGCACGGATTCGGCGCCGCATATCGACCCGCTGAAGGAGTGCGCCTGCGGCTGTGCCGGGATCTATACTTCGATCAACACGATGAGCTGCCTCGCCCATGCTTTTGAGCAGGAAGAGGCGCTCGACAAGCTCGAAGCCTTCGCCTCGCTGAACGGCCCGGGCTGGTATGGTTTGCCGCCGAACGAAGAGCTCATCACGCTGGTGAAGCGTGAAGTGCCTGTGACATTTCCGGAAAAAATCGAAACCGGAGCCGGAACCGTGACGGTGTTCGATCCGATGTTCCCGCTACACTGGGATGTCGAACGCTGAGAACGGGCGGGGAGGAGCAACGCCCTCCCGCTTTCTTCAAAGGACCATCAAGGCGCGAACGAAGGCGATTGCGGAAAGCAGCGATGCTATCGTGCGGACGTGGTTCCACCAGGTCCAGTCCTTCAGATAGGTATTCCAGACGCTGACGGCTTCCGCGCCGTTGCCGCTGACCTTTGCTAGCGCGTCGTTCATCGGCACATTGAAGACGATCGTCGAGATGAAGGATGCGATGACATAGAGGCTGGCACCAGCCAGCATCCAGACGCTAGAGCCTCCACGCCAGTCGATGATGGCCAGGACGGCGATCAGAACGCAGAGGATGGCGGTCGGAACGAAGATCAGCATGAACGGCGAGCGCACGATCGTGACGTTGATCGAATTCATTGCCGCGATGCCCTGTTCCGGTGGAATACGGGAAAAGGCGGTCATGATGAAGGTCGAGAAGGCAAAGAAGATGCCGGCGACAATTCCGCTGCCGATCGCAGCGGCGACGAGCGCAAGAATGAGGATCATTCCCATGTTCATGCCCCCCATATGCCGGTCGCCGCGGTTTCGCGGGCATATTGGCTGAAGTCTTTCGGCGGCCGCCCGAGGATTTCGGCAACACCGTTCATGACGCGCGAATTGCGGCCGTCGAGAACCTTGCCGAAGAGCTCCTCGAGAAGATCAATCGTTCCTGCCGGCACGCCGGTCGCGGAAAGCCCGGCCTTGAAGTCTCCCATGGAAACCTGGCGATAGCGGATTGTCCGGCCGGTTGCCGTCGCAATCTCCGACACCGCCTCGCGGAAGGTGAGCGCGCGTGGCCCGGTCAATTCGTACGTCTTGCCGAGGTGGCGCGGGTCGGTCAGTGCGGCAACGGCAGCATCGGCAATGTCGTCGGCATCGGTGAAGGGCTCCTTTACCTCGCCCGCAGGCAGAGCCAGCTCTCCCGCGACAATCGATTCCACGAACGCGCCTTCGCTGAAGTTCTGGCAGAACCAGGAGGCGCGCAGGATCGTGTAGCCGATGCCGGAGGCCTTGAGCATCTCTTCGCTGCGTTCCGCGCCGTCTTCGCCGCGGCCGGAGAGCAACACGATGTGCCGCAATCCCGAATCGGCGGCCGCCTTCGCTAAGGCGCCAATGGCGTCGGCGGCCCAGCTCACGGCGAGATCAGGTTGAAAGGTGACATAGGCGCTGGTGGCGCCCTCAAGCGCCGCCGACCAGGTCGCTCTGTTCTCCCAATCAAAAGGGCGTGTGCTGGAGCGCGAAGCGAAGCGCGATTTGGTACCGCGCTTTTCGAGCCGGGCGGCGACGCGACCGCCGGTTTTCCCCGAGCCGCCGACAAGGATGATTTCGGAATTCTGCATTGGACTGCTCCTTCCATAGAATGAGAGAAAATCTCTTATTTGCATAATGAGATAAACTCTCTTATTTTCTCCGTCAATAGAAAAATGGAGTGCCGAATGCCAGAACAGACCGCAGTTAGGCGTAAAAGAGGATTGCAGTCGGCCGGCCAGCCACGCCGAATCCCGCGCCAGCAGCGTGGGCGGGAACGTTTCGAGAAGATCCTGTCGGTGGCAATGGAACTGATCGAAAAGAACGGCAGCGACGCCCTGAAGATGAGCGAAATCGTTGAAAAGGCGGAGCTTTCCTTCGGCGCTCTTTATCAGTATTTCCCGGACAAGAGTTCCATCATCCGGACGCTTGCCGAACGCTTCAACGAGCAGGGCAGGAACTGCGTAGAAGAAGAGCTGGCCAAGGTGACGAGCGCCGAAGCGCTGCAGCGGGCGCTCTGCAACGTCGTCGATCAGTATTGTGATTTCTTCCGCAGAGAACCGGTCATGCGCGACATCTGGCATGCGACCCAGGCCGACAAGCTGCTGCAGCAAGTCGATGCCGAAGACATGGAATTCCACTCGCAAAGACTGTTTGAGGTTTTGGAGAAACTGTGGCCGGAGCGTGAAGGAGGCGAATTGCTGGCGATTGCGCGGCTGACGATGCATTTGCTTGCGGCCGCCGTGCGTTATTCGATCTCGGTCGGCGAGGAGGAGGGGCGGACCGCGATCGCGCTCTACAAAAGGATGCTGCCGGCCGATATCGGCCGGCTTCTCGACAGCCCGTGATTTAGTCGGGCATGAAGCTGCGGAGCATGAGATAGGCGATTGCTCCCATGGCGACGGCGACCGCTGACGCCAATGCCAAGGCTACACCATATTCCCGCTTGCCGGCGGTGAAGGCCAGCACCGCCTTTGTCACGACATTGACAGCGACGGCTATGAGGATGACGTCGGCGGCGGTTTTGGCATTGATCGCCGTGCCCATAAGGCGCGCCGTCGAAAGTGTGATGGCGTCCACATCGACCAGCCCGGAGATCGCGGCCACGGCGTAAAGTGCCGACGCGCCGATATAATCGATTGCCATCTTTGAAATCAGGGTGATCAACCCAAGCAGCGCGGCAAAGGAGAAGACCATGCGCAGTTCGAACGGGTTCTTCAGCTCAATTTCCGGCACCTCCGTCGCGGAGCCGGAGCGCCAGACCCAGAAGAAACCCGCAATCAGGAAGCCGATGATCGCCGGGATCAGGCCGGCCGCAAGCGGAGGAATCAAATCGAGCGACAAGGCGCCGCCGATGACAAGGACGCGGGCAAAGGACAAGGCGCCAGCGACGGCCGCTCCGGCCGCCAGGTGCGTCGAACCCTGAGGCGCCTGCTTGGAATAGCGGGCGAAGGAGAGCGTCAGCGCAGTGGAAGAAACCAGTCCCCCGGCTGCGCCCGCCAGCAGAATACCGCGGCCCGTGCCGGTCAGTTTGATGGCGACATAGCCGGCAAAGGAAAGCGCGGCGATGGTAATGGTCAGCACCCATAGGGAGAAGGGGTTGAGCGCCCCCCAAGGATCGAGCGGCCTGTCCGGCAGCAGCGGCAAAGCAACCACGGTCATGGCAAGCAGCACCAGCGCAGAGCGAAGCTCCGGCCAGGTCAAACCTCTCAAAAAGCCATGCAGGCTGTGGCGCGCCGCAAGAATTACGGTCATCACGACGCCGCTTGCAGCCGCAGTCACGATGTCGCCGACAGCCGCGAGTACGCCGAGGCCGAAAACCGCCAGCGCGGCCACGACCGAGGTTATGCTGTAATCTTCGTCTTCCTGCGTCTCCTGCCAATTCCCGGCGATATAGGCAAGGCCGAGCAGCGCCGCGACCGTCGCCGGCAGGAAGGGGCCGACTATCGAATTCAGTGTCCCGGCTATTCCGCCGAGAAAACCCGTAAGGGCGAATGTGCGGATGCCCGCGGTCCTGCCGCCCGCCCGGACCTCGCGCTCCCGCCAGCCCCGCTCGACGCCGACAAGCAGGCCAATCGCAAGCGCGACACCGAGACGCTGAAAGATTTCGATATGTTCCATGGCCTAACGATATTCCTGTTGCGCCATCGCACAATCCGAAATGTTTGAAAGAGTTGACGCATTCATTGCTATTCTTGACGCCGGCCCACCGCAGTTCTGGAATCTTTGCGCGCTTGCTGCTATTGCCTCATGGATTTAAGCGAAGGAGAGAGCGATGCCCTTGACGACTTTTCCCGACCGCGCCGTCATGGCCGAACTGGTGGCGAAGATGCTCTGGGAGATCAAGGCGGTCCATTTCAACGCCGCTCAGCCCTACAAGCTCTCCTCCGGCATGGCGAGCCCTGTCTATATCGATTGCCGCAAGCTGCTCTCTTTCCCGCGCATCCGTTCCACGGTGATGGATTTTGCCGCAGGCGTCGTCCTTCGTGACGCCGGTTTCGAACAGTTTGATTGCATCGCCGGCGGCGAGACGGCAGGCATTCCCTTCGCCGCGCTGCTTGCCGACCGACTCGGCCTGCCGATGATCTATGTCCGCAAACAGCCGAAGGGTCATGGTCGCAATGCGCAGATCGAAGGCAATATGCCGGAAGGTTCGCGCGTCCTTGTCATCGAGGATCTGACGACGGCGGGCGGCAGCATGTTCAAGTTCATCGATGCCGTCCGCGCGGCTGGCGGCATCGTTGATCACGGCATTGCACTCTTCTACTACGGCATCTTTGACGAAGGAGCGCTGCGCTTTGCTGACGGGAAGGTGAAGCTGCACTACATCGCTACCTGGCGCGACGTTCTGGCTGTTGCGAAAGCACAGGAGCTTTTCGACGAGAAGACGCTCAGCGAAGTGGAAGCCTTCCTCGACGCGCCGCTCGCCTGGTCCGGCCGCAACGGCGGCGTTTCGTCGCTTTAACGGCAGATCGACGAAGTGCGGCTTTGCTTTTGCCACGAAATTATCTAATCGATTTGAAGATCGAAATTCACCATACGTTGGGAGGCCGGAATGATTTTGTGCTGTGGCGAAGCGTTGATCGACATGCTGCCGCGGGAGACGACGCTCGGCGAGAAGAGCTTCGCGCCCTATGCCGGCGGAGCGATCTTCAACACGGCGATTGCGCTCGGCAGGCTTGGCGTTCCGACGTCCTTCTTTACCGGCATCGCCGATGACATGATGGGCGATATCCTGCGCGAGACTCTAGTCGCCAGCAATGTCGATTTCAGCCTTTGCGCCATATCGGCCCGCCCGTCGACGCTCGCATTCGTTAAGCTGGTGAACGGTCAGGCGACTTATGCCTTCTACGATGAAGGCACGGCCGGCCGCATGATCACCACAGACGACCTGCCGCTCCTCGGCGACGATTGTGAGGCGCTGCATTTCGGCGCGATCAGCCTGATCCCGAGCCCCTGCGGCGAAACCTACGAAGCGCTGCTCGATCGTGAGGCGGGAAAGCGCGTCATCTCGCTCGATCCGAACATCCGCCCAGGCTTCATCAAGAACAAGGAAGCCCACATGGCGCGCATCAAGCGCATGGCGGCGAAGGCCGATATCGTCAAGTTCTCCGACGAGGATCTCGAATGGTTCGGCCTCGAAGGTAGCCATGACGATCTGGCGGCCTACTGGCTGAAGCATGGCGCCAAGCTCGTCGTCATCACCAAGGGCGCGGAGGGCGCGGAGGGCTACACCAAGGATCGCAAGGTCGTTGTGGCGAGCCAGCGCGTCACCGTCGTTGATACTGTCGGCGCTGGCGACACCTTCGATGCCGGAATTCTCGCTTCGCTTAAGATGGATAATCTGCTGACCAAGGGCCAGGTTGCCTCCCTCGACGAAAAGGCGCTGCACAACGCTCTGTCGCTTGGGGCGAAGGCCGCGGCCGTCACCGTTTCGCGTGCCGGCGCCAACCCGCCCTGGGCGCACGAAATCGGCCTTTGAGCTACGCAAGCCGATCAAGAAAGCCGATCACTTCACGATTGAAGTGCTCGGGCCGCTGCAATGGCGCGAAGTGGCCGGCATCGGGCAGCAGGATGAGCTCTGCATCAGGGATGGTGCGCGCGAGATAGTCGGCATGCTCGGGCTTAATGAATTCGTCGCGCTCACCCAGCACGACCGCGACTGGCACCTTGATCCGCTCGAGATCGCTCGCTGTGTAGTTGGGCTCGGTCGCCATCATCCTGCTGACATCCTGAACAAAGGTATCGAACTGATCGGGCGTTGCCGATAGTGCCTGATAGTCCTTCCTGTGTCGGCTGAAGCAGCGATCGATGACCGGTGTCGCAACAAACTCTTTCGTGCCGTTCGGATCCATATTGCACGCGAAGAAGAAGACGCCGAAGACGCGGTCCGGATGCTGATCGGCAAGGATGAGCGCGGTGCAGGCGCCATCGCTCCAGCCGACGAGGGCTGCTTTGGCAAGCTCTAAATGATCCATGACCGCAAGGACGTCCGAAGCCATCAGCTCGTATTTATAGGGCTGGCTATCGCGGGTGCTGCGGCCATGCCCACGGCTGTCGATGACCACGACCTGCCGGCCGGACTCGATTAGTGCCGGCACTTGGTAGCCCCAATTGCCGCTGTTACCAAGCCCGCCATGCAGGAGGACCACCGCAGGACCGGCCCCGTAAGTGGCGTACCAGATACTGGCACCATCATGCTCGACGAAACCTGCGGATGCTACCGCCGGCAGCGGCTGCGCGCCCTCTGCCTCAAAAATCTTGAGCTCGTCGTCCATCACACTCATTTGGCTCTCCCTTCCTGATACAGACGATCAGATGTGGCGCGTTTCGACAGCTTCAAATGAAAAATCACAGATCCGATCCAGTGTCTTGAAGCACGATCCGATAGCCGTCATTTCCTTCGAATGTCAGACCGATATGGTCCCAGAACGGATTTGCACCGCTCAACATCGCGAGATCGGGCTTCATGAGCCGAGCCGCTCCTGGCAGATCATCTCCACCAGCGCCTGCAAGTCCTTCACGTGGGTGACAAGCCATTGCAGCTCCTCATCGCTGATCGTGTATTTCGACGAATATCGCGCCTCGACATAGGCCCGCGACAACAGCTCAAAGCAGCGGCGGGCAAAACGGCTGTCGCGTGGCCAGGCGGACACCAGCCGCGCATCGGCACTTTCAGCTTGCGAACGCAGCACCCTGATGCGGTGAGACTTCGGGCTGTAGAGGGTTAGGGTCAGTAAGACGCAGTGATATGCACGCTCGGTCGCTTGGTGAAGCATGAACGCGCCGTCCCGCCAGATCTTTTGCCCAAGCATCAGTTCGGCCCCGGTAAGAGCCTCGATTGACAGCTGATACCACTGATCGAAATACCGCTGAGCTTCAGCCTTTGCCTCCTCTGGTGTCAGCGCCTTCGGCTGGGCGAGGGGATGGCCTGGCTCCTCGTAGAGCACGATGCCATCCCTGGCGATGTCGGTGAAAAACGGCCGGCCGCGTGCCAGCTGGTCGTTGACGTCTGCCAGGCAGTGGACGATCGGGATCACTGGCGTTTCGATCCGATGGCTGATCTGCTCCTGCAACAGCCGTTCTTCCAGCGCCTCCCACAGCTCATGCTCCTCGGCAAAGCTCTTGGTGTTGACGACGATCAGAAGATCATAGTCGGAACGGTAGCCGCTTGAGCGATCCTCGACCCAGTCGCCGCGGGCGTACGAGCCGTAGAGCAGCACCATGAGCACCTTGCCGGCCGCCTTCTTTCCGGACAGCTTGGTGGCGCGGAACTGCTCGACCTCGAAAAACAGGATCTGCAGAACCCGGGCAAGCTCTCGGCGCTTCTTGTCGGGCAGGTGGTCGAGATGGTCTGTCAGGGTCACGGCCGCGTCAAAGCCTTCGGTGGGAATCGTATCCATCGTAGCGGCTCATCGGTTGTTGCACATATAAACTCTTTACGCGAATGCTTCAAATATTACAACCAGGTTTCGGCGCAGGCGAAAGTATTACCGATTGTCTTCGGCACCAAACGTCACTGTCGCCGGCTTCTCACCTGGTTCGGATCAACGCCTGCCACTCGGCGAGATACGTCCGCATATGTCACTCTGGGAGGAGGAGCCGACTGCCATCTCCCCTGGGGTGCAACCCGAAGGATCGGAGTGATCTTACGTGGCGAGCTTCGTCAATGCTGCAACAAGCCCCTGGGTCGAGGAATCGTGCCCTGCCGCGCTCTCTTTGCCTTCGATGACCGGTAGCAGGCCGGTCGCCAGTTCCTTGCCGAGCTCGACGCCCCATTGGTCGAAGGAGTTGATGCGGAAGAGCACGCCTTCGACGAAGACACGGTGCTCATAGAGCGCAATCAGGCGGCCGAGCGCATAGGGCGTCAGCTTATCGTAGACGAACGTGATCGAAGGCCGGTTGCCGGTGAAGACCCGGTGTGGCGCGATGAAATCTGCCTTCTTGTCGTCCATGCCCTTGGCTGTGAGCTGCGCTTTGGCTTCCTCGAAGGTGCGGCCCTTCATGAGCGCTTCGGACTGTGCCAGGCAGTTCGCCATTAGCAATTGGTGCTGGTGGCGCAGCTCCGGCTCGAAGGCGTTGGCGGCGATCATGAATTCACTGGGAATGATGCTCGTTCCCTGGTGGATGAGTTGGAAGAAGGCGTGCTGGCCGTTGGTCCCAGGCTCGCCCCAGACCACCGGACCGGAATTGTTCTCGACCGGCGTGCCGTCGATCGTCACACCCTTGCCGTTGGATTCCATGTCGAGCTGCTGCAGATATGCCGGAAAGCGTGAAAGGCGCTGGTCATAGGGCAGGATGGCGCGGGTGGAATAACCCAGGACATTGCGATGGAAGAAGCCGATGAGGCCGAGCAGCATCGGCAGGTTTTCGGTAACCGGTGCCTTACGGAAGTGGTTGTCCATAGCATGCGCGCCGTCAAGGAACTTGCCGAAGTTTTCCGGTCCGATCGCGATCATTAGCGGCAGGCCGATGGCCGACCAGATGGAATAGCGCCCGCCGACCCAGTCCCAGAATCCGAAGACGCGTTCGCTGTCGATGCCGAAGGCGGCAACCTTGTCGAGCGCCGTTGAGACGGCGGCGAAATGGTGCTGCACCGCAGCCTCACCCAGCACCTTGGCGATGAAGTTGCGCGCCGTCTGCGCATTGGTCATCGTCTCGATCGTCGTGAAGGTCTTCGAGGCAATGATGAAGAGCGTCGTTTCCGGCTGAACCTGCTTCAGGATATCGGCGATGTGGGCGCCGTCGATGTTGGAGACGAAATGCGCGCGCGGGCCATCATGGAAGGGCGCGAGCGCCAACGTCGCCATGACCGGGCCGAGGTCCGAGCCGCCAATGCCGATATTGATGACGTCGGTTATCTGCTTGCCCGTCGCACCCTTCAGCGCGCCGGAGCGGACGCCGTCGGCGAACTTGCCCATGGCGGCGAGAACGCCGTTGACATCCGGCGTCACGTCTTTGCCATCCACGAGCACGGGCGTGTTGGAGCGGTTGCGAAGCGCTGTGTGCAGAACGGCGCGGTCTTCCGTGAAGTTGATCGCCTTGCCGGAAAACATTTCCTCGCGCTTCTTCTCTACACCGCCTTCTTCAGCGAGCTTGACGAGAAGCGCCAGGATTTCGCCGTTCATGGCAGTCTTCGAATAGTCCATCAAAAGGTCGTCAAGCGAGGCGGTGAAGCGCGTGAAGCGCTGAGGATCGGCCGCGAAGGCAGCGCGGATATCGGTTGCCTTCGTGGCGGCCGCAGTGTTCTTCAGCTGTTCGACGATGGCGTTCATGGGAGGCTCCTTGAAGGCGGAAAGGGTTGCGGAAACTATTCGCTTTGTAGGGCGCAAATCAAGTTCAGCCACCGCCGGAATGCAAAAAAGCCACCCGCACCAGGCGGGATGGCTCTAAATTTCATGCAGGTGTCAAATCAGCCGCGCAGATCCTTGCGCAGAATTTTGCCGACCGGCGATTTCGGCAGTTCGGTGCGGAATTCGATATGGCGGGGACGCTTGTAGTTGGTAAGGTTGGCGGCGCAATGGGCTCTCACATCGGCCTCAGTCAGCGCCGGGTCTCTCCGCACTACGAAGAGTTTCACCGCTTCGCCGGAATGGCCGTCCGGCACGCCGATTGCGGCGGCCTCGACGATGCCCGGGTGCATGGCGGCGACTTCCTCGACCTCGTTCGGATAGACGTTGAAGCCGGAAACCAGGATCATGTCCTTCTTGCGGTCGACGATCTTGGTGTAGCCGCGCTCGTCCATGAAGCCCATGTCGCCGCTACGGAAAAAGCCGTCCGCCGTCATCACCTTCGCGGTCTCCTCCGGCTTCTGCCAGTAGCCGGCCATCACCTGCGGCCCCCGGATGCAGATTTCGCCGATCTCGCCCAGCGGCAGGGAATTGCCGTTTTCGTCGCGGATGTCGATCTCGGTAGAGGGGAGAGGCAAGCCGATCGAACCGGTGAATTCCGGCGAATCGAAGCGGTTGGCAGTTGCGACCGGCGAGGTCTCGGAAAGGCCGTAGCCCTCGGTGATATGCGAGCCCGTCATCTTCAGCCAGCGCTCGGCGACCGGCCGCTGCACCGCCATGCCGCCGCCAAGCGACATGATGAGCGAGGAGAAATCGAGCTTGGCAAAATCGGCATTGTTCATCAGCGCGTTGAAAAGCGTATTGAGGCCGGGGAAGATATGGACGTTCGACTTGCCGAATTCCTTGACGAAGCCCGGAATGTCACGCGGATTGGCGATCAGGATGTTGTGCGCGCCGAGCGACATGCCCATAAGCGAATTCACCGTCAGCGCGAAGATGTGATAAAGCGGCAGCGCGCACATGAAATTCAGCACGTCCGGCTGCTTCTTGAGCTCGAAGGCGGATTTCAGCCAGAGCTGCAGCTGCCGCTTGTTGGCAAGAAGGTTCTGGTGCGTCAGCACCGCTCCCTTGGCTACGCCCGTGGTGCCGCCGGTATATTGAAGAAAGGCGATATCGCTGCCCTTGATGGCCGGCGGTTGTAGCGGCCTGCGTGCGCCTTCGCTTAGTATCTGCTTGAATGTCTTGTGCTGCGGGATCGACCAGGAAGGAACCAGCTTTTTCACCTTGCGGACGACGAGATTGACGATCAATCCCTTTGGGCCCAGCATTTCCCCAAGCGAAGTCACCACCACATGGCGCACATCGGTCTTTGCCAGTACCTGTTCCACCGTGCGGGCGAAGTTCTCCAATACGAAGATCGCCTTCGCGCCTGAATCGCCCAGCTGGTGTTCCAGTTCACGCGGCGTATAGAGCGGATTGACATTCACGACGACCAGGCCTGCGCGCAGGATGCCGTAAACCGCGATAGGGTTCTGCAGCACGTTCGGCATCATCACGGCCACCCGATCGCCTTTCTGAAGACCGGTGCCTTGCAGCCAGGCGGCAACTTTGCGCGTCTGCTCTCCGAGCTCTCGATACGTGAGCGCCTTGCCCATGCTCGAAAATGCAACGCGATTCGCATAATTCTCGCAGGATTTTTGCAGCAGCTCCGCCAGCGATTCGTGTTCCGGCGGCGGCAGTTCGGCCGGAACGACCGCTGGATATGTGGCAAGCCAGGGCTTTTCCCGCTCTGCGCCACCCGGGTGGACGGAAATGCTGCTCATCGTGTCTCTCTCCCTACCCGGCCACGGATGCCGGTCTGCGGCTGCCGGTCGGATGATCCTCCATCCTCCGAAGGGCAGCTTATGCCATTGCCTGAACGGTTCAAGCGGGATTAGAGTTACACTAACTTTGACGTAAACGTCAACGGGGCGTCCACACACGATAGTCCGGAACTTTTGAATCCGACGACGCGTTTTATTTTCATGACTGACAAGCAAGGAGAAGCAGAAATGCTCAATGAGGACACTGATGTCAGCCGCCACGATCCCAACGTGAAGGATACCCCGTCGCTGATTGCAAGCGACCGCGTTGAAGGTACCCGTGTCTATGGCGCCGATGGCAAGCACATCGGCTCGATCGAGCGCTTGATCATCGGAAAGCAGGATGGCCGCGTGGCATATGCCGTGCTGAGCTTCGGCGGCTTCCTGGGCATCGGAAATGACTATTACCCGCTGCCTTGGGAAAAGCTGAACTACGACACGGAGCTTGACGGCTATCGCATCGATCTGACGAAGGAACAGATCGAGAGCGCACCGAGCTACGCGGACGATGACGACAGCTGGTACAACGATAATGGCCGCCGGATCTATGACTACTACGGTGTGCCGCCTTACTGGATGTAACGTCGTCCGCGCGGACGAGCCGGAAAGGGCCCCGCGGCTGGCGGGGCCTTTTGGCGTCTTTAGACAAGATCGTTGGCCGAGCGGAGAGCCCTTCCGGGAACGATGTCTTCCGCAGCGAATACCATCTGCGTCTTCAGTGTGAAAACATGGGTTTCACCCGGCAGGAGGGTAACGAGCATCGAATCCACCACCGCAGCCGGATCGAGCCGGTCCACCACCAGGCAAAGATCCTTCAGAAAGCTTCTGGCTGTGACCTTCACCTCGCAGCCGTCGGCAACACGCGTGACTGCGACATCGAACTGCGCCTTCGGCAGCTTCAAGTCGACATCCTCGACGAAATAGTGGAAGGCGCGTTTGTCGAGCATCTGCACGACGACGACCTCGTCATCCGCCGCATCCGGAGTGGCGATGTCGTCTGCCAGGATGAATTCCTTCGCCTCGAACCTGTCGCAGAGCAGCCGCCAGAACTCGAATTCCGCTAGCACCGTCCCATCGAGTTTCATGCGCTTGCCGCTGATTTTCGATCGCCAGAAAAGTGTCCGCTCGTTGACGGCAACGGCGGCGAGTTTGTCTCCCCTCGGCTGGATCGTCAGCAGACGCGGATCGAAGGCCTGCTGCAGCGCGTACCAGAGCGGCTTGCGCCGCCCCGCGGAATCGAGTGCTGCCCATGAGGTTACCGGCCAGCAATCGTTGAACTGCCAGACGACCGCGCCTTTGCAGATGCCGCGGTGCGAGCGCATGTGTTCGACGGCAAAGCGGATCGCGCGCGCCTGGTTCAACTGCGTGGCGAAATGCCAGTCGTCCATCGACTTCGGTACCGGCAAGTGGCCGGCAAGGCCGCGGATCAGCCGCTCATTGCCCTGCGTCGCCTTTTGATGGTGGAAGACGCCATGGGATTGTGGTGTCAGCGGATTGTCATGCACGCTTTCTTCGAGCGTCGCCCAATTCGGCGGCGCCTGCCAGCCGAATTCGGAGCAGAAGCGCGGGATGTAGTTGCGATAGACCTCGTAGCCGACGTCGTTCCACACATCCCAGATATGCTTGCAGCCATGTTCGTCGGCATTCGGCGCAATATCCATCGTGCCGGAATAGGGACTGCCGGGATAATAGGACCGGTCGGGATCGAGTTCGGCACACAGCTTAGGCAGAAGGTCGAGATAATAGCCGAGACCCCAGGTGACGCCTTCCTGGATGACCGGCCGCCAGCCCCATTCGTCGAAGCCCCAGATATTCTCGTTGTTGCCGTTCCAGACGATCAGCGAGGCATGCGGCATCAGCCTGACGACATTGTCACGCACTTCGGCTTCCACTTCACTGCGGAGCGGCTCTTCCTCTGGGTAGGCGGCACAGGCAAAGAGGAAGTCTTGCCAGATCAGCATGCCGGCGCGGTCGCAGGCCTCGTAGAATTCATCGCGCTCGAAGATGCCGCCGCCCCAGACGCGCAGCATATTGATGTTCGCTGCCTTCGCCTCGTCGATGCGCGAAATGTAGCGCTCGGCGGTCACGCGGGACGGAAAGCAGTCGTCCGGAATCCAGTTGGCGCCGCAGATGAAAAGCGGCACGTCGTTGACTACGAAAGTGAAGGCTGAACCATGTTCATCCGGTGCTGTATCCAGCCGCACCGAGCGGAAACCGATTTCCTTTGAATAATTATCGAGTAGGTCATCGCTTACGCTATCGCGCAACTCGATCGTTAGCGCATAGAGCGGCTGTGCGCCAAGATGATGCGGCCACCAAAGCTCTGGCGATGGAACGCAGATGTCGAAGCTAACATCTCCGGCACCCTCCGCAATCTCGGCCGTATGAGATACGCCCGCAATCGCGGTGACGATCCTGCAGGCGCACGGCGCGCCATGCTGCGCCAGCTTGGCATGGACCTTCACCAGGCCATCGCCACCCGCAAGCGTCGCCGATACCCGCATCTCGGCCAGTCGTGCCCGATCCCAGCTTTCCAGCCGCACCGGCTTCCAAATTCCCGCCGTCACCAGGGTCGGTCCCCAGTCCCAGCCGAAATTGCACGCCATCTTGCGGATCAGGTTTCCAGGCCCGGGATAATTGTTGGGGCGGTAGCCGTAATGCTTCTCCATTTCCGCGCCATAGGCATAGGCGGAGTGGAAGGTGACGCTGAGTTCGTTGATGCCGCTCTTCAGTAAAGCTGAAACGTCAAAGCGGTAGGTGCGATGCTGATTGAAGGTTTGAGCCACCTCGTCGCCGTTCAGTCGGATCGTCGTGATCGTATCCAGCCCGTCGAAAACCAACTCATGAGCCTTGCCCTCGTCGCAAGCTGCTTCGAAGCTGCAGCGATAGACCCACTCCGATTTGCCGATCCAGTCGTTGGTGATCTCGTTGACGTCGGGATAGGGATCGGGGATCAGCCGGTTTGCCAAGAGGTCGAGATGCACGCAGCCGGGCACGGTCGCGGGAATAGATTCGGGTAATCCGGGGCGTCCTGTATCGTTGCAGGAAAGCGTCCAGCCGCTACGGAGTTCAGTTTTTTCGATCATCGAAAGCTCTTATTGGAAACGGCCGTGGCGTTGCAGCACTTCGATTTTGTAGCCGTCGGGATCGGTAATAAAGAAGAACAGGCCGAAGAGCTTGCCATCGCGGTTGAGCTCGACAAGCTTGCCGGGATTGAGCCCGGCCCTCGTCAATCGCTCATGTTCGACGGCGACCTCATCGACCGAAAAGGCGAGGTGACCATAGCCATCACCGGGATCGTAGGATGCGGTACGGCCCTTGTTGACTGTCAGCTCTAGCTCGAAGCCGGTCTCGGCATTGCTCATATAGATCAGCGTGAAGGTGTCGAAATCGACCCGGTCGGCAACTGTCAGCCCGAAGACCTTGCTGTAGAAATCGACCGAGCGCGCCTCGTCGAGAACGCGGATCATGGAGTGGATCATCTTTGCCAAGGCGGCCTCCCGTTGCCGACACTATGGCAGCCTTGGTAGCTGCCCTGTCATGCCGGGCGCAAGCCTATTCTTCGCGTGATCGCGTTTTCGACGAGCCCCATACCGTCGTAGATCAGAACGGCCATCAGGCCGACGATAAGGCCGCCCTGCAGGATGAATGCCGTATTGTCGGAGATCAGGCCGGCGATGATGACTTCGCCGAGACCCTTTGCCGCAACCGTCGAGCCGATTGTCGCCGTGCCGATATTGATGACGGTCGCGACCTTGAGGCCCTCGAGGATGAGTGGCAGCGCAAGCGGCAGCTCGACGCGGAAAAGCCGCTGTGTCGCATCCATGCCCATGCCGTCGGCGGCATCGAGAACGGACGGCGAGACCTGCCGCAGGCCGGAGACGGTATTTTCGAAGATCGGCAGCAAGCCGTAGAGAAAGAGCGCGATCAAAGTCGGCGCGGCGCCGAAGCCTGTGGCAGGAACGGCAAGCGCCAGCACGGCCACCGGCGGGAAGGTCTGCCCGGCATTGGCGATTGCGCGTGACAGCGGCAGGAAATCCTCGCCGCTTTTCCGCGTTACGAATATGCCGGCCAGAACCGCCAGGATGGCACTGCCGACAATCGAGACGACGACCAATTCGAGGTGGCCAAGGGCAAGCGACGGCAGGCTGTTTTGCGTGTAGACCGGCGGCGCGTTGTTGTTGGTCAGCGCCACCAGTATGAAGGAAAGCCACTCCGTCCTGAAAAGCAGAATCAGGAGCACCGCCAGCGCTACGACACGAAAGAGGTTGGCGACCACAAGCTTCATGCCTTGCGGCCCAGTTCGAGAAGCCGCGTCATGGAGATCGAGCCGACGGGGGCCCTGTCGGCATCCTGCACCGCTGCCTCATCCACCCCTTGCCAGATCATTTCCGCCAATGCGTCCCGAAGGCTGATCGACTGCGGCAGCGCATAAGGCAGTCCGGTCTTAGCAGGCGCCATGCTTGCCTTGAGCGGCAGCAGCGACATCAGTTTCAAGGCTCTATCGGACGTGCCAGTCAGTTGCTGCACGAAGGGGTCTGCCGGTTCCGTCAGTATCTTTTCCGGCGTCGAGCATTGTAGCAGCCTGCCCTCGCTCATGACGGCGATCTGGTTGCCGAGGTGGAAGGCCTCGTCCATATCGTGGGTCACGAGAACGACGGTCGTGCCGAATTGCTTCTGGATCGCCAGAAGATCGTCCTGCGCCTTCCCACGGATGACCGGATCGAGCGCGCCGAAGGGCTCATCCATCAGCAGCAGATCCGGCTCCGCTGCGAGCGCTCGGGCAACGCCGACGCGCTGCTGCTGACCCCCGGAAAGCTGATGCGGATATTTGGAGGCGAAAGTCGCCGGATCGAGATTGAAGAGGCCGAGCAGCTCGTTGACGCGCCCGGCGGTGCGCGCTGCGTCCCAGCCCAGCAATTCCGGTACGGTTGCGATATTCTGCGCCACGGTCCGGTGCGGAAAGAGCCCATGGCCCTGGATCGCATAGCCGATCTTGCGGCGCAGCTCGGTCGCCGGCACATCCATGACATTCTGCCCGGCGACGAAGATCTGCCCTTCGGTGATCGGCACCAGCCTGTTGATCATCCGCATCAGCGTCGATTTGCCGGAGCCGGAGGTGCCGACGATGACGGTGATCGAGCCTTTCTCGACGCTCATCGAGACATCGTCGACGACGGTTGCGGCGCCATAGCGCTTGGTGACGTTCCTGATCTCGATCATGGTCATGCGGCGGATCCCCGAATGCTGTCGATGACCGCATCGAGGATGACGGCCGATGAGAAGGCGAAGAAAACGGTCGGTACGGCGCCGAGCATCACAAGGTCCATGGCGGTCTGGCCTAGGCCCTGGAAAATGAAAATACCGAAGCCGCCGCCGCCGATGAGCGCTGCGATCGTCACGAGGCCGATCGCCTGCACCAGCACGATGCGGATGCCGGTGAGAATGACTGGAAAGGCAAGCGGCATATCGATGCCGGTCAGGATCTGCCGTCGCGTCAGCCCCATACCGGCGGCTGCATCCCGCACGGAGGGATCGACGCCCTCAAGCCCGACGACGGTATTGGCGACGATCGGCAGCAGGGAATAGAGCACGAGGGCGATCAGCGCCGGCGCCGTGCCGATGCCGCGGATGCCGAGGTCCGCCGCAAGCGGCACATGCGTCGCGATGTAGCCGAGCGGCAGCATCAGGATACCGAAGAGCGCAAGGCTTGGAATAGTCTGAATCAGGCTGAGCCCTTGCAGTACGGCGGCACGCAACCTGGGCACCCAAAAGCAGAGGACGCCGAGCGGCAGACCGAGGACGATGGCTATCGCAACGGAACCGAGGGCAAGCAGCAGATGGGAAATGGCCTCCGATCGGAACTGCGCCGATCGCGTCGCAAACTCTTTCATGATCGACAGACTGTCGAGCAGGCCGGAAGAGAGGTAGGCGGCCAATAGCGCCGTATAAATGACCAGTGCTGCGACCCGCATCCACGGTGTCAGCCGGATTTTGACGAGGGCATCCGAGGTGACGAGACCGACGACGGCAAAGAGCACCCAAAAACCGCCTCCCGGCGTCATGCGCGCTGCATTGCTGTTGGGTGGCGTGAAGCCCGTGGCGACGAGGCCAAGTGCCGCGATCAGCGCTGCCAGCGCAAGCGTCGCGATCGCGAGCCGCAGTGCGGCGCTTTGCACACAGAGCGCTGCAAATGCAGTGGCGGCGAGTAGAAGCGTGAGAATGATGACGGAAGGCTGGTCGACAAGCTGCGTAAGCAGCATCGGTTTGCCGGAGGCGATGCGGTTTGCCTTCACATAGATGAAGGGCAAAAGTGCCGTGGCAATGGCGCCGGCAGCCACGAGAACCACGCCGAGCCGATCCAGTTTGCGGACCGCTAAGGTTTCTTCCATCGATCCATCCCTGTCCGGAAAGAAGTGCTCCGCCCGGCGATGAGGGCGGAGCACCAGAAAATTACTTCAGAAAGCCCTTTTCCTTCAGATAGGCTTCGGCAACGGACTTCGCCGGCTCTCCTTCGACCTGGATTTTGGCGTTCAGCTTGCGCAGTTCATCCGCCGTTAGGCTCTTGAAGATCGGAGCGAGGATTTCCTCGATCTTCGGGTTCGCCTTCAGCACCGCCTCGCGGATGATCGGGGTCGGCGCATAGACCTGCTGCACGCTCTTGTCGTCTGCGAGAACGGTAAGTTCGGCAGCCTCGATCGCACCGTCCGTGCCGTAAACCATGGCGGTGTTGACGCCGTTCGTCTGGTCGGCAGCAGCCTTGATTGTCGCCGCCGTGTCTCCGCCGGAAAGAACAACCATCTGGTCCGGCTTCAGCTGAAAGCCGTAGGTCGTCTGGAAGGCGGGAAGCGCACCGGCGGAGTTCACGAACTCGGCGGAAGCTGCAAGTTTCGCATCGCCGCCGTCGGCCACCCACTTGCCGAAATCGGACATGGTCTTGAGGTTGTTCGGACCGGCGACATCATTGCGGATGCCGAGCGCCCAGGTGTTGTTGGCAGGCGAGGGCGCCAGCCAGACGATCTTGTTGGCGTCGTAGTCGAGCTTCTTCGCCATTTCGTAGCCTTGGTCGAGGTTCTTCCAGGCGGCATCGTCGGCCTTGTTGAAGAAGAAGCCGGCATTGCCGGTATATTCCGGATAGATGTCGATTTCGCCGGCCGTGATCGCCTTGCGCACGACCGGCGTCGCGCCGAGTGCGATACGGTCCTGCGTCTTGATGCCGTTGGCGTCCAGAGCCAGCGCGATGACGTTGCCAAGCAGCGTGCCTTCCGTATCGATCTTCGACGAGACGACGACGTCGGCAGCATGGGCCGCACCCGCCGCAAAGGCGGAAAGTGAGACGGCAAGCGCGAGTTTCTTGAGCATGGAGTGTCCCCTTGGTTAACACCGTTTGACTCGCGAGGTTCCGGCGGGAACCTTCGCGCATGAAATCCGCCGGCGAAAGCAGAAAAGCCGCGATCACGCCGGAGATACGAGCATCATGGAAATAGTGTGCGCTCTCGAAAAATCGATGCAACCCCTCTCCAGTATCTGCCGTCGCCGCACGATTATCGCCATGAAGGCATCACCGCGCGCGAAATTGCATTTCCTTTTGCAAGGCCGCGGCGATTTGTTTTTGTTCCCTTGCGTGTTTCCGCAGTCTTCCGGCGCTCTTTATCGGCTCTGCTGCCGCGTCCGGATTTGTTCTTGAAAAGACGATAGCCCGCCAATTCCGAAGCAGGGATATCTTTTTTAGCGAACACATCATATCGTCCGATTTTTCAGTCACTTCCGGAGAATGCCTTGCATCTCGGTGCTCTTTTTGTCGCCAGCCACGTCCTCGCCTCGGGTTCGGTGCGCGAGACCGCGCGGCGCTTCTCGCTCGCGGCTTCCACGGTATCGGTGGCGGTCAGCAACCTTGAGAGCGAACTTGCGATCAAGCTGACCGAGCGCAGTTCCGGAGAACTCGTCAAACTAATCGCAAGCGGCAAGGTGCTCGACGGGTTGCAGCCTATCATGCTCGCGATAGCGCAACTCCATGAACTCGCCGGCGAACCTGCTGTAGCCTTCGAAAGCTGGGCGTCGCGCATTCCAATCAAGACGGTAACGATCGAGCGCTTTCTGGAAGTGGCGGATCAGGGCAGCATCAATCGCGCCGCCCGGCGTCTTCGGCTTGGCCAGCCGCAACTTTCATTGCAGATTGCCAATCTTGAGAAGTTCATCGGGCATCAGCTTCTCGAACGTCAGGCGCAGGGCTCGGCGCTGACCCGGAAGGGAAGGTCGGCCTACAGCATCTTTTCGGCGGTGAGCCAGGCCTGGAATGATCTAAAATCGGCAGCCGATGAGCGCTATCGACGGGTGGCGCGCTCACTACGCATCGGGTCGATCATTCCGACCGGTGCCGAAAGCTGGGTTGCGCGCTGCCTGAGCGCTCTGGTGGCCGACTGGAATGCGGGGCGCAGCAAGAATGCCATCTCGCTGATCTCGATGACCGCCGACGATCTGCGGGAGGCCCTGAGATCCGGACGTATTGACGTGGCGATCCTGGATTCGGTGTTTGGGTTGGAGGGCTTCGAGCATCGCGAGCTGCTTCGCACCGATCTGGTCGCAATCGCGCCGCCTGGAAGTACGGCATCGACCGTCGCTGATCTTGTCGCCGGGCATCCCATCTGCACGCCGAGCGAGCGGACAGGCCTGGGCGATGCCGCAACGGCGTTGAGCCGCGAGCGCGCCGTAAGCCGCCGTTTTCGCAACCAGGATATCATGGCGGCGGATTCACTGCCGGTCATCGTCGATCTTGTCGCAAGCCATGGTTATGTCTCGTTCCTTGGACGCGTCAGCGCACTGCCGATCGCCGACCGCGTGCGTATCGTCGAGCTCGCGGAACATATCCCGATTTCCTATCATGTCGCCTGCAATCACCGGAAAGCATCGGCGGATGCCTGCGCCATGATTGCTGCAGCTGTGCACAAGATCATCTCGGAGCCTGTCGCGAAAACCGCTGCTGTCGCCTAAGAGAGTGTCGGCGGATGAAGGAGATTAAAAGATGCCGGTTTTGCTGGAAGTGTGCGTGGATAGCCCGAAAGGCCTTGCTGCTGCAATCGAAGGCGGCGCGGGCCGCATCGAGCTTTGCTCGGCTCTTGAACTGGGCGGCCTGACACCGGCCGCGGGTCTCATGAAGGCCGCCACCTCAGCGCCGATCCCGGTTTACGCTATGATCCGGCCGCATGCCGGCCCCTTCATCTTCGACGCAGTGGACGAGGATGCAATGATGGCGGATATCGATGCCGTGCGCGCTTTCGGCCTCGCCGGCGTTGTCCTCGGTGCCAACCGTCCCGATGGCACGCTGGACATGCCGCTTATCCGCCGCTTGAAGGCTAATGCTGCCGGTCTGGGTTCGACGCTGCATCGGGCCTTCGACCTCGTGCCGGATGCTGATGTTGCACTGGAGCAGGCCGTCGAGCTCGGCTGCGAGCGCATCCTCACCTCCGGCTGCACGCCGAGAGCGATGGATGGCCTCGAAACACTGAGATGTCTCTCCGCGAAGGCCGCCGGCCGGATTTCGATCATGCCGGGCAGCGGCGTGCGCCCTGGCAATGTTGCGGAAATTCTGCGCGCAACGGGCGCCCGCGAGATCCATGGCTCCTGCAGTTCGCCTGCTGCAACCATGGATCCGCGTGCCATCTCCTTCGGTTTCGAGGTGCCGGGTTCCTACCGGACGGATACTGCAGTTGTCCGGCAGATGCGCCAGGCGATCGATGTAGCCTAAGCACCGACCTTGATGACTGCCTTGATCAGGCCGGTCTTTTCATGTGCCCAGCGGGCGAGGTCGCGCGGCGCGTCCGCAAGTGTCGTGCGGTGGGTGATCAGCTTGTCGACCGGCACAAGACCTTTGACGATCGAATCCGCCACATGCTCGAAATCCGCACGCGTCGCATTGCGGCTGCCGATCACCATCATTTCGCGCTTGTGGAATTCCGGGTCGGAAAAGCGGATATCGTCCTTCACGACACTGACCAGCACCAGCGCGCCGCCATGCGCCACGAAGCGGAAAGCCTTCTCCATCGAAGGACCATAGCCTGTGGCGTCGAAAACGGCATCGAAGCTTTCGCCGTCCGTCTTGGCTTTCACCGCTTCCGCCGTCCCGTCATTTGCAACAATGCCGGACGTGAAGCCGAATCGCTCCGAAGCCATCTGCAACCGTTCGGAACTGGTGTCGAGCAGCGTCACGTCGTGTCCGGCAATCCGTGAGAAGATCGCCGCGCCAAGCCCGATCGGACCCGCGCCGATGATAAGCGACCGGGAACCGGCAGGCGCCATGGAACGACGCACGGCATGTGCGCCGATGGCCAGGAACTCCACGGTTGCGGCGGCCTCTACGCTCAGGCCCTTCGCGGCATAGAGATTCCCGGCCGGAACGGTGATCTCTTCGCAGAACGCTCCATCGGTGTGGACGCCGAGCACCTTGATATTCGTGCAGCAGTTCGGTTTGCCTTGCCGGCAGGCAACGCAGTTGCCACAGGAAAGATAGGGGTTGACGATCACCGGCGTTCCGGCAGCCAGGGCGACGCCGTCACCCGCCTCGAGCACGGTTGCCGAGATTTCGTGGCCCATGATGCGCGGATATTCGAGAAAGGGGTGCTTGCCTTCGAAGATGTGATAGTCCGTGCCACAAATGCCGACATGTCTGACGGCAAGCCGGACCCAACCGGGCTCAGGCGTTCCGGGGGAGGGGCGCTCGACCACTTCGAGCACGCCGGGCTTTTGGCAAAGCACTGCTTTCATGAGGAATCTCGCATTCAGAACATGAAGAAGCCGGTCGCGGGACTGGCTTCACGATGTTTCGCGTTCACTGGCTCCGGCGGCGGCGCAACTGATCGAAATAGACGATCACGATGATCAGCAGGCCGGTGATGATACGCTGCCAGAACGAGTTGACGTTCAACAGGTTCGCGCCGTTGTTGATCGTGGCCAGGATGAAGGCGCCGATCAGCGGGCCGTGCACGGAACCGATCGCACCGAAGAGACTTGTCCCGCCGATCACGGAAGAGGCGATCGCCTGCAGCTCCCAGCCATCGGCCTGGGTCGCGTTGCCGATCGCGATGCGCGAGGCAAGCAGCACGCCGACAAAGGCGGCGAAGGTCGCCGAGAGAATATAGGCGAGGTAGATCATGCCGTCGACGCGCACGCCCGAAAGGCGCGCCGCCTCGCGGTTGGAGCCGACCGCGAAGAGATAGCGGCCCCAGCGGCTCAGATGCAGGAAGATGAAGGACGGAACCGCGACGAGTATGACCATCCAGAAGAGGCTCGGCACGCCGAGGAAGTTCGCGCGGGCGAAGTTCGTGAAAGGCTCGTTGACGATATTGATTGTCGATCCGTTGGTAATGAGCAGCCCGATACCGCGCAACGAGGTCAGCGTCGCCAAGGTGATGATGAACGGCGGCAGACCCATCTTGACGATGCCGAAGCCGTGAAAGGCTCCGATCCCGACGCCGATCAGCAGCGTGATGATGATGGACGCCCAGACC
Organism: Rhizobium sullae; assembly: GCF_025200715.1. Classification (NCBI taxonomy): domain Bacteria; kingdom Pseudomonadati; phylum Pseudomonadota; class Alphaproteobacteria; order Hyphomicrobiales; family Rhizobiaceae; genus Rhizobium; species Rhizobium sullae. The sequence continues at coordinate 125,482 of NZ_CP104143.1, forward strand.
GGAACCCCCGCCTGCAGAAGCCATGCGAGGATGACCCCGGCAAAGCCGACGATGGCGCCGACGGATAGGTCGATGCCCGCCGTGATGATGACGAAGGTCTGGCCTAGCGCCAGGATTGCCGTCATCGCGCCCTGCCGTAGCAAGTTCGATATATTGAGCGGCGTCCAGAAGCTGACGGTGACGATGCCGAGGAGGATCCAGAGGAAGAGAAGCAACCCGATCAGGGTCAAGCTAAACAGGATGTTCACTTTTCGGCGCGGCGGCGGCGCGACGATTTCCGACGGGGTTACAGTCATTGGTTCTCTCTCCCTCTTATTCTTTTACTCAGCCGCCGATCGCTTCGCCGAGCACTTCTTCATGTGTCGCCGCGTGGAAGTCGTGGCTTGCGACCAACTGGCCGCGGCGGAATACATGCAGCCGGTCGGCAAGCTCGTAGACTTCCGGCAGGTAGGACGAGATCAAGATAATGCCTGCGCCGTCCTTTAGAAGCTTGGCAAACAACCGGTAGATTTCGGCCTTGGTGCCGACGTCGACGCCGACCGTCGGTTCGTCGAAGATGAACAGCCGCGCGCCGTGGCTGAGCCATTTGCCGATGACGACCTTTTGCTGGTTGCCGCCGGACATGCTGGACGCGAGCACGCGGCGGCTCGGGGTCTTGATCGAAAGATTGCGGATCTGCCGGTCGGCATTCTGCGCTTCCTCGCTGTGGCTGATGACGGGGCCTTTGCTCAGCTTCTTGAAGACCGGCAGGTTGATGTTGAGACTGATAGACAGGTTGAGGCAGAGCCCCTGGTCGCGGCGGCTCTCGGGCGCAAGCGCGATCCCGAGCTCCATCGCCGTGCGTTCGTTCTTGATGTCGACCTGCTGACCCATCCAGCGGATTTCGCCGGCCGTCTTCTTTTCGCGGCCGTAGAGGCCGAGTGCGAATTCGCTGCGTCCTGCTCCGATCAGGCCGTAAAGCCCGACGATCTGGCCGGCCTTCACGGTCAATGACACATCCTCGAAACCCGGTCCCGAAAGCCCGCGCACATCCAGGATCGTTTCGCCGATCGGAATATCTTCCTTGTGATAGATCTGCTCGATCGAACGGTTGATCATCAGCGCGATCAGCTCCGCATCGTTCGTCTCGCCGATCGCGCGCGTGCCGACGTGGGTGCCGTCGCGCAGCACCGAGACACGGTCGGCAAGCTCGAAGACTTCCTCCATCCGGTGGCTGATGTAGACGATCGTCACACCCTCGCCCTGCAGGCGACGGATGAGCTTGAAGAGCTGGGCGGATTCCTGTCGGGTAAGATAAGCCGTCGGCTCGTCGAAGATGAGGAACTGGGTGCCGCGCATGGCTGCGCGTGCCGTTGCAACGAGCTGCTGCTGGCCGATGGTGAGTGAACTCAGCAGGACATTTGCCGGCAGGCCGAAGCCGAGATCGTCGAGGACGGCCTGCGCCATCCTGACCATCTGCTTCTTTCGCATGAGGCCGTATTGATTGACTTCGTCGCCGAGAAAAAGATTGGCCGCGACCGTCAGGTGCGGGCAAAGCACCACTTCCTGATGGACGGCGTTGATACCCCGCGCAATCGCCTCGTTCGGCGTCGCAAGTGCAACCGGATGTCCGCACCAGAAAATTTCACCGGCGGTTCGGCTGATTACACCGGTCAGCAACTTGATAAGAGTTGATTTGCCCGCACCGTTTTCGCCAACAATCGCGTGAATTTCGCCGGCCAGAAACGTCATCGTCGCGGGCTTTAGCGCCTGGACGTAGCCATAATTCTTCTGCAATGCCCTGAGCTCGAGGATCGGTGAGCCCGCAGGAATGCGGTCTGCTTCTTTGAGCGTCGCGCTGTCGTCGTGGCGATGACTGACCTCTTCCAGGCTCATGGACGTCTCCTCCTCACGAATTGCTGTCTCTTCACCAGCGATCCGCGCCCCTCAGGCAAAACGATAACACAGGTGAAGAAAAGGCTGCGCGGGATTTCTCGCGCGCAGCCTGGGCTCGTACTTACTTGACCTTCGGGTTGAGCAGAGCGTCGATCTTCGGGTCGCTCATGTTTGCCTTCGTGACGAGGTTAGCGCCGGTGTCGACGTTTTCTTCGACCTTCTCGCCCTTGGACACGGCAAGCGCCGTCTTCACGCCGTCATAGCCCATGCGATACGGGTCCTGAACGACGAGGGCGGCAAGCGAACCTTCCTTGAGGAAGCCGACCGTCTTGTCGTCGCTGTCGAAGCCGACAACCTTGATCTTGTCGCCGAGCTTGTTTTCAGCGATCGCCTGGCCAACGCCCTGCGCCATGATCAGGTTGGAGGCAAAGACGCCCACGAGGTTCGGGTTGGCCGTGATCAGGTCGGTCATCATGTTCAGGCCGGTCGTTGCCTGGCCGTCACCGTATTTGTCGACAATGACTTTCAGGCCGGGATACTTGGTCTTCACCTGATCCAGGAAGCCTTCGCGGCGCTGCTCGAGCGAGCCGACGCCCGGAAGATTGGTGAGGATCACCACTTCGCCCTCTTCCTTGCCCGTCATTTCCTTGATGGCAGCAGCCAGACCGTCAGCTGCGATACGACCGCCCTGAACGTTGTCCGTCGTCAGGAACGACTTGAATGCCTTGGAATCGGCGGCAGAGTCGATGCCGATGATCGGAACCGATTTGGCGGCTTCGTCAATCGGCTTGCCGAGCGCCTTGAATTCGGTCGGCGAAATGACGACGGCGGCTGGTTTGCCGGCGACGGCGTTTTCAAGAATGCTGATCTGCCCGTTGATGTCGGATTCGGCCTGCGCGCCCAGTTCCGGCACGTTGACGCCGAGATCCTTGCCGGCCTTGCGGGCGCCGGCGAGCACGATCTGCCAGTAGAAGGACGTCGTATCCTTGACGATGATCGGGATCGTCACGTCGGCTGCGAAGGACGGCAACGGCATTGCAGTTGCGATGGCGGCGGCGCCCGCGAGAGCCGTAAAGGCTCGACGGGACAGAATGGATTTCATGCGCATGTGGGTTCTCCTCTCAAGGTGCGTTCTCCTCCAAGAAACCAGACCGCTGAACGCAGGCGGACGATTTTTTATCGATAAAAAACAGTTACAGAAGGAAGCTAGCCGAGACCCTTTCAAATTGCAAGTGGCTGGAGGCCGGCTGCGAGTGTTTCGACTATACTCTCAAGCTCCTGTTTTTAAATAAATTAAACTGCATTCTAAAATAAAGCTCAGCCGCGATAGACTTCATGCGGATGCACGACGCCTTTCTTCAGAATAAGATTTCCATACAGCCGGAATTCGGTTGTCGCGACGATATACGCGGCCTTCCTGGCTCGTTCGTAGAATGCGAAGCGTTCAAGCGATGCGATCCTGAAATCGCCAGCCCGCTTGTTCACGATCTCCTGGAACTCGATGCAAACCTCCGGCATGGCCCCGGGATCGCCGACGACCTCCATGCGCCACGCCGTTTCCGGAACGAACGTGTCCAGCGGCATATGCGTCAAGATGGCTTCGGCCATTTCCGTCGCCGTTACGCCGTCGGCACGAATCACATCCGGGCCCATAGTGCTGGAGGGAAAGTTGGCGTCCGCAATGACAATGTCATCGCCATGCCCCATACGCGCTATGGCGCGCAGAAGATCCGGGCTGAGAACAGGGTGAATTCCTTTGAGCATCGTCTGGTCCTTAAACGCGCACGGCGTCTTCGCCGAGCGGCGGCGCGACGAGTGTCAGGGGGTCGAATTCAGGGAAGATTGTATCGGGTAGTGCGGGCTCGAAGAGTTCCATGTTGCGTTCGAGGCTGGACGCTTTCGCCGTGCCGATCAGCACGGAAGAAACGGCTGCATCGCGGAGCGGGAATTGCAGCGCAGGGGCTGCAAGCGGAACGCCGTGGCGTTTGGCGATGTCTTCCATCGCACCCACCTTGGCAAGCACGTCCGGTGTGGCGGGCATATAATCAAAATGCGAGCCCGGCACCGGACCGGTTGCAAGGATGCCGGAGTTGAAAACACCGCCAACGACCAGAGACGTGCCTTTCTGACGGCAGAGCGGCAGGAGGTCGGCCACAGCGGAGCGATCGAGCAGCGTGTAGCGCCCGGCCATCAGGATCACGTCGATGTCGGCGTTGCGCATGACGTCGAGGCAGACAGGGACCTCGTTGACGCCTAGGCCGAAAGCCTTGATCGCGCCCGACGACTTCAGCTGCTCAAGCGCCTTGATGCCGGACTCGAGAAAATTTTTCAGGTGGATGGCATTCCTCGCGGCACCATGCGTGTAAACACCGATGTCGTGCACATAAAGGATATCGATCCGGTTGAGACCGAGGCGTGCATAGCTGAAGTCGACGGATCGCATGATGCCGTCATAAGAATAGTCGTAATCGGCATCAAAGGAGAGGGGGTCGACATAGCCGTAATCCGGCACGGTGCCCGTTGGCACGGGCCGCAAAAGCCGGCCGACTTTGGTGGAGAGCACGTATTCGTTCTCGGGCTTCGCCCTCAGGAAATCGCCGACATGGCGTTCGGCAAGGCCAAGCCCATACCAGGGCGCCACGTCGAAATAGCGGATGTTGCTCGCCCAGGCAGCCTCCAACGTCTCCATAGCCTGTTCGCGCGGGCAGGCGCGGTACAGGCCGCCAAGAGCCGCCGCACCAAAACTGATTTCGGTGACCTTGAGTTCCGTCTTGCCGATCTTCCTCGTCTTCATCTTCCCTCCGTGAAGAGCCGAACTCTATCTTAGAGCGTTGCTCCCAAATGCCACGGCACGAATTCGTTGTCGCCGTAGCCGAACTCCTCGCTCTTCGTCTTCTTGCCGGAAGCCGTATCGATGATGAGGTCGAAAATTTCGCGCCCCTTGCCGCTGATCGTGGCATCGCCAGTGGCGATCGTGCCGCAATCGATATCCATATCCTCCTCCATCGACAAATAGAGCGCCGAATTGCTGGAGAGCTTGATCGAAGGCGCCGGACGACAGCCGAAGCAGCTGCCCCGGCCGGTCGTGAAGGCGATCAAGTTTGCACCACCTGCGACCTGCCCCGTCGCGGAAACCGGATCGTATCCGGGGGTATCCATGAAAACGAGGCCCGGTGCCGTAACACGCTCGGCATAGCCGTAGACGGCCGTCAGCGGCGATCGTCCACCCTTGGCGACTGCGCCGAGAGACTTTTCGAGAATGGTCGTCAATCCGCCACGCTTGTTGCCGGGCGAGGGGTTGTTGTCGAGAGATGCGCCATGCAGCGCGACATACTTCTCCCACCAGGCGATCTTGTCATCGAGCTTCCTTGCCACATCCTCATTGATCGCGCGGCTGCGCAGCAGATGCTCAGCGCCGTAGATTTCAGAGGTTTCAGACAGGATCGCGGTACCACCCGCAGCGGCCAGAAGATCGGCCGCGACGCCGAGCGCCGGATTGGCCGTAATACCCGAAAAACCATCCGACCCGCCGCATTGAAGGCCGATGATGATCTCGTTGATGGGAATCGGTGTGCGCCGCTCTTTGCCGACATCGGCGGCGATCTCCCGGAGCATGCCCATGGCGCGTTCGACGGCGCGCCGCGAGCCACCGGCATCCTGAATGTTGAAATGCCGCTTGGAATTGCCCGCGCCGCTCTGGCCATAGAGCGTCAACTGGTTCACCTCGCAACCGAGACCGATCATCAGCACGCCGCCGAAATTGACATGGCGCGTGTAGCCCGCAAGCGTGCGGTGCAGGACCGACATTCCGTCGCCTGTGGAGCTCATGCCGCAACCCTGGTCATGCACAATCGGCACGAAGCCGTCGATGCCCTCGTAATACGGCAGGATGGTGCGATTGGCCTCGTCTGCGATCGCGCGGCAGACGGTGGTGGAACAGTTCACGCTGGCGATAATGCCGATATAGTTGCGGGTCGCGGCGCGGCCGTCGGCACGGCGGTAGCCCATGAAGGTTCGCGCACGGTCTTCCGCCGTCGCCGCTTCCGGCGCGGAATTTGCCGTTGCCGCCAGACGGTCGTTCTCGAAATGCAGGTTATGGCTGTGGATATGGTCGCCGGCCTTCACGTCGGCCGTGGTGCGGCCGATCGCCTGGCCATATTTTACCACCGCTGTGCCGAGCGGGATGTCGGCAATCGCAACCTTGTGGCCGGGCTCGATTTTCTGCCGGGTCAGGATACCTGCAATGGTTGCGCCGGCTTCGATCGCGGCCGTTGCGACGGCGACGTTGTCTCCGGCAGACAGGATGAGCCAAGGCATTTTGTCCAATTGTCTTCTCCCTGAGGAAGCGCCCGCTGCATCGGCGAAAAACGCGTTGATTTTGTTTTTTATCTACAATAAACATTTTCAAGTCAACGGCAATATTACTCCTGTCGGCAAGGGAGGCAAACGCCGCAGGCGGCCGGAAAAGGCCGCAATCGATTGGTTCCTGGCGCCTCAGGCTTTGCGGTTTTGCAAAGTTCGAAAGGTCATGCAGGGAAAGAGCGGGGTGGCATGGCAAGACAGAATACGGTCTTCAAGGAAGCTTACAACAGGTACGCCGCTGCTCTGCGCCAGGATGCAGCCTTGCCGTCCGAACCCGAAATCGCTGCGCAGCTCGGTATCAGCCGCAGCACGGCCCGGGCCATTTTGGCCCGCCTGAACGACGAAGGCATCATCCAGTGGAACAAGCGCCAGAAAATCGTTCTGCGTGTTCCGACCGAGAAAGATCTCTTTCCCTCCGAGGAGACGGATTCGCTGCACGACATCATCGAGCGCAGCTTCATGCAGCGCATTCTGTCGGATGATGCCGCGCCCGGCATGCAGATCAACGAGCTGGAACTGGCCCGAGAGATCGGCACCGGCACGACCAGCGTCCGCGAATTCCTTATCCGTTTCTCGCGCTTCGGCCTTATTGAAAAGCGCCCCAACAGCCACTGGATCCTCAAGGGCTTCACTCGCGAATTCGCACTGGAACTCGCGGATGTCCGCGAAATGTTCGAGCTGCATTCGGCCGCCGAGTTTGGTAGACTGCCTATCGAAAGCGAAGCCTGGACGGCGCTGGCCGATATCAAGGCCGAGCATCATGCGATGCTCAACGATTTTTCTGCGCGCTTCAAGGAATTCTCAGCCCTTGACGAGCGCTTCCATCTCTTGATCCATGCCGCCGCGAAGAACCGTTTCATCGCGGACTTCTACGATGCGATCGCGATCATCTTCCACTATCACTACCAGTGGAACAAGGCGTTTGCCCGCCAGCGCAACGAACGTGCCATCCACGAGCATCTCGATTATATCGCGGCGCTGGAATCGCGCGATCAGGCGGCAATCGACTTTTCTTGCCGCCTGCATCTGCGTTCTGCACGCCAGACCCTCCTTCAGTCGCTGCCGCAGAATCTTGCCGAAGTGGCGGCAAGTTAGGCAACCGGCTCACAGACGCAGCTAATGGGCGGTGTAAGCCCCGTCCACGAGATGGTAGCTTCCGGTGATGAAGCTTGCCTTCTCAGACAGGAGGAAGCAAACGAGCGCTGCGACTTCCTCTGGCCGGCCGCGCCTGCCCATCGGCTGAAGCGCTTCCATACGCCGGCTTCCCGCTATCGCCAGATGCTCGGTCAGAAGTGGTGTTTCGATCCAGCCGGGGCCGACGGCATTGATGCGGATGCCTAGTCTTGCATATTCGATTGCGGCGACCTTGGTCAGGCCGACAACTCCGTGCTTGGCGGCCGTATAGGCTGCCGTAAATGGCAATCCAACGGAACCGAGGGCTGAAGACATGTTGACGATGGCCCCTCCGCCGCGTTGCAGCATGGAGGCAATCTCATACTTCATGCAGTAGAAAACGCCGTTCAGGTTGACGTCCATCAGCTTGTGCCAGTTGTCGAGCGGGTAGTCTGCCGTCGCCTTCCTCGGCCCGTCTACGCCCGCGTTGTTAACCGCCAGATGCAGGCCGCCGCATGTCTCGACAGCGTAGCCGATCAGCTTTTCCACAGCCCCGGCGTCCGTGACATCGACCGCAAAGTCCCGCGCCCGACCACCTTGCGAACAGATCTCCGCGGCAAGGTCGCGTGCGGCGTCAGCATCGAGATCGGCAACAATAACCTCCGCTCCTTCGTCAGCGAGCTGCCGGCAAATGGCTGCACCTATACCGGAGCCTCCGCCGGTTACGAGCGCGACTTTCCCCGTAAAGTCAGGCGTCGTCATCATGTCCCTCCTCATTGCGCCGCTGCTAGTCGAGCAGAGGCATGCTATTGATGCAAGAGCTTTCATAGCCGCGGTCTCTTTGTCTTGCCAGTCCTTCGCCCTCCACTCCCGGTTGGCAGCGCCCGGTCCGGCAGAGCGTGCTCAAGGCGAACAAAAGCTTTTGTACCTTTCATCTTTAACGCGAGGCTTGGCCGGTCGGCAGCGGGATGCTAAAGACGGATGATAAGGGCCGATCGATTGCTTAGCAGGTAGAGATGGACAAAAAACGCATTGCGCGCCGGGGGCTCTTGCTGGGCAGTCTGGCCTTGATGGTATCTGGATGTGCTTCAACGACGGGATGGCAGGTGGGGTCGATGTTTTCGTCAACACCGCGTCCCAGTTCCCGCTACCGGCGGCGGCAGGTCCAGTATAACGGAAACGAGCAGCCGGGAACGATCGTCGTCAACACCTACGAGCGTTACCTGTATCTGGTCGAAGGCGGCGGCAGCGCACTGCGTTATGGCGTCGCCGTTGGCGAGGAGGGGCTCACGCTCAAGGGAAGAGCGGCCATCGGACGCAAGGCGGAATGGCCCTCATGGATGCCCACCGCCAGCATGATTCGGCGCAAGCCGCATCTGGCGCAGTATGCCGGCGGTGTTTCGGGTGGGCCGCACAATCCGCTTGGCGCCGCCGCCCTTTATCTCTACCGCGGCGGACAGGACACTCTGTTTCGGCTGCATGGAACGAACGAGCCGTGGTTGATAGGGCAGGCGGTGTCCAATGGATGCATTCGCTTGACCAATGAAGACATTGTCGATCTCTACAACCGAGTTCCGGTGGGAACGCCGGTATTGGTCATATGATGCTTACATTTTGCGTCGATAATGCCATGATCTGTTAGGCATTATGAGGCGCCCGGGCCGCACGGAAGGCAAGTTGTGTCCTTTCTGCACTTGGCTTAGGCCTATTTTGCCGCTATTAGTAGAAGCGTTGCCTTCGATAACCTATTCCGTGCTAAGGAGAGGACTACTGATGAGCAGAATTCTGATCATGTGCCTGGTTGCATTGTTTTCCGTCGCAAGCCTGACCGCTTGCGGAGCGGTCGGTAAAGGCAAGGGGAAGGCCCCGCCGCCCGCAGCAGAAGCAGCGCCGGCACCAGTGTATAAGTAGCAACTAACTGTTGCTGAATGGGAGGGGGCATTCGTGGCCCTTCCCACATCGTGCAGTCCGGGCTGGACCTGCCTCAAAGCTTGCAGTGCAAAGATTGGCCGGTAAGCAGAGCAGTGTTTTTGCTCGCTCGATCCGGGAGATAAAGTGTAGCGATGACGCTTGCTAAGGGCCATCTGTCACTTGTAATACTATTTGCTCTCGCGCTCACATCATGCCAGACAGAAGACGAGCCTCCGCAGCCGCGATTCGTCTCGGACGCGCGCGGAGCGTTGGTTGGCGAATCATCGCAAAAAAGAGAAGGCCAATACTTCGTCGAATTCCGCTCGCGTTATGCGCTGAGCTACGGCCACACCTACGTGGTTTTTGGGCGATTGAACAAAGCCGGCGGGATGGTCAATCCGGAAGTCGCGGGGCTTGCTCCTGCGACCAATGATGCGGGTCCCTATGTTCTCGGCCACTTCCTGCCTGTGCCGGCGGAAACCGGGGCCAGTGACGGTGATCTGGAGGAGGCCTACAGGTCGGCAAGCTGGCGAGTCCTGCTGACTCCATCCGAATACAACGAGACCGTTGCCTTCATACGCAAGCTGAAAGCCAAGTCCAAGTTTTGGCAGGCTACGGTTTACAATTGCAACGCTTTCGTAGCAGAAATCGCTCGCTCGATGGGCTATAAGGCACCCAGCATCTGGCTCCGTCCGCAACAATTCGTGACGCAGCTTCGGGAAATGAATACCTAAATGCGAGGCGGCAAGCTGTTATACCGCTTTCATCCAGTCGATTGCAGGACGCAGAAGGGCTCCGGTGACTTGAATTGAGCATAGCTGTTGTCGGCAAGATTCTATGGGTGCTCGGCGTCGTTGCCTGGTATGTTATCCGATATCCCTTCGAGCGCCGCGCCAAACGCGTGCGTGTCGTCAGCCACCGCCGCTCGCCTACAGAGAAGATCGGGCTTGCGTCGGCGCTACTAGGCCTTGCGATCGCGCCGGGATTCTATGTCGCCACCGGCATGCCGGAAGCAGCCGATTATCCGGCCCGCGCCTGGGCCGTGGCCGTCGGAGCGGTACTCTTTGCCACCGCCATGTGGGTCTTTCGCAGGACCCATAAGGAACTCGGCCGCAACTGGTCGATCACGCTGGAGATTCGCGACCAGCATCAGCTGATTTGTAGCGGTCCATATGCTTTCGTCCGTCATCCCATGTACACGTCTTTCCTGCTCATGGCCCTTGGCCAGGCCTTTCTGCTGTCCAATTGGGTGGTAGGGCTCGCAGGCTTGACTGGCTTCGCAATCCTTTTCTTCCTACGGGTGGACAAGGAAGAGCGTATGATGCTCGAAATTTTCGGCCCGCAGTACCGCGCCTACATGGACCGGACCAGGCGAATTATTCCCTATCTCTATTAGAGGAGGCATGATGAGAGGCCGGACCATCAAGCTTTCGGCGGCGCGCCGCCTTGTCGGGGATCTGATGCGGTTCTCGATCAGTGTGCCGCGGGTCACCGTGCAGCGGCAGATGAACCTTGCCCCGCTCCAGGAAGCCAGAATCACGCAGCCGAGCAAGCCCTCCTGGACCGTACTCTTCTTGAAGGGGTACGCGCTTCTCTCTCAGGAGACGCCGGATCTTAGGCGCGCTTACGTCAAGTTTCCGAGGCCACAGCTCTATGAATACCCGGAAAGCGTGGCCTCGATTGCCCATGAGCGCGAATATGACGGCGAGCGAATCGTCTTGCTGAACTCTATCAAGGCCCCAGAGCGGCGGCCGATCGCCGAAATTGAGGCCCTGATCCAAGCGGTGCGCTCGCGCCCGGTGCTGGAGATCAAGGAGTTCCGGCGCGCATTGAAGTTTGCCCGTGCGCCGGCGCCTTTAAGGTGGCTGCTGATGTGGCTCGGACTGAATATCGGGCGGCAGCGCGCCCGCCGGTTCGGCACATTCCAGCTGTCGGTCTATTCCGGTCTCGGGGCGGAATCCCTCAATCCGCTTTCGCCTTTGACCACGATCTTCAACTACGGCCCGATCTCGGCGGATGGATCGGTCACCGTCCGCATCCACTACGACCACAGGGTCATGGACGGCGCCAATGTCGCTCGGGCGCTGGAGCGATTCGAAAAGATATTGAACGGTGAAGTCGCCAGCGAGGTAAGGAATATCGCCTCGCAAGGTGCCCGCGCTCCCGATACGTCGTCTTCAGGGGCGGCGGCATGATTATGCAAAGTGAGTTTCGGCCGGCTGTCGTCGTGGTCGGTGCGTCGCGTGGCATCGGCAGGTCGATCGCCAAAGTCGTCGCCCGCGAGCGCGCCACCATCGTGCTTGTTGCGCGCTCGCCGGAAGCCTTGGCTGCTACCGCGGTGGAGGTGCGGGCGGAAGGCGGCGAAGCATTCACGCTTGAATTGGATCTGCTTGCGGCCGATGCCTCGGCGCATCTGCAGGACTTCCTGTCTGCGAAGGGGTTGTTCTGCGATGTTCTGGTCAATAGCGCCGGATACGGATTGCGCGGTTCAGCGACGCTACTTCCCGTGGATGATCAGCTTGGCATCATCGATCTCAACATACGCGCCCTCAGCGACTTGACCCTTCGCTTCCTGCCGGGAATGGCGGCGCGCGGGCGCGGCGGCGTGCTCAATCTCGGCTCCATAGCCGGGTTCACGCCCGGGCCCAATATGGCCCTGTATTACGCAAGCAAGGCTTTCGTGCGCTTCTTTTCGGAAGCGCTCCATCAGGAATTGCGCCGCACGGGCGTGACGGTCACATGCGTCGCGCCGGGGCCGGTATCGACCGAGTTCCTCGAAAAATCCGGCGCAGGCCGGGCACAACTGTTCAAGATATTGCCCAAACTCAACTCGGATTACGTGGCCGAACGCGCCTGGCGCGGCTTCAAATCCGGCCGCCGCCTCGTCGTCCCCGGCATCTCGGCCAAGCTTGTCGCCCTTGCCGCGGCCTTGCTGCCCTCCGCAGCCACGCTCCCCCTGATCGGCCGCCTGCAGCGCCGCAGCGGCGATCCATGCCCCTGTGGCTCCGGAAAGACCTTCAACGAATGCTGCCGCATCCGCCGTCGGGGCATTGACGCCGGAAGCGGTTGATTGCAGGCGGTAGCGCCAACAGGCCCCTGCTTTTCGTCAAAAGAAGCTGATCTTGGAAAGACTGGTGCCGCTTACGTGACTCGAACACGTGACCCCATCATTACGAATGATGTGCTCTACCGACTGAGCTAAAGCGGCAACCTAGCGGCCGAATTGTGCGGCCCGCGATTTGCATGGCGCTGATACAGGCATTGTTTGAAGATTTCAAGCGCTCTGTCGTGCCTTCAGCAAAAAAGACGCCCTCTGCGGAAGGTGGCGCGGCTCAGAGCGCGAGGCGGGCGCGCGCCTCGCGGTATTCGACCTCCAGTCTGTCAACAAGCTTGGCAACCGGCTCGACGGCCTTGATCGCGCCGATGCCCTGGCCGCTACCCCAGATGTCTTTCCAGGCCTTCGCGCCGCCTACGGCCTGTTCGAAATCCATCTTCGACGGGTCTGCCATCGGCAGGTTGTCCGGGTCGAGGCCAACGGCCTGGATCGATGGCTTCAGGTAGTTGCCGTGCACGCCGGTAAAATAGTTGGAATAGACGATATCGCTTGCTGCACCCGCAACGATTGCCTGCTTGTAGGCGTCGGTGGCGCGCGCTTCCCCAGTCGCGATGAACGGCGTTCCGATATAGGCCATATCCGCGCCCATTGCCTGCGCCGCAAGGATCGCGCCCCCGGTGGCGATCGCGCCTGCCAAGAGCAGCGGCCCGTCGAACCATTCACGGATTTCCTGCACCAGAGCGAAGGGCGACAGCGTGCCGGCATGCCCGCCGGCGCCTGCCGCAACAGCGATCAGCCCGTCCGCACCTTTCCGGATCGCCGAATTGGCGTGGCGGTTGTTGATGACGTCGTGGAGCACGATACCGCCGTAGGAGTGCACCGCTGCGTTCACCTCGGGGACTGCGCCCAGCGAAGAGATCACGATCGGCACCTTGTATTTGACGCAGAGACGCAGGTCGTGCTCCAGCCGCTTGTTCGACATATGGACGATCTGGTTGACGGCAAAGGGTGCTGCGGGCCTGTCTGGGTTGGCGGCGTTATAGGTTGCGATGTCTTCGGTGATCATTGCCAGCCATTCGTCGAGCTGGCTTTCGGGGCGGGCATTCAGCGCTGGGAAGGCGCCGATCACGCCTGCCTTGCATTGCGCTAATGTCAGAGCCGGGTGGGAGATGATAAAGAGCGGCGAAGCAAGGACCGGCAGTCTCAGATTTTCCGTGAGGATTTTAGGAAGAGCCACAGCGTTCACCATTAAAATTGACGTTTACGAAAACGTCAATTTGATAGCAGACTTGATGAACGAGGAAAAGAGCGTGCTTGAGTGCCGATCTGTCGATTCCTGGAAGATCGGCTATCCGGGTGAGTGGGCAAGCGCGGCCTAAAGGCCATATTTATTCCCTGCGATGCGGCATGCTGCCAGCCGCAAGACTTGCGGTTTTCAGCCATTGACGCTACCGAGTTTTGTTAGGCATTTGTAAAGATTTCAGGGTGATGCCTGATGCCAGCATGAAGGATCGGATGTGAGCGGATTAGAAACGGCAATCAGAACGGCGCTTAACAACTCCGATCGCGATAATCCGGAAGTCCGCGCAAGGATTTATCAATCGGCCCGCCAGGCGCTGGAGGCCGGCCTTCGCAAGCAGGATATCACCGACCGGGAAGCGATTGCGCATCATCGCCATCGGCTCGAAACGACCATTCACATGATCGAGGCCGAAGAACGCGAGCGTCTGCATCCGCGCCAGGGGCCGCCGGAAGTGCCCGTTCCACCCGTTGCCGAGATCCCGCCGCCGGTCCGGCGCGACGAGCGCTTTGAAGATGACGCGCCTCAGGTCGGCGGTGAAACACGAGGCTATTCGGCAAGGCCCGTCTATGACGAGTCGAGGCTTGATGACGTCCACGCTGCCGCGACCGATCATCTCGGTGCCGCACCTCAGGCCAGCGAACGTTTCGCAGCCGAAAGCCGGACCGCTGCCCATATGGATTTCCGGCCGGAGGGGGCTGCGAAGCGCCGCAAACCGCGGAAATTCTTCTCTCGGCTGCTCGTCTGGTGCGTGCTGATCGCCTTCATCGGCATGGGGGCCTGGTGGGCCTATAAGTCCGGCCTCTTCCTGACGGCGGCCGAGCGCGACACTAGCGTCGCCAACCCGCCTGCCAGTACCGAGCCGGAAGATTTCGATGGTGCGGACGAAAATGCTTCGAACACGGCGCCGCATGTCGATCAGCCGGTGACGATCGATCCGCAGAACAGCTTTTCTGCGGAATGGATCGAGATATTCAAGCCTTCGGACGCCGCCGGGATCGAAAGCGGCCCGCGGGCACGGACGGAAAACATCGCCGAAAACGACGGTCCGGCCATTCGGTTGATCTCGGAAAGCAACGGCGCCGATGGCAATATCGGCATCAGCGTTCCGAGAGACGTGCTTCAGCAACTCGCCGGCAAGTCTTCGACGATTGCGATCACGCTGCAGTCGACGAGCGACGAGCCGACACAGGTCACGGTCGAGTGCAATTTCCAGACGCTCGGCAATTGCGCCCGCCATCGCTTCAGCGTCACGCGTGAAAAATCCGACGCACTGCTTCAGGTTACCTTCGACCGGTCGCTGGCGCCGAATGCCGACGGCAGGCTGATGATCAACAGCGATGTCGACGGCAAGGCGCGGGGCATCAACCTTTACGCCGTGCGCATTTTGCCGGGGCAGTGACCCTTATTTCAGAAAGCCGGACCCTGCGCCGATGATCTTGTCGTCGAGATCGCCGACCGCCTTTTCGTCCTTGCCGTCGTAATCCATTTTCTTCAGCATGTGACGGATGAGGTTGAGCCGCGCCCGCCGTTTGTCGTTGGCTCGGATGACCGTCCACGGCGCAAATTCCGTGTGCGTTTCCTTAAGCATCCGGTCGCGTTTCTCGCTGTAGTCGCCCCATTTGGTGAGCGCCGCGATATCCATCGAGGAAAGCTTCCACATCTTCAGCGGGTCGTGTCTGCGGTCGTGGAAGCGCTTCAGCTGCATTTCGCGGCCGATATCCAGATAGAACTTGAAGAAGTGAATACCTTCGTGGGCAATGATCTTTTCCAGCTGCGGCGCCTGCTTGAGAAAATCCTCATATTGCTTCGGTGTGCAAAACCCCATGACCGGCTCGACGCCCGCGCGGTTGTACCAGGAACGGTCGAAGAGAACGAACTCGCCGGCCGTCGGAAACTGCGCGATGTAGCGCTGAAAATACCATTGGCCGAGTTCGCGGTCATTTGGCTTGGCGAGTGCGACGACGCGGGCAAGGCGCGGGTTCATGTGGGCGGAGGAGGCCGATATCGCGCCGCCCTTACCAGCCGCATCGCGGCCTTCGAAGAGCGCCATCACCCGTTTGCCGGTTGCCTGCAGCCAGAACTGCACTTTGACCAGTTCGATCTGCAACCTTTCCAGCTCTTCGAGGTACTCTTCCTCTTTCAGCTTTTTCTTGTAAGGGAACTCCCCGGATTCCAGCGCCCACTCATCGATCCAATCCGGAAGCGCCGGATCGTCGACATCGAAGACGCGCTTCTTGCCCCTGATGTCCAGTTCAACCGCGCGGCTTTCTACAGCTTCGGCCATATTTCCTCCTCGGGCTGCGGCTTTCCTCGCAGGCGATCACATTTTCCGTTGAAAATCAAATCCATCGCGAGAGGGAAATTTCTGTGCGTTTCGGTTGCAGCTTTTGCGATTAGTGGCAGTAACTGAAAACTTCTGTCATGAATCCCGGCTATCAGGCAAAGTTCGAAACCATAAGAACGACTCGATTTGCGGCGCACGAGGCACACTTGGAAGACGAAACGCCATGGACAACGGGGCTCATGGCCCGCATCCGGCAGCAGCGAACGGTCTTGCTTGCGGCGATCGTCATTGGCCTCATTACGCTTGCGGCCGGCATGAACAAATGGGCGGTGCTGGCGCTCGTTGTCTTCATGATCGGAATTGTGCTGCTAAACAGCATGCCAGCAGTGCAGGCCAAGCTTGCGGAGGCGCCGGAAATCGAACCCGAGGCACCTGCAAGCCTGGTGCCCGCCGTCTCCGCGACGCTGGCCGGCCTCGACATTCCCGTGATGCTCCTTTCAGGCGACGCCTCGGTTCTCTTCCAGAATCGCGCCGCGGAAAAAGCCTTCGGCGAAGTGGTGATCGGCGCGCATATTTCCGCCCGCTTACGCTCGCCAGGCATTCTGGACATGGTGGGAGAGACGATCGCCACCAATACGCCCAACCAGATCGAGCATTCCGAGCGCCTGCCGTCGGAGCGCGTCTATATCGTGCGCAGTGCGCCGATCGATTTCGGTGGCGCCGGGAGCGGCGAGCGCCTCTTTCTGCTCTCCTTCCGCGACATTTCCGAAGTGCGGCGCATCGACCGCATGCGGTCGGATTTCGTTGCCAACGCCAGCCATGAACTGCGAACCCCGCTTGCGTCGCTCCGCGGTTTCATCGAGACGATCCAGGGTCCGGCAAAGAATGATCCGAAGGCGCAGGAGCGCTTCCTCGGCATCATGTTTGACCAGACGACGCGCATGAGCCGCCTCGTCGATGACCTCCTCTCGCTTTCCCGCCTCGAGCTCAAGTCGCATATCGCACCCGACGAAAAGGTCGATCTCGTGCCGCTGCTTGGCCATGTCAGGGACTCGCTTGCACCGCTCGCCAAGGATGTCGGTGTCGAGATCAACCTGCATTTGCCGGAAGGTAAGGCAGAGGTTCTCGGAGACCGCGACGAACTGGTCCAGGTTTTCGAAAATCTTATGGAGAACGCCTGCAAGTACGGCCAGGAAGGCAAGGTCGTCGATGTCCGGGTCAGGAGTGCGCCTGGCGAAGCGATCGAAGTCAGCGTTGCGGACAAAGGGCCGGGCATTTCCGCGGAGCATGTGCCACGCCTCACGGAGCGCTTTTATCGCGTCAGTATTGAGGACAGCCGCTCCAAAAAAGGCACCGGTCTTGGGCTTGCGATCGTCAAGCATATCCTGACGCGCCATCGCGCACGGCTGATCGTCAAGTCCGAAATCGGCAGGGGAACGGACTTCACCGTGCGTTTTTGACATAAAACTGAAGAGCGTCGGTCGGTGGATGCAGTTTTCCCTTTTAAAATCAATTGCCTAAACTGTCATAAATGTTTCATCAAAATGACATAAAAGCTCTTGGCATCAGGCAGTAAAGAGATGCTGCCGATGAAAAAGGCAATGCGAGGGCCTGGGGCCCTGCTCACACAAGCCCATGCCGGGAGATTTTGATGAACACTCTTAAGCTAACCGTTGCAGCACTCGCTGCCACCGTCGCCTTCGCAGGCGCCGCCGCCGCCCGTGACCAGATTCAGGTCGCCGGCTCGTCCACCGTCCTGCCTTATGCGAAGATCGTTGCCGAATCCTTCGGCGAAACGTTCTCGAACTTTAAGACGCCGATCGTCGAATCCGGCGGCTCGGGCGCAGGCCTCAAGGAATTCTGCAAGGGTGTCGGTGAAGACACGATCGACATCGCGAACTCTTCGCGGTCAATCAAGGATAGTGAAATCGAAGCATGCAAGAAAGCCGGCGTAACGGATATCCAGGAAGTCAAGATCGGTTATGACGGCATCGTCTTCGCAACTGACACCGCCAACTCGGACGTCGCCTACGTTCCGGCAGACATCTACAAGGCGCTCGCCGCTCAGGTCGTCGTCGACGGCAAGCTCGTCGCCAACCCCTACAAGAAGTGGTCGGAAGTAAACCCGAAGCTTCCCGACGTTGAAATCGCCGCCTACATTCCGGGCGAAAAGCACGGCACGCGCGAAGTCTTCGAAGAAAAGGTTCTTGCCGCAGGTTGCAAGGCTTCCGGCGCCACCGACGTTATCGCCAAGGAAATCTCCGACAAGGCTGCCCAGGGTAAGGCTTGCGTCGCAGTTCGCAAGGACGGCGCCGCCGTTGACATCGATGGCGACTACACGGAAACCCTGTCTCGCATCGCCGCCAACAAGACCGGCGTCGGCGTATTCGGCCTCTCCTTCTATGAAAACAATGCCGACAAGCTGAAGGTTGCAACTGTCAACGGCGTCGTTCCGTCGACCGAAACAATCTCCAACGGCACCTATCCGGTTTCCCGCCCGCTGTTCTTCTACGTCAAGAAGGCACATCTCGGCGCCGTTCCCGGCCTGAAGGAATACGTGAACTTCTTCGTCTCCGACCAGATGATCGGTCCTGAGGGCCCGCTCGTCGAATACGGCCTCGTCGCTGCTCCGGATGCAGAGCGCGAAGAGATCCGCAAGAACGTCGAAGCCGAAAAGACCATGTAATGGATTGTGCCGGCGCGGTGCCTGAGGCCGCGCCGGCATTTTATTCGACTGCTTCTGCCCCTTGCCTAGTGGCGGCAGGGTTTCAAGTTTCTCCATGATTGGGAAGCCGCGCAGGATGGTCTGCGGGTGCTTTTGGGTCGTGAGCCTGGGGACGTAACGAATGAGCACATCCATCATACTCTTGTGTCTCGTGGTGCTTGGCGCGCTGGCCTATGTGGCCGCTCGCAGCCGTGCCATGGCGCTTGCCGGCGGCAAGCCGTCCGCGCTTCATTCGCGGCCGGGCTACTACGGTGCCTACGCAGCCATCTGGTCGACTCTCCCTGCGCTTATCATTCTCTGCATCTGGCTCGCCGCAAGCCCGGGGATCGTCGAATCCGCTGTCCGCGACGCTTTCCCCGACGACGTGAAGGCGAAGACCGCCGCAGAACAGGATCTGAGCTACAGCATGGTCGCGACCATCGCCCGCGGCATGAACCTGTTAACGTCAGATGAGATCAGTGCGCTCGGTTCCGATACCGCAGCCATTCAGGCAAAACTCAACGGGAAGGGTGTTCCGCTCGCCGGTGAGCCGCAGCCTTTCATGATCGATGCAGCGAAGACACTGAATGCCAAAGCCGCAGGCAGCCGCATGATCATGACCGCGGTTGTCTTCGTGCTCGCTCTCGGCGGCGCATTCTATGCGCTTCGTGGTATTGCGCCGCGCTTCCGGGCTCGCAACCGTGTCGAGCGTGTTATGCTCTGGGCACTTCTCGTTGCATCATCCATTGCGATCCTGACCACGGTCGGCATCGTTTTTTCGATGCTGTCCGAAGCCATCCGCTTCTTCGCAGCGGTTCCGGCAACCGACTTCTTCTTCGGCACGGTCTGGGATCCGCGTTTTGCCGGCGCAGGCGGCTCGTCTTTCGGTCAGTTCGGCCTCATCCCGCTGCTGCTCGGCACGCTTTATATCGGCTTTGTTGCCATGCTGGTCGCAGTGCCGGTTGGCCTTTTCGCCGCCATCTATATGGCTGAATATGCTTCCCCGAAGGTTCGATCGCTCGCCAAGCCTCTTCTTGAAGTTCTGGCCGGTATCCCGACCATCGTCTACGGCTTCTTTGCCCTTGTTACCGTCGGCCCGTTCCTGCGCGATCTGTCTGCGCAAGTGAACGGCCTTCTCACCGGCAATTACGGCAACTTCATTCAGGCGCAGAGCGTTCTGACGGCCGGTATCGTGATGGGCATCATGCTGATCCCCTACGTTTCCTCGCTGTCGGACGACATCATCACCGCAGTGCCGCACGCGCTGCGTGATGGTTCGCTAGGCCTCGGCGCCACGCGCTCGGAAACGATCAAGAGGGTGGTGCTTCCGGCAGCTCTGCCGGGCATCGTCGGCGCACTCCTGATGACGGCCTCGCGCGCCATCGGCGAAACCATGATCGTCGTGCTGGCCGCCGGTGTCGCTGCGCGTATGCAGATCAATCCCTTCGAGCCGATGACCACGGTGACCGTCAAGATCGTCAACCAGCTGACCGGCGACCTTGAATTCACCTCGCCGCAGACGCTGGTCGCCTTCGCGCTTGGCATCACGCTCTTCTTCATCACGCTTTGCCTTAACATCTACGCGCTTTACATCGTGCGCAAATACCGGGAGCAGTACGAATGACGAATATTGTTTCCCCCATTGCAGGCACCATTTCCAAGGCGCCAGAGCGCCGCGATATCGGCATCAAGCGCCGTTATGCTGCGGAGCGCCGTTTCAGGGCCTATGGCATTGCCGCTATCTCCTTCGGCCTGATTTTCCTGGCGTTCCTGCTGTCGACGGTCATCCGCAACGGCTACACTGCCTTCCAGCAGACGGTGATCTCGCTTCCGGTCGAATTTACTGAAAAGACCATCGACCCGGATAACAAGCGGGCCACCGATCCGTCGGTGCTGATTGCAGCCAATTACGGCGCGCTGCTGCGTGATGCGCTTGTCAAGGAGTTGAACATCAACGCCTCCAGCCGCCCGGATGTCCGTGGGGCGACGGCGATGCTCTCCAAGAGCGCGCCGATCCAGTTGCGTGACATGGTTGTCGCCGACCCGTCGATCATCGGCAAGACCGTCAATGTGACCGTTTTGGCCGACGCCAATGTCGACAGCGCCAACAAGGGCCAGATCGACCTTGCCGTCGATGAGAAGAACCGTAAGGTGAACGACAAGCAGCTCGGCTGGATGAACGAGCTGAAGGCGAACGGAGCGCTTTTCAAGGAGTTCAACACCGGACTTTTCACCCATGGCAACTCCAGCCGTCCTGAAGCCGCCGGCCTCGGCGTCGCTCTTGTCGGCTCGCTCTACCTGATGCTGATCGTTCTCGTTCTGTCGCTGCCGATCGGCGTTGGCACCTCGATCTACCTTGAGGAATTCGCGACCAAGAACAAGGTGACGGACCTGATTGAGGTGAACATCAACAACCTCGCTGCCGTTCCCTCGATCGTCTACGGTCTGCTCGGTCTTTCTGTTTTCATCAACTTCGCCGGCCTGCCACGCTCGGCCCCACTGGTCGGCGGTTTGGTGCTGACGCTTATGACGCTGCCGACGATCATCATCGCCACCCGCGCAGCACTGCGCGCTGTCCCGCCGTCGATCCGCGCGGCGGCGCTCGGCCTCGGCGCCTCGAAGATGCAGATGGTGTTCCACCACGTCCTGCCGCTTGCGATGCCCGGTATTCTGACCGGCACCATCATCGGTTTGGCACACGCGCTCGGAGAAACCGCACCGCTTCTCCTGATCGGCATGGTCGCCTTCGTCGCCAGCGCGCCGAGCACCCCGCTCGACCCGTCCACGGCGCTGCCGGTACAGGTCTACATGTGGGCCAACGAAGCCGAACGCGCATTCGTCGAGCGCACGTCTGGCGCCATTATCGTCCTGCTCCTGTTCCTGATCGTCATGAACCTCGGAGCCATCCTCTTGCGCCGGCGCTTTGAGCGTCGCTGGTAAACGGAGTACATAGTCATGAACATGTTGACTGAAGCAGCAGTTGAGAAGGCTCTGGACCAGAAAATGAATACGATCCCGTACAAGATGATCGGCCAGGACGTGTCGGTCTACTACGGCGATAAGCGTGCGCTTTTCGACGTGAAGCTAAACATCCGCGAGAACACGGTTACCGCGCTCATCGGCCCCTCCGGCTGCGGCAAGTCTACCTTCCTGCGCAGCCTCAACCGCATGAACGATACGATCGACAACTGCCGCGTGACAGGCAAGATCACGCTTGATGGCGAGGATATCTACGATCCGGATATCGACGTCGTGGAGCTCCGCGCCCGCGTCGGCATGGTCTTCCAGAAACCGAACCCGTTCCCGAAGACGATCTACGAGAACGTCAGCTACGGGCCACGTATCCATGGCCTGGCAAAGTCGAAGGCGGACTTGGACCAGATCGTCGAGCAGTCGCTGCAGCGCGCCGGCCTTTGGAACGAAGTCAAGGATCGCCTGCATGAATCCGGCACCGGCCTGTCCGGCGGCCAGCAGCAGCGTCTGTGCATCGCGCGTGCCGTTGCCGTGAGCCCGGAAGTCATCCTGATGGACGAACCGTGCTCGGCGCTCGATCCGATTGCGACTGCCAAGGTCGAAGAGCTGATCCATGAGCTGCGCGAGAACTTCACCATCGTCATCGTGACGCACTCGATGCAGCAGGCGGCCCGCGTTTCGCAGCGGACCGCTATGTTCCACCTCGGCAATCTCGTCGAGGAGAACGACACCGACAAGATGTTCACCAACCCGGACGACCCCCGCACCCAGGATTACATCATGGGCCGCTTCGGCTGAGTTGCGGCGTTCAGGCTATTCAAGGACAATTCCCATGGCATCGACCCATATCTTTTCTGCCTATGACGACGATTTGAAGTTCCTGACCCGCCGCATCTCGGAAATGGGTGGGCTTGCCGAGCAGATGGTGTCCGACGCTGTCCGCGCGCTGGTCAACGGCGATACGGCTCTGGCCCAGAAGGTCATCTCCGACGACGTGATCCTCGATCATGCCGAACGCGAGATCGGCGACAAGGCGGTCGTCACCATTGCCCGCCGCCAGCCGATGGCCTCCGATCTTCGCGAGATCATGGGCTCGATCCGTATCGCAGCCGACCTTGAGCGCGTCGGCGATCTCGGCAAGAACACGGCCAAGCGCGTCATCGCGGTACAAAGCACCGGCGTTCCGCGTAAGCTCGCCCGCGGCCTCGAGCATCTTTCCGAGCTCGCCCTCGTCCAGCTCAAGGAAGTGCTCGACGTCTATACGACCCGTGCCGCCGACAGGGCGAAGTCGATCCGCGAGCGCGACGAGGAAATCGACGCGATGTACACTTCGCTGTTTCGCGAGCTTCTGACCTACATGATGGAAGATCCGCGCAACATCACCAGCTGCACGCATCTTCTCTTCTGCGCCAAGAACATCGAGCGCATCGGCGACCATGCCACCAACATTGCCGAAACGATCTATTACATGGCGACCGGCGCCCAGCCGGAAGGCGAACGTCCGAAGGACGATACTGCCAACACCGTCGGCGCGGTGACGGAATGACAATTCTGAACCCGCCCTCAGGAGACAGAAGCGAATGATCCCGAGAGTTGCAGTCGTTGAAGACGAAGAGGCACTGAGTGTGCTTCTTCGCTATAACCTTGAGGCCGAAGGTTTCGAGGTCGATACCATCCTGCGTGGCGACGAGGCCGAAATCCGGCTTCAGGAGCGCACGCCGGACCTTTTGATCCTCGATTGGATGCTGCCGGGCGTATCGGGCATAGAGCTTTGCCGCCGCCTGCGCATGCGTCCGGAGACCGAGCGCCTGCCGATCATCATGCTGACGGCGCGCGGCGAGGAAAGCGAGCGTGTGCGCGGCCTTTCGACCGGCGCCGACGACTATGTCGTCAAGCCGTTTTCGACGCCGGAGCTCGTTGCCCGCGTCAGGGCGATGCTGCGCCGCGCCAAGCCTGAGGTGCTCTCGACGGTGCTGAAATGCGGCGACATCGAACTCGACCGCGAAACGCATCGTGTTCACCGCAAAAGCCGCGAAGTTCGCCTCGGCCCCACCGAATTCCGCCTCCTGGAATTCCTGATGTCGTCGCCCGGCCGCGTTTTCTCGCGTTCGCAGCTTCTGGACGGTGTCTGGGGCCACGACATTTATGTCGACGAGCGCACCGTCGACGTCCATGTCGGCCGGCTGCGCAAGGCGCTGAACTTCTCCAACATGCAGGATGTCATCCGCACCGTCCGCGGTGCCGGATATTCCATGGAATCCTGATTGCCGCTTCCATTGCCGGGCATAAAAAAACGGGCCTGCGAGGCCCGTTTCCGTTTGTCATTTATCCGGCTCAGTTTGCGCGGGCTGCTGTCCTGCGGCGCTCGTTGACCGGCTGATAGGCAAGGCGCGCATGATAGCTGCAGTAGGGTGAAGAGTCCGGGCTGTCGCAACCGCAGAAGTGGAAATCATCCTTCAGCGGATCGCCGACCGGCCACTTGCAGGTGCGTTCCGTAAGTTCCGTCAGTCCGAGGCGGCGGGAGATCGGCACAACCACGTTTGCGGCCGGACGATAGCTTACCTCCTCCATGAGATCGATTTCGATCTCTTCCTTGAGCATCGTTGCGCCCTGCTGGCGCGTGACGGTGCGGGTCGCGATCCGCGATGCATAGTTCGGTGCGCGCGGAGCCGAGGTATTGCGCTTCGGCGCTCGTGCGGCCGCCGCGGTGCCACCGGCCTTGGCGCGGCCCGGAAGGCTAAGCCTGTGGACCTTGCCGATCACCGCGTTCCTGCTCACTCCGCCGAGCTGCGCAGCGATCTGGCTCGCGCTCAGTCCTTCGGACCAAAGCTTCTTGAGTTTTTCGACTCGCTCGTCTGTCCAGTTCATGCCCTGTCTCCGCCGTTTAGCGTTGTGAAGGCAGAATCCCCCACCCTTGCTCCGGATACATCCGAAGCAGGAAACGCCTGACCAATTGTGGTGACTAGTTCCGCCGCATGCAGTCTAGTAATTGAGTTTTAACCTAGTGTGAGGCTGACTCCGTGACAAGAGTCGCGGGAATCCGGATGAATCGAATTTCAAGTTTTCCCCAACTTGCTTCCCGAGCGAGTCATTTCTGCAACATTAGCTGTTGATAAATGACCTCGTTCGGGGAGGTGGTCCCATGGCGCACGAAGCCCGCAGTTTTGTTGACATCGCGGTGCGAAACGTCAATAGTGGCACTCGCCGCCGAAAGGCGGCATTTTTAATTTTTCGGACCCGGTTTTTAGCCGGAGTCTGGTTGCCCTAACGATGACAGGAGATCGCGCCATGGCTCAAGCCGCGCCGCTATATGACACCTATTCTCGCGCCCCTTTGCGGTTCGAGCGAGGTGAGGGCGTTTGGCTGATCACTGAAGGCGGCGAACGATATCTGGATTTTGGCGCAGGCGTTGCAGTGACTTCCGTCGGCCACGGCAATCCGCATGTCGTCGAAGCCCTGAAGGCGCAGGCCGACAAGGTTTGGCACCTGTCGAATATCTATGAAATTCCCGGCCAGGAAGCGCTTGCCAAGCGGCTGACCGACGTCACCTTCGCCGACAAGGTGTTCTTCACCAATTCCGGCGCCGAGGCGCTGGAATGCGCGATCAAGACCGCGCGCCGCTATCAGTATTCCAACGGTCATCCCGAGCGCTTCCACATCATCACCTTCGAAGGCGCCTTTCATGGCCGCACGCTGGCGACAATCGCCGCCGGCGGCCAGGAGAAGTATCTCGAGGGCTTCGGCCCGAAGGCGCCGGGCTTCGATCAGGTTCCCTTCGGCGATATCGAGGCGGTCCGCGCAGCGATCACCGATGCGACCGCCGGCATCCTCGTAGAGCCGGTGCAGGGCGAGGGCGGGGTCCGTCCGGCGACGAATGAGTTCATGAAGGCGCTCCGCCAGATCTGCGATGAGAAGGGTCTGCTGCTGATCCTCGATGAGGTCCAGACTGGCGTTGGCCGTACCGGCAAACTCTTTGCTCACGAATGGTCGGGTGTCACGCCGGATATCATGGCGGTAGCGAAGGGTATCGGCGGCGGCTTCCCGCTCGGCGCCTGCCTGGCGACCGCGGATGCCGCCTCCGGCATGAAGGCCGGCACGCATGGCTCCACCTATGGCGGCAATCCGCTTGCCATGGCGGTCGGCAGCGCGGTGCTCGACGTCATCCTCGCCGACGGCTTTCTGCAGCATGTCCGCGATGTGGCACTCGTCTTCCGCCAGGGCCTTGCCTCGCTGAAGGATCGCTATCCGGATATCATCGAAGATGTGCGCGGCGAAGGCCTGATGCTCGGCATCAAGGCTGCCGTCCCGTCTTCCGAACTGTTGCAGGCCATTCGTGCTGCTCATCTTCTAGGCATTCCGGCGGGCGATAATGTCATCCGTCTCCTTCCGCCTCTAGTCGTCACGGCGGAGGAAGCCCGCGAGGGCCTTGCCCGCGTCGAGCGCGCTGCCGAAAGCATTCGCGCGGCAAAAACCAGGAAGACGGCTTGAACGGATAACGCCCCTCAAGGCGCATACAGGTAAGAACGACATGGCTTCCCCCAAACACTTTCTCGATCTCTCGGCGGTAACTGCATCCGATCTCAGAGCCATCATGGATGATGCGATCGTCCGCAAGCAGGCCTTCAAGGCGGGCAAAGGCGATAAGCCGCTCGCGGGTAAGATGCTGGCGATGATCTTCGAGAAACCCTCTACGCGCACACGCGTTTCCTTCGATGTCGGCATGCGTCAACTCGGTGGCGAAACGCTTTTCCTCTCCGGCACGGAGATGCAGCTTGGCCGCGCCGAGACGATCGGCGATACGGCCAAGGTGCTCTCGCGCTATGTCGATGCGATCATGGTCCGCACGACGGAGCACCACCGCATGCTGGAGCTCGCCGAACATGCGACGGTGCCGGTCATCAACGCGCTGACGGACGACACGCATCCCTGCCAGATCATGGCAGATATCATGACCTTCGAGGAGCATCGCGGTCCGATCAGGGGCAAGACGATTGCCTGGACCGGCGATGGCAACAACGTACTGCACTCGCTGGTCGAAGGTGCGGCCCGTTTTGGCTATCGCATGAATATGGCTGTGCCTCTTGGTTCCGAGCCCAAGGATCACTATCTCAACTGGGCCCGCAATGAGGGCGCCGAAATCATGCTTGGCCATGACGCCGACCGTGCGGTCGAAGGCGCCGATTGTGTGGTAACCGATACCTGGGTCTCCATGAATCAGGAACATCGGGCCCGCGGTCACAACGTCTTCCAGCCCTATCAGGTCAATTCGGCTTTGATGGCGAAGGCCGGCAAGGATGCATTGTTCATGCATTGCCTGCCCGCCCATCGCGGCGAGGAAGTGACGGATGATGTGATCGATGGCCCGCAATCCGTGGTCTTCGATGAGGCGGAGAACCGTCTTCATGCGCAAAAGTCGATTCTTGCATGGTGCCTGGGCGCGATCTGAACCATACTGGGCGCCACGTCTGGCCTGATGGCCTCGTGGCGGCACGGGCGAAAAGACCTCTGGTCTGCCGCCTGGACTACTAGGAGTAAGACCATGGCAGAAATTGCAAGTGCTCTCGGCGAGTTCGATTTCGCTGGCGATGATCACGTAGTCCCATTTCAGGTAGAAGGCCTCGATGTGCGTGGCCGCGCCGTCCAACTCGGGCCTATGCTGGATGCGATCCTCGCGCGCCATCATTATCCTGCACCCGTCGCCCGGCTGCTTGCTGAAGTTATCGTGCTGACGGTACTTCTCGGGACGTCCCTCAAGTTCGAAGGCAAATTTACGGTGCAGACAAAAGGCGACGGCCCTGTCGATCTTCTCGTTGCCGATTTCTCGACGCCGCAGAATGTGCGCGCCTATGCACGCTTCGATCAGGCCTTGCTCGACAAGGCGGTCGCTGCCGGCGAAACCGAGCCGGAACAGCTTCTCGGCAAGGGCGTGCTGGCTTTCACGATCGACCAGGGCAAGTTCAGCCAGCCCTATCAGGGCATCGTGGCGCTTGACGGCACCTCGCTCGAAGATATCGCCGGCACCTATTTCCGGCAGTCGGAGCAAATCCCGACGCGCGTCCGCCTAGCGGCTGCCGAACTGTTCGATCGCGACCAGGCGGGCCAGCCGCGCCACCGCTGGCGGGCGGGCGGGCTCATTGCCCAATTCTTGCCGGAAGCGCCGGAGCGTATGCGTCAGCCCGACCTCCACGGCGGCGACGGCGATAACGCCGCTCTGGCACACAAGGAAGACGACACCTGGACCGAAGCGCGCGCGCTGGTCGACACCATCGATGCGGACGAACTGACGGATCCGCAGGTCGGCATCGAACGCCTGCTCTTCCGCCTCTTTCACGAGCGCGGAGTGCGTGTTTTCGGTACCCGGGAAGTCATTGATCGCTGCAGTTGCTCGCGCGACAAGATCAAGAACGTGCTGAAGGGCTTTTCTGAGGAAGAGATCGATGCCAGTCAGGAGAACGGCGAGATTGCCGTCACTTGCGAGTTCTGCTCCACGACCTATCGTTTTGAAGTCGTGGAAGTCGCATCGGCTGCCGAGTGATCAGTTCAGCACTCTGAGCAGCCCGGGGGAGTCCAGCGAGAAGGCGGGTATTTCGACATCGAAAAGCTCGCCGTCATCCGTTTCCATCTGGTAATGGCCGAACATGAGGCCGGAGGGCGTATCGAGCGGACAGCCGGATGAGTATTCGTAGGTATCGCCGGGTTCCAGCCGGGGCTGCTCGCCCACGACGCCCGGGCCACTCACTTCGTCCACGATGCCG
This sequence comes from Rhizobium sullae, assembly GCF_025200715.1. Lineage (NCBI taxonomy): Bacteria > Pseudomonadati > Pseudomonadota > Alphaproteobacteria > Hyphomicrobiales > Rhizobiaceae > Rhizobium > Rhizobium sullae. Next base: position 153,817 of record NZ_CP104143.1, read on the forward strand.
CTCTGATCGGTGATGTTCCAGTAGCGATTGATGAGCCGCACGGTCAGGTCCGATTTATTGCTGATAACGATCCGGTAGCCCCAGACATAGCGATCGTCGTCCGGATCGGATTGCTCCTCCAGATAAAAGGGCTCGACGACGACTTCGATATCTCGTGTGAGGGCGCGGTACATGCCTTACACCATAGCCAAGATATGTTACCCGTATCTTATGCAGCGCTCGATCCGTCAAGAAACGGCACATGCATCATCCTTCAAACAGCGTGATTACACGTCGTTTCGAACATTAATCCTAATTATCAAAGTTCATTTCCGCATTGAAGCAAGACTCTTGCGCTATTTATTAGGTGGAGCATCCGGCCGGGCCGGCAAGGTCCGGCCGTCGCTATTGCAAGTTCAGGACCTAACCTTTGAAAGAGCCTGAGCGAAATCTTCGATCAGGTCTTCTGCATCCTCGATGCCGAGCGAAAGGCGAACCGTGCCGGCGGAAATGCCGAGTTCCGCGCGCGCTTCGTCGGTCAGGTTCTTGTGCGTCGTGGTTGCCGGATGGGTGATCAGGCTCTTGGAATCGCCGAGATTGTTTGAGATTTTGATGATATCGAGCGCATTTTGCAACGCGAAGGCGGCTTCCTTCCCGCCCTTCAACTCGAATGCGACGAGCGTGGAGCCGCCGGACATCTGCTTGGCGATGATGTCGGCCTGGGGATGGTCCTTGCGCCCCGGATAGATCACGTTTGCCACCTGCCTCTGCTCGGCGAGGAAGTCGGCGATCCTGGCCGCACTTGCCGTCTGCTGCTTGACGCGCAGTGGTAGCGTTTCGATCCCCTTCAGAAGCGTCCAGGCATTGAATGGCGACATCGCCGGACCTGTATGGCGGAAGTAGTCGTGCAGGTTTTCGTCGATCCATTCCTTGTCGGAAAGCACGACGCCGCCGAGGCAGCGGCCCTGGCCGTCGATATGCTTGGTCGCGGAATAGACGACGATATGGGCGCCGAGTTCCAGAGGCTTCTGGAAGAGCGGCGTCGCAAAGACGTTGTCGACGACCACCTTGGCGCCGACCTGATTCGCGAGCTTGGCAACACCTGCGATATCGATCACTTCCAGCGTCGGGTTCGTCGGGCTTTCAAGGAAGAAGACCTTCGTCGCCGGACGGATCGCCTTTTCCCAGTTTTCGAGGTAGCGGCCGTCGATGAGCGTGCATTCGATACCGTATTTCGGCGCCAGCGTTTCGACAACCCACCGGCAGGAGCCGAAGAGCGCACGGGCGGCAACAATATGGTCGCCGGCCTTCAATTGGCAGAGGATCGCCGCGGTGACGGCAGCCATGCCAGAAGCGGTGGCGCGGGCGTCTTCGGCGCCTTCGAGCGCACACATCCGCTTTTCGAACATGTCGTTGGTCGGGCTTCCGTAGCGGGCATAGATAAAGCCGTCCGTCTCGCCCTTGAAGCGGGCTTCAGCCGCTTCCGACGTATCATAGACGAAACCCTGCGTCAGGAAGATCGCTTCCGAAGTCTCGCCATATTGCGAGCGCAGAGTTCCGCCGTGAACGAGTTGAGTTGCCGGGCGCCAAGTCTTGCTCATGCCATCACCACCTTCAAACAACAAAAAAACCGGCCGCAAAAGCAGACCGGTTTCATACCCGGTCTTTTTAGCCACTTCTTTAACGTGGCTGCAAGCCGACCGGCCAAATCACCACGGGATAAAGCTGCAATACTGCTGTTAGCTTCTTGCGTCAATTCCTTGAGTTTGGTTTTGTCGGAAGCGAATTATGGATGGAGCATGATGGCTCGCGAAACTGGAATCTTGGCCGATCGCGCAATAGCCGCGTTGTTTGAAACCGGCCGCCTCACGACGGAGCGGGAACTGGACCGCGATCAGATCCAGCCGGCCAGCCTGGACCTGCGCCTGGGCGCCAAGGCGTTCCGCGTTAGGGCAAGTTTCATGCCGGGTCCATCGCATCTCGTTGCCGATAAGCTCGACCGGCTGAGCCTGCATGTCATCGACCTCTCCGAAGGTGCCGTGCTCGAAACGGGTTGCGTCTATATCGTGCCTCTGATGGAGCGGCTCGATCTTCCGGCTGAAATGTCTGCCTCGGCCAATCCGAAAAGCTCGACCGGCCGCCTCGACATCTTCACCCGCGTCATTACCGACTACGCGCAGGAATTCGACAAGATTCCTGCCGGTTATTCCGGCCCGCTCTATCTGGAAATCAGCCCGCGCACGTTCCCCGTCGTCGTACGCCGCGGCTCGCGCCTTTCGCAGATACGCTTCCGTGTCGGGCATTCCATTCTCGGCGAGCCGGAACTGCAGGCGCTGCATGATGCGGAAACGCTGGTCGCAAGCGCCAAGCCCAACGTTTCCGGCGGCGGCATTGCGCTCTCGATCGACCTGGCTGGCGACAAGGAGGGCTTGATCGGCTATCGCGGCAAGCATCACACGGCCGTCGTGGATGTCGACAAGAAGGCCGAGCACGATATCTTCGATTTCTGGGAGCCGCTTTACAGTCGCGGCAGCAACGAGCTGATCCTCGACCCGGATGAGTTCTATATCCTCGTTTCGCGCGAGGCCGTGCACGTTCCGCCGCACTATGCCGCCGAAATGACGCCCTTCGATCCGCTCGTCGGCGAGTTTCGCGTGCATTACGCCGGCTTCTTCGATCCGGGCTTCGGTCACGCGCCCGCCGGCGGTATGGGCAGCCGCGCCGTCCTCGAGGTCCGCAGCCACGAAGTGCCCTTCATCCTCGAGGACGGCCAGATCGTCGGCCGCCTGGTTTACGAGCACATGCTGGAAAAGCCCGAAAGCCTCTATGGCACCGGCCTTGGATCGAATTATCAGGCTCAGGGCCTGAAGCTCTCCAAACATTTCCGCATCTGAGATGCCTTGACACCGCCATCCATCTGTTGGAAGGCTTCCGTCATTGCGGGTGTAGCTCAATGGTAGAGCAGCAGCTTCCCAAGCTGAATACGAGGGTTCGATTCCCTTCACCCGCTCCAGCTAGCCGATGTGTCCGACCCGGAGACATCGGTAACAGATCGTACCTAAGACATGGGTGACAACCTCGTGCCGAACGGGTTGTCGATGGTTTGCAAGGTCCTCTGCTCCAGGTCGATATATCCCAGATCATACTGCATGAAGCTGACGAGCCAAATACCGTCGTCGACTTCCTTGAGTCCCAGTTTCTGTCCTGCCAGCACGGTCGAGATGTTGACCTTCTTGCGGTAGATGCAGATGCGGCCGCAATTGGTCACCAGCGCATCGCGATCGTGGAAGGGGTAGTCGATCTCCGGCAGGCCCTGATAGGGGCGTGACGAAGCGACGTAGAGATCTGCCGGCACCTTCATGTTGAGCGCCTCGTGCGGCCGCTCCTGATTGAATTCGCTGACGAAAGCGTCGAAGCGGGCCTGCTGCTGGAGGATGTTTTTGCCCGGTGGTCTGGTCGCCTCTTTCTTCAGCGTCAGGTGCATGCGCTCATGCCGGCCGTTTTCTTGGGGACGGCCCGGCCTGATGCGCTCCAGCGTGATCCCGAGCCTCAGCCACCACACCGACAGCTTCGACAGATTGTAGAGCCCGTTGGGGCTGGCGAACGGCAAGCCGTTGTCGCTGCGGATCGCCGTCGGCAGGCCGCATTCGGTAAACAGCCGCCGGAACGCGTCGAAGACAGCCCGTTCTCGTGTCGATTCAAAGGCTTCGCAGGCGAGAAGATAACGTGACGCCTGGTCGGTGACCGTCAGCGGGTAACAGTATCGGCCATCGCCGAGCTTGAACTCGCCCTTGAAGTCGGCACACCACAGATCGTTCGGCAGTAATGCCTGTGACAAGGCTGTCCCTTCGGCTCGATGTCGTTGCCGCTTGCGGGCATGGGCGACCAGACCATGTCGATCGAGAACGGCATGCACCGTACTCTTCGACGGCACGCGCACATCGCCGGCCAGGCGCTTCACCAAAAGCTCCCTGATCTTCCTGGCACCCCAATGCGGCTTGCTCTTCTTGCACGAGACGATCATCGCCTCGACCGGCTCAGGCAGCTGGTTGGCATAACGCACCGGCCGTCGAGACCGATCCGTCAGTGCCTCCAGGCCGTCGTCCTTATAGCGATTGAAGATTTTGTAGCCGGTCTTGCGCGAGATGCCGAATGCACGGCACACATCGCTCATGCCTTCGCCCTCTAATAGCCGGGCGACAAATCGTAGACGTTCCTCCATCACCGAAGTCTCTTTCCACGGCATCAACACCTCCCGCCAAAAAGCGAAAAGTGTCACCCATGTCTCCGGTACAAAACGTCACCTATCTCTCATATGTGGACGGCCCCCTCCCTGCAAGAACTCCTATGATGATTTGATCGAGATCGCTTGCGTTCATATGTCCGGCCTGTTGTTGCGCTCGCACATGAACGCTGGCCAAGATGGGTTCCGCGACGTGAGTTCCAAACAGGTCGGCGACCTTCAACGGCCACTGAGAGATACGGAGTGTCCCACGTCTCGGATCGATCGATCACACCATCTGCTCGTTCCTTGCAAGTTCACGCATCAGATCGGCACGGCAGCATCTGTAACCTGCTAACCTAGACCTGACTGATCTCTCTATGCTGCGCAGGCCAGAGCCGGTCGCGAGCATTACCTTTGTAGTCCTCGCCGGTCACCATTATCTTCCAGGCGATCCGGGCGATCTTGTTGGCCAGCGCGACAGCCACGAGCTTGGGTGGCTTGCGCTTGAGCAACTCGATGAGCCAAGGCGAAGTGCTCTTTCCACGTCCCGCTCTTACCTGTTGAAGCCGCGAGGTCGCACCCACGACCAATGTCTTGCGCAAGGTCTCATCGCCGGCCCTCGTAATGACACCGAGCCTGACTTTGCCCGCAGTCGAATGGTCTCTGGGCGTTAGGCCCATCCAGGCGGCAAACTGCCTTCCGGATGTAAACTGTTCCGGGGCCGGAGCTTTCATCGCCAGCAAGACCGCGCCGATCGGTCCGACACCAGGGATCTTTGCAAGACGGCGACAACATTCATTGTTGCGATACCAGGCCATCAGTTTTGCCTCCACCTCTTTCAGGCGATCCCCCAACTGCGCAAATTCCTCAGCGAGAGACGTAAACAGCTCACGCGCCACAGCCGGAACGCTTTCATCAATCATGATGCGTTCCAGAAGGAGCGGAATATGAGACATGCCTTTGGCCGCCGTCAGCCCGAACTCAGCTGCATAGCCACGAATTGTATTGGCAAGCTGCGTCTGTGCGGCGACAGCGCGCTCGCGCATGCCCACCAGCATCAGCGCGGCTTGCTGATCCGCACTCTTCACCGGAACGAACCGCATCGTCGGACGGCTCATCGCCTCGCATAGCGCTTCGGCATCGGCCGCATCATTCTTGCCGCGCTTGACGTAGGGCTTCGCCAGTTGTGGCGCGATCAGCTTGACCTCATGTCCGAGCCCCGTCAGCAACCGGGCCCAGTGATGCGAAGCGCCGCAGGCTTCGATCGCAATCACGGTCGGTGGGCAATTCGCAAAGAAATCCACCATCTCCTTGCGGCGCATCTTCTTGCGCAAGATCGGTTGCTCGGCGGCGTTTACACCATGCAATTGAAAGACGTGCTTTGACGTATCCATGCCAATACGGATAATCTGATCCACGGACGGCTCCTTCGTTTGAGATCGTTAACGGCTCACTCTGGCACATTTCGATGCCGCTCGGGGGCCGTCCACCCCAACAGGTCGGGCACATGCCCCGCTTCAGAAGAACGGCAATCACATCGCGAAAGCAGGTGCTTTCGTCTACGATCTGCTCCCGCTGATGAAGGCGCATGACCGACTTCTGGCGCACTTTTATGGCCGGTGGTGCGGCCCGGCGCATATTTCCCAATACGGATGACTCTGATACACCATCGCCAAGCGGCGATGCCCCGACCCTAACCCGAGCCGGATGATAGTGAGACAATCTTTCCCTGCGTCCCTAAGTTTTAAGGGATTTTTAACTTTTTGGCTGTCCTTGGTTGTATTTTCTGCAGGGACGACGTCTGCGCAGCAGGCGCCATCGTCGCTGCCTTTGCTTTTTGACGCCCGTGAAAGGCTTGCCAAGCCGGACCTCTCTTCGCTCGTCCGCCTGCGCTTCCTGACTGCTGTCGATTTCCCACCTTTCAACTTTACCGACCAGAATGGCAAGCTGTCGGGCTTCAATATCGATTTGGCGCGCGAGATATGTAATGAACTGGAAGTGGCTTCAAAATGCGAGATCCAGGCGCTGCCCTTTGCCGATTTGAAGGAGACGCTTGCTGCCTCCCAGGGCGATGCCGTCATCGCGGGGTTGGCCGTAACTTCAGACTTACGCAAGCAGTTTACCTTCAGCCGTCCCTACCTCATGCTGCCGGCCCGTTTCGTGCGCAATGCGAAAGCGGAGATAAAAGGGGATACCGCCGCAGCGCTGTCTGGCCGATCGGTCGGCGTCATCAAGGCGACCGTACATGAGGCCATGCTTAACGCCTACTTTCCGGCAATAAAAGCCGTGCTTTTCGAGAATAGGGAGGCACTGCTGACGGCCCTGAGGGATGGCAAGGTGGACGCTGCCTTCGCCGACGCCCTGCAATTGTCCTTCTGGGTTTCCTCTCAGGCATCCGCCAAATGCTGCGCGCTCTTCGACGGCCCCTATTTGTCGGAGCAGTTTCTGGGAGAGGGCATGACGATCATGCTTCGCCAGAACGACAGCGTATTGACGGCAGCGTTGGACCACGCCCTTGCAGCACTTTCCAGAAACGGCCGCCTGCAGGAAATCTACCTGCGTTATTTCCCTTATGGGCTCTATTGACCGTTGCGGAAGCGGGCGATCGCGCTGCGTTCGATGGCCGCGCAGGTGAGCTTGTCGAGACCCAACCGGTCGCGGAGCATGCTGAGCAGCCGAAGCTCCTCGGCCTTGACGGAAAGGTCGGCGGAAGCGACTTCGACGGCAAGGGCATAGGCGGTGTCGTAGAGCCGCGCCGGCAGCGTGTCCTTCACCGTTTCCAAAACGACATCGAGACCTTCCGGCCCGGCCAGCAGTGCTGCGCAGTCGCGGGCAATCGAAATCAGCTTGTCGTCGTCGAAATCCTTGAACACTGGCAGAAAGCCGATCAGCTGGCCGATGCGCTCCATCTCCCGGTCGTTCATCGTGCTGTCGACGGCGGATGCCATCACCATCACGTAAATCAGGGCATCGTGGGCGGAAAGCGGCTTGTTCATTCGGTCATTCCCTCTGCTTCGGCAGGAGTTTAGGAACTGCCGTCCGCCATTACAAGGGATCGCTAGATCGGATCGAGAGGATTATCCGGCGGCGGTCCGGGCGGCAGGGTCAGCGGCGCGCCCTTGCGCGGATCCTCGCCATAGACGCCTTTCTTCTCCGCCTTCGCCTTTTCGCCCGCTCCGGTAAGCGGCGATCCGGCGACTGCATCCGCCCAGCCGTTCTCGACAAGCCATTCGGAAAGGTCTTGCGCGCCGATCTTGCAGGAGGCCGTCGTGATGCCGGTCCAGTTGGCGTCCTCCAGATCGCAGGTGACTGAGCGCAGCCGCAGAAAGAGCCGGAAATTCGTCTTGGCGAGCATTCCGCAAGGCCATTCGTTCCCATCCAGCTCTTTGCAAATCTTGTCGGCCTGTGTCGGAACAATGCCGGCAAGCTGCAGTTTCCTGTCGCCGAAGGCGAGAATGCCAGCACTCTCGGCGACCGGCCTCGGCAATGTTGCGGCTTTCTGCGGCTCCGGCTTTGGCGTTTCCGGTTCGGGCACGGCTACCCGTTCCAGCGGCTTGCCCTCCGCCTCAGCCGGATAGAACTGGCTTGCTTGGTCGACCGGCCGCGCGTTCATGCTGATCTTTGGATCGGGAAGGGCAATTGGCGGCTTTGGTACCTCCTCGGATTTGGCAGCTGTGTTGGGATCTTCGATCGCGGTCGTCGCCACATCCGGCCCGGCAAACCGCTCCCTGCCTGCCGCCAGCATCACGGCGACGATTGTTATTCCCGCAACAGCTGTCAGAAGTGCTGCAGGCCGCATGGAAGATTTTCCTATTGGCTGGCCCAGATGATGCGCGCGATCCAATCCACATCGGAAAACTCGATCGTCCGGTTCGGATGTTCGGAATTGAGGGACATCAGTTCGATGGAGCGTGGGCTCTGGCGTAGCAGCACCTTGGCCATCACCTCGCCCTCGCGCGTCTTGACGACGACGCGGTCGTTGCGGCGCACCTGTGCGCCCGGCTCCACGATCAGGACGTCGCCGTCGCGATAAAGCGGCATCATGCTGTCTCCCTGCACTTCGAGGGCATAGACGCCCGCTTTCTGCGAGGGTGCGGCGGGAAATTCCACTACATCCCACCCTTGGCCAGCCGGGAAACCGCCATCATCGAAAAAGCCGCCTGCGCCGGCCTGTGCGAAGCCGAGCAGGGGAATGGAGCCTCCCTGCGGGGGGGATGCGCCATCCGGCAGACCGGAGAAGCTGTTTGCGGACCGCATGAAGCCCATGAACTGCTCCATGGTGGCGCCTGTCGCATCGAGCACCTTGGCGATCGATTCCGTCGAAGGCCAGCGCAACCGGCCATCGGCAGACAACCGCTTAGATTTGTTGAGGGAGGTAGGGTCGAGGCCGGCACGGCGCGCAAGACCAGACGGTGTCAGGTCATGCCGTTCGGCAAGCCTATCGATCGCTCCCCAAATCTGCTCGTGTGACAGCATCTTGCTTGGTCCTGCGCCCCGGCGCCGCTCTCCAATCGGCAGGAAGATTAACGCCAGGCTTTCTCATAGTAAAGAGAAATGAGGAATAAAATCCTGTATTGGCGTCAGGCAACCATCGCCATGTTGATCTTGCCGAGCTGGATGACGGCCTGCGTGCGGCTGTCGACGTTGAGCTTCAGGAGGATGGCCGAGACATGCGCCTTGATCGTTGCTTCGGAAACGCCGAGTTCGTAGGCGATCTGTTTGTTGAGCAGGCCTTCGCCGAGCATGGTGAGCACGCGGCTCTGCTGCGGCGTCAGCGTGTGCAGGCGGTGAATGAGGTCGGCCACGTCCGGGTCTTGTTCCTCACCGTCGCGATAATTCTCCGGCGTTGCGATATCGCCGGCAAGCACTGCCTGGATGCTGCTGCGGATATCTTCGATGCCGGACGATTTGGAAATGAAGCCGGAAGCGCCGAGCTCCAGGGCGCGGCGGATCGTCGTCGCGTCATCGGTCGCGGAAATGATGACGATCGGCAGGCTGGCGAATTCGGAGCGTAGCGCCATCAGCCCGGAAAAGCCGCTGACGCCGGGCATGGCAAGATCGAGCAGCAGGATATCCGCATCCGGATGAGTGGTAGCGGCAGCGCGCGCGGCCGTGAAATCGCCGGCTTCGACGATCGTGTGCTGCCCCTCCATGCCGGTCACGGCCTGGCGCAGCGCATCCCGGAAAAGCGGGTGGTCGTCCGCAATGATGATCGTCTGTTCCTGCATCGAAAACCCCCTCCCAAGAGCCCGATTTCATCCTCCTCGTGCGCGGGATACCCGCCGCACATGCCGTCCTCTTCATATTACTACATCAAATCAGGTCTTCTGCGGAAGAGGCGCGGTCTTTTCGTCCTCCTGGAATTGCTTCACCATGCCCATGAAGCTTTTCATCATCCGCTCCATGATGCTGATCGAGCGGTCGATCTCGGCATCGGTGGGCAGCGCCTTGTTAACGATGCTCTTGTTTTCGAGCGCCGTCACGCGGTCGGAAAGCCGGTCAAGCTCGTCGTCATACGCAGCGCGTTCGTCGGCCGCCATACGGCAGACCAACGAACCGTCCTTTTCTTCGCAAAGCGACATCGCACCCGTGTGCTTGTCGAGACGGACGAAATGGTCGCCGCTCCGCTCGAGCTGGAAGCGCGCCGGGTCCGGCTCGGCCGCGAGCGCCGGCAGCGGCAGAAGAAGAACTGCGGCAATCCCGATTGTTATCGTCTTCATGCTATGATCCTCCGGATTTCTGTTGCGGCTATCCTGTTTTTTGGCGGGGAGTCGTGGACATCGCCGTTCCTTTCCGGCAAAGCGCTCACCAACAGCATCAGCCATTGCATGAGGCCATCATGAGCGTGACACCCGTCGTTTACAAGATCGTGACCGAGGCGCTCTGGCAGGAAGCCAGGCAAAGCGGCGTTTTTCGCGGCGCAGGCATCGACCTGCAAGACGGTTTCATTCATCTCTCGACGGAAAAACAGGTGCGGCAGACGGCGGCGCTGTTTTTCGCAGGCCAGCCGGGCCTGCTGCTCATCGCCATCGATAGCGGCAAGCTCGGCGACAAGCTGATCTTCGAACCCTCCCGAAACGGCGATCTCTTCCCGCATCTTTATGCCGAACTGCCCCTTTCGGCCGTCATCTGGGAAGAGCCGCTTCCGCTCGATGATGCCGGACAGCATATCTTCCCGGAACTCCTGTCATGATTGGTGTGTTCAAGAGCGCTGCCCGCAAGGGCCTCTTCCTGTTCGATCCCGAAACGGCGCATGGCATGTCGATCGCTGCGCTGAAATCCGGCTTGGTTCCCGCCTGCCGTATTTCTCCAGATCCGCGGCTGGTGCAGACGGTCGCCGGCCTCACCTTCGAAAACCCGCTCGGTATGGCGGCCGGTTACGACAAGAATGCCGAAGTGCCGGAATCCCTCCTCAAGCTCGGCTTTGGCTTCACTGAGATCGGCACGGTGACGCCGAAGCCGCAGTCGGGCAATCCGCGCCCGCGCATCTTCCGTCTGGTGGATGACGAAGGGGTCATCAACCGCCTCGGCTTCAACAACGAGGGCCATGATGCGGTCTTCCGGCGCCTGTCGGCGATCCGCCGCGAAGGCATCATCGGCGTTAACATCGGCGCCAACAAGGACAGCGAAGACCGCATCGGCGACTATGTGGCCGGCATTCGCCGCTTCTATTCCGTTGCGCGCTATTTTACGGCCAACATCTCTTCGCCGAATACGCCTGGCCTGCGTGACCTGCAGGCGCGCGAAAGCCTGGCCGCTCTCCTGTCCGCCGTGCTTGCCGCCCGCGACGAGGAGGCCGCGCGCTCTGGCCGGAAAATCCCGGTCTTCCTCAAGATTGCGCCCGATCTCACGGAAGAAGGGATGGACGATATCGCGGCCGAAGTGCTCTCCCATGGGCTGGACGGCCTGATCGTCTCGAACACGACGCTTGCCCGCGACGGTCTGAAGGATCAGCGGCAGGCGAAAGAAGCCGGTGGCCTTTCGGGCAAGCCGCTCTTCGAGAAGTCGACCGCGATTCTTGCGAAAATGCGCAAGCGGGTCGGCGCTGCACTCCCGATCATCGGTGTCGGCGGTGTTTCTTCGGCGGAAACCGCGCTCGAAAAGATCAGGGCAGGGGCCGATCTCGTGCAGCTTTATTCCTGCATGGTCTATGCGGGTCCTGGCCTACCGGGCGAGATCGTCCGCGGCCTCTCAAGGCTCCTCGACCGTGAAAAGGTCACGTCGATCCGCGAATTGCGCGACACCCGCGCCGATCACTGGGCGGCCCGGAACGTCTGATCGGCCCGCGGCTTCACCAGCATGGCCAGGAAGAAGCCGCGGAACAGCAGGAAGGCGTTCATCGACAGCCAGAGCCCGTGATTGCCGAAGAGCGGCACGAAGACCGCGAGCGCGGCAAGATAGCCGGCAAATGACATCAGCATACGGTTGCGCATGTCGACAGACCATGTCGCGCCGATGAAGACGCCGTCCATCAGGAAGGCGAGTGCGCCCGTCAGTCCGGTGATCGCCGCCCAAGGCAGATAGGTTTCTGCCGCTGCCCGCACCTCCGGCGAGGTCGTCAGCGCGGAAATCAGCCAGGGACCGGCGCCAAGGAAGAAGGCGGAAACGGACGCCGCCAGCCCGAAGGACCAGATCGCAGTGAGTTTCAGCCCGCGGTCGAAGGCCGGCCGGTGGGCCGCGCCGATCGCCCGTCCGGTGATCTGCTCGGCGGCATTGGCAAGCCCGTCGAGATAATAGCCGGAGAGCAGGAAGAAATTCATCAGCACGGCATTGGCGGCGAGCGTGACGGCGCCGAAGCTCGCGCCGATCCGCGTCATGATCGCAAAGGAGCCGATCAACACGAAGGTGCGGATCAGGATGTCGCGATTGAGCGCAAAGAGCTCCGCCAGCCGGTGCCGCGAGAAGATTTCCGCACGGCTTGGCCGTTCGGAGGCTTCGAAGCTTCTGAGAACGAGGAGGAGGCCGGCCACCGCACCGGCCGTCTCGCCCACCATCGTGCCCCAGGCGACGCCAGCGACTCCCCAGTTGAGCCAGAGGCCGAGATAGATCGCGAGCACGATGTTGATACCATTGATCAGCACCTGCAGGAAAAGGCCGGTGCCGCCTTGCCCGCGCCCGAGCACGAAACCGAGGATCGCGTAATTCGCGAGAGCCGCAGGGGCGGCAAGGATCCGAATGGAGAAATAGACATTCGTCGCCTGTGCGACGGCCGCTTCGGGTCCCATCAGTGCCAGCCCTGCCGGAAGCAGCAGCGGCGAGAGACAGAGAAGAACAAGGCCGCAACCGAGCGCGGAAACCATGGCTCGCCAGAAAACGCCCTGCTGCTCATGCGTATCGTGCCGCCCGAGCGCCTGTGCCGTCAGCCCCGTGGTCGAAGCGCGCAGGAAGTTGAAGCTGCCGAGGAGAAGGTCGAAGAGCATCGCCCCGATCGCAAGGCCGGCAAGCGCATCGGGCTCGCCCATATGGCCCACGACGCCGGTATCGACGAGGCCGAGCAGCGGCGTCGTCGTGAAGCCGAGCGTCATCGGAATGGCGATCGACAGCACCAGCCGGTGCGTCACATCGAATGCCAGCCGGTTTTCGCGCCCGCAGTGATCCATTTCTGCCTCGGTCTTGAGAGGCAGAATCGCCTCAGCTGGAAAGAACCATGGCCCAATAGGGCACGCTCCGGGAAGACGTATTGTGCGCAACGGCGACGCCGAGCCCGTTATAGCGTCCCAGCATGTTCTCGAGATGATGTCGCGAGTTGATCCAGGCCGTCACGACGGCATCGATGCTCTGCTGGCCGGCGGCGATGTTCTCTGCGGCCGGAAGCTGCACGCCGCTTTTCCTCACGCGTGCACCGAAACTGTCGGCCATGCCCATCAGATGCGTCATCTTGCCGGCGCTTGCCATTCGCTTGGCCTGGTAGATCGCCGCAGCGCTTGCCGCCGGATCGACGTGAAGCGCCGTCAGCCCATTCTTGGCGCGAAGCTGGTTGACGAGCGGCAGCGCCGCCGTTGTCTCGTCCTCTCCGTCCGAGGGCGTGGAAGACATTCTGGGCACGGTCGTGCAGCCTGCGACGCCCGTCAGGAAGACAAGGCCTGAAAAGCGCAGCAGATTGCGCCTGGAAAGATCGATGGATGTCATGTTTACCGGCGAAAGTTGAAAAGACGGATGATAATGAAGATCGGGATGACGACCGTTGCGCCAAGCAGCAGATAATCGCCGACGCGGCCGAGCGCTGCAAAACCCCGGTACCAGATCTCGCGGATGAAATCCCGGACGCCGTAGACGAGGTCCAGCGGTGCCCATCCGAAAACGGTCATCACGAAACCGACGATCAGCGAAACGACTAAGAGCTTCACCAATGTGCGGCCGAGCGAGTCACCTAGAAATTTGTTTACCTGATCGGACATGCGCCATCTCCTGTTTGCCCTGAAATACGGTTGCGGCGCGGCGCCCGCAAGCCTTTTCCGGAACTGGCCGTTCCGCCTCTGAAATAGGACTTGAGTTTTTTTGTGGCCGCCGCCAAATGCGCAGGCGTTCAACGGGCCACATCATGCAGCAAAGCCAGTTTTCCTCAGGCGACGTCATCGCCGATCGCCGCGCCGATTATGCGAAGATGCTCGACGAGGGCGGTGAGGCGGATGCGGCCGCCGAACTGATGGAGCAGGCGCTGGAGCTGACGCCCGCCTGGGCCGCCGGCTGGTATCGCCTCGCGACCTACCGGGAGAGGGCCGGTAAGGTGGGATCCGCGATCGAAGCCTATCGGAAGACGCTGTTGCTCGATCCGGAGGATATTTTCGGCGCAAGCCTCAAGCTTGCCCTGCTTGGCGACGCCGAAATGCCGGAGCAACCGCCGAGCCGCTATGTCGAGCGGCTTTTCGATGATTATGCCGCCCGTTTCGAAACCTCGCTCGTCGAAAAGCTGGATTATAGCGTTCCGCAGAAACTCGCAGCGCTCCTTGCCGCTACCGGCCGCAAATATTCGCTCGCCATTGATCTCGGCTGCGGCACCGGCCTTCTCGGACCGGAGATCCGCGCCCGCGCCGGGCGGCTTGAAGGCTACGATCTCTCGCAAAAAATGCTCGCCAAGGCCGAGGAGAAGGCAGTCTACGATCACTTGGCCCAGGCCGACCTTTCTCTTGCGCCTGAAGCCTGCGGCGTCTTTGCCGATGGTGCAGAATACCGCGCTGATCTGATTACGGCTGCCGATGTGCTCATGTATCTCGGCAATCTCGAAAGCGTTTTCGCGATCGTCGATCGCCTCGCCGCCGCCAGCGCAGATTTCGTCTTCTCGGTCGAAGACGCGGGCGAGGGCGACGGTTTCCACCTCGCGCCATCACTGCGCTATGCGCACACGGAAGCCCATGTTCGCGGTCTTTGCAGCCGCTATACCCTTGAGGTTATAGAGACCATCAAAACCACGATTCGACAGGATGGCGGCAAACCGGTTGCCGGCATTCTGTTCCTTGCACGGCGATGATGCTTCATGCACAAATCTTGCGATTTGAAAATAGGTCAGCATTACTTACATATTTTGCTTGCTCGCAACTGCGAAAAGCTTGATAATTCCCATCATAGCTGACCGGCGCCGCGGAAGAACAATCAGGAGCGCCTCAGTCTGTTCACCATAGACAATCCGTTGCGCGGGAAACGCTCTCCGGCGCGCTTGAATTCTTCTGCTGTTGGAGATTGCCGGCATGGCTCAGCTCATCAATGCCCTCGGTTTCTGGAACACCAGCGCGACGCGCCATACGCCGCTCGAGGATGTGCAGGGCATATTCTCCGGCAGCCTCGTTTCCGCACTCGGCCTTTATGTGCTCGCCAGCGCCGGCCTTCTCACCGGCAGCACCGCCGGTATCGCCTTCCTGCTCTATTACGCTTTCGGCGTGAATTTCGGCCTTGCCTTCTTCTTGCTCAACGTGCCGTTCTTTTATCTTTCCTGGAAGCGCCTCGGCATCGCCTTTACGATCAAGACCTTCGTCGCCATCGGCCTCACCTCGGCGCTTGCCGATGCGCAGTCGCGTTTCTTTGAGATTTCCAGCATCCATCCAGCCTGGGCAGCGCTTCTCGGCGGCCTACTGCTCGGCTTCGGCCTGCTTGCGCTCTATCGCCATCGCGCCAGCCTCGGCGGCGTCGGCATTCTCGGTATCTACATGCAGGAGCGTTTCGGCATCCGCGCCGGTCTTGTGCAGCTTTCCGTCGACATGTGCGTGCTTGCCGCCGCCTTCTTCGTCACGACGCCGCCGGTGGTTCTCTATTCCGTTCTCGGCGCGGTCGTCCTCAATCTCTTCCTGACCATCAACCACCGCGCGGATCGCTATATCGCGCTGTAGGTTCGCGAAGCGGCAGTTCAATCATAAACAAATCGTAACTTGCCTCCTCTCAGGCCGAGAGCGACACTCGCCTCGCGCCGGATAGATGAGGTGAAGATATGTCAGAGTTGGAAAAACTTATCAGACGCCGCATGAACGAGGAGTATGCTAAGGGCTCCTCCGCGGAAAAGATCGCCCAAGTCATCCGTGAACTTATCAATAACTTCGACGGATCAGGTGCCCGTCGCAGCTGATCGACATTTTGCCGACCCGATTTCCATCGGGTCGGTCGCTTCAAGCAATGCCTCAAACTTTTGCTGCGCGCAAAATTCCTCACGCAGCCTTCGCTGGCTGATCGATTGGGCGCTGGCTGCGGAAGCTGACGGCCAACCGGTTCCAGACGTTGATCGCGCCGATCACCACCGTGATCTTGGTGATTTCCTCTTCGCTGAAATGCGCCTTCAGGGCTTCGAAGACCGCATCCGGTGCGCCGGTCTCCGCGATCCTCGTCACCGCATCGACCCAGCCGAGCAGGACACGTTCCTTTGCGTCGTAGACCGGCGATTCCTTCCAGGCGCAGATAAACGAAATCCTGCTTGCCAAGGCCGAAAGGCAAGATAGAACAACCGAAAATACCAAGGGGAAAACAATGGCAGCAAAAGCCGCTTTTGCCGGACTTCTGAACTCGTCGCCGGACAGACACTCGCTTTTCGATGACACGCAGGGGCTTGTAGCGGGCAGCATGCTTGCCGTGCTCGGCGTCTCGCTTCTCTCCAGCGCCGGCCTTCTGGCAGGCGGCACCGCAGGCATGGCATTCCTGCTGCACTATGCGACAGGCTGGGGCTTCGGCCTCTGCTTCTTTGGTGTGAACCTGCCGTTTTATTATCTCGCCTTCCACCGCCTCGGCCCTGCCTTCACGATCAAGACCTTTATTGCGATCGCGCTCACTTCTGCACTGTCGGAGATCGCCCCGCGCTTCCTCGGCCTCTCGCATGTCGATCCGGTCGCCGGTGCGCTCTTCGGCGGTCTTGTCATCGGCGCCGGCATGCTGGCGCTTTTCCGCCATCGCGCAAGCCTCGGCGGCATCGGCATCCTGGCGCTTTACATCCAGGATCGCTTCGGTTGGCGTGCGGGCATCGTGCAGCTGGGTTTCGATGGCCTCATTCTGGCACTTTCCTTCTTTGTCGCCAGCCCCTTCATTATCGCCTGCTCGGTGCTCGGCGCCATGGTGCTGAACCTCACGCTCGCCATCAACCATCGCAAGGACCGCTATATCGCCATGTGAGGCGCGGCCGCTCTTCTCTTTCACGTCGGTTTCACTACCTTTGTCCCGTGGACCAGATCGATTCCGAAGCCCGCGCCGCCTTGCCCGCCCCCTTCATCCGCTGGTTTGCGGAAAAGGGCTGGCGGCCCCGCGCCCATCAGCTGGAATTGCTGGCCCGCGCCGAAGCAGGCGAAAGCACGCTGCTGATCGCGCCGACCGGCGCCGGAAAAACGCTCGCCGGTTTCCTGCCGGCGCTGACCGATCTCACGCGCCGCGGCAAACGCCTGTCGGGCTCCGCCTTTACGGGCATCCACACGCTTTACGTCTCGCCGCTGAAGGCACTCGCTGTCGATATCGAACGCAACCTCATGAAGCCAGTCGGTGAGATGGGCCTGCCGGTCACCGTCGAGAACCGCACCGGCGACACGCCGAACGCCAAGCGCCAGCGCCAGAGGCTCAATCCGCCCGATATCCTGCTGACGACGCCGGAGCAGGTGGCGCTGCTGCTCGCCAACAGGGAGGCGGAACGCTTCTTCAAAGATCTGAGATATGTCGTTTTCGACGAGCTGCATTCGCTCGTCACGTCGAAACGCGGCCATATGCTGTCCCTCGGCCTTGCCCGGCTGCGCCGCCTCGTGCCCGAGCTCAGGACCATTGGCCTCTCCGCCACCGTCGCCGAGCCCATGGACCTGCAGAAATGGCTGGTTGCGCAGGAGGAGGGCAGGGAACGGCACGCCGGCCTGGTGACCGTCGAAGGCGGCGCCAAGCCGGATATCTCGATCCTTACGACGGAGGAGCATATCCCCTGGTCCGGCCATTCCGCCAGATACGCCGTCCCCGATGTCTACAGGCAGCTGACTGAGCACCAGACGACGCTGCTTTTCGTCAACACGCGATCGCAGGCCGAAATGCTCTTCCAGGAACTCTGGACGGTGAACGAAGAGAACCTGCCAATCGCGCTGCATCACGGCTCGCTCGATGTCGCGCAGCGCCGCAAGGTGGAGGCGGCCATGGCCGCCAACAGGCTGCGGGCTGTCGTTGCCACCTCGACGCTCGATCTCGGGATCGACTGGGGTGACGTCGACCTCGTCATCCATGTCGGCGCGCCGAAGGGCGCCTCGCGCCTTGCCCAGCGCATCGGCCGAGCAAATCACCGCATGGACGAGCCCTCCAAGGCGATCCTCGTTCCCGCCAACCGTTTCGAGGTCATGGAGTGCCAGGCAGCCCTCGACGCCAATTATATCGGAGCGCAGGACACTCCGCCCGTCGGCAAGGGCGCGCTCGATGCGCTCGCCCAGCACGTCCTCGGCATGGCCTGCGCCGAGCCTTTCGACATGCTGGAGCTGTACGGCGAGATTACCAGCGCCTCTCCCTATGCCGATCTCTCCTGGGAAACCTTCGAGCGGATCGTCGATTTCGTCGCGACCGGCGGCTATGCGCTGCGCACCTACGAGCGCTACGCCCGGATCCGCAAGACGAAGGACGGCCTCTGGCGCGTCTCCAATCCGCGTGTCGCCCAGCAGTACCGCTTGAATCTCGGCACGATCGTCGAAAGCCCGATGCTCAATATCCGGATGGTGAAGCGCGGCGAGACAGGCAAGATCGGCCGCGGCGGCGGCACCCTTGGAAAGGTCGAGGAATATTTCCTCGAACAGCTTTCACCGGGCGACACCTTCATCTTCTCCGGCAAGGTGCTCCGCTTCGAAGGCATCCGGGAAAACGAAGCGCTTGTCTCCCAGGCCTTCTCCTTCGATCCGAAAATCCCGTCCTATGCCGGCGGCAAGTTTCCGCTCTCGACCTATCTTGCCGATCAGGTGCGCTCCATGCTCGCCGATCCCGACCGTTGGCATCGCTTGCCGGATCAGGTGCGTGACTGGCTGTCGCTGCAGAAGGACAAGTCGATGCTCCCGAAGCGCGACGAGCTGCTGATCGAGACTTTTCCGCGCGGTAGCCGCGACTATATGGTCGCTTATCCATTCGAGGGCCGCCTCGCGCATCAGACGCTCGGCATGCTTCTCACCCGCCGCCTGGAGCGGGCCGGCGCCAAGCCGCTCGGCTTCGTCGCCACAGACTATTCGCTCGGCATCTGGGGACTGGAGGACATGGGCCTGATGATCCGGAACGGCCGTCTCAGCCTTTCCGACCTCTTCGATGAGGACATGCTCGGCGACGATCTCGAAGCCTGGCTCGACGAATCCTTCCTGTTGAAGCGCACTTTCCGCAATTGCGCCGTGATTGCAGGCTTGATCGAGCGCCGCCACCCCGGCAAGGAAAAGACCGGAAGGCAGGTGACGGTGTCCGCCGATCTGATCTACGACGTGTTGCGCAGCCACGAGCCGGACCACATTCTGCTGCAGGCGACGCGCCAGGACGCCGCGAGCGGCCTTTTGGATATTTCCCGGCTTGGCGATATGCTGAGACGAATCAAGGGTCACATCACGCATCGCGCGCTGGATCACATTTCCCCGCTCGCCGTACCGGTGATGCTGGAGATCGGCAAGGAGCCCGTTCATGGCGAGGCCCACGATGCGGTGCTCGCCGAAGCGGCCGGCGATCTGATCGCTGAAGCGCTGGCTTGATAACGCAGGATAGACGAGAATGATGAACCGCCTGGCGCTTGCATGTGAATTGAACGGATTGGTCCCGATGCCCGGCGTCGAGACCTCTGTTCATGGCGTCGCGGCCGTCTGCGATCCGCTCGGCGCGCTCTATCTGCCGGATGCCCGCATCCTCGTGGTTTCCGACCTGCATCTCGAAAAGGGTGCGGCCTTCGCCCGCCGCGGCATGCTGCTTCCGCCCTACGACACGCTGGCGACGCTCACCGTCCTCTCCGCCGTCATCGCCCGCTACAATCCGAAGCTCGTCGTCTCGCTCGGCGATAATTTTCACGACCGCGTCGGCTCGGCGCATCTGCCGGAAAACTCCCGCACCCTGATCGTCGACATGGCCCGCGGCCGCGAATGGATATGGATCAACGGCAATCACGACCCTGACGGCACGGTCGATCTGCCCGGCTCTTCCGTCGATGAGATGCATTACAGCAACCTGACCTTCCGTCATGAGCCAAGGGGCGGCCTGCAGCAAGGCGAAATCGCCGGCCACCTGCACCCCGCCGCCACCGTCCGCCGCCGGGAGAAAGCCGTTCGCCGCCCGTGCTTCGCTACCGACGGCGCCCGCCTCCTCATGCCCGCCTTCGGCGTCATGACCGGCGGATTGGACCTCGGCCACAAGGCGATGACGGGCCTGTTCGATGGGCCGTCCTTGGTCGCTCATCTGCTGGGGCGGGATCGGATTTATTCGGTAAGATACGGGAATTTGCGGGGGTAGCACCGGTTCTCTCTTCTCCCCAGCAGGGAGAAGATGTCCGTCAGGACAGATGAAGGAGCGAGGAAGGAGCGAGCGTCCGAGCGGAGAGCGAAGACGAGTTTGCCCTGCCGCCCCCCCATCCGACCCTTCAGGCCACCTTTTCCCCGCTGGGAAGAAGGAAAACCCTCAATCACACCCCTGCAACTGCTGCTGATAGGTCGCCGCCATGTTCGCAAATCTTCGCGCCGTCTTCTGCAACTGCGCATTCGAGCGCCAGTCGCCGCGTCTGTAGCCTGCCGGTCCCGAATAGTAAGCGATATAAAGGCTGTAGGCGTCGTTGAGCTGGATGCCCGTCGCCTGGCTGTTGCTGTAATGGTACCAGCCGATGAAGTCGATCGCGTCGGCAAAGTTGGTGCGCCGCGCAGCCCAATTGCCGGTCGCCGACTGATAGTGGTCCCAGGTGCCGTCGAGCGCCTGCGAATAACCGTAGGCAGTCGAAGGGCGCGTCCAGGGAATGAAGCCGAAAAGTTTCGTGCGCGGCGGACGGGCATTCGGCTGGAAGCCGGATTCCACATACATCGTCGCCATCAGGATCGGAACCGGCACGCCGTATTTCTTCTGGGCCCGCTCGGCCTCGCGCTGCCAATTGCTGAAGAAACCGTTCCGCTGGTCGAAGACGGCGCAGATGTCTCTGGTCTGGCTAGGTGCCGTAGCGCAGCCGGCTGCAAGCGCCAGAAGCACCAGGGCGAGAAGACTACGGGTACGCAAAACAGAACCTCTCGTTTCGAGAGATTACTAACTCGTAAATCTTAACACTCGGTTTTTAGTCAAAGGTGAACTTGCACATCGCGCCGAAGCTTGCCCCCGCCGCCGCAGGCGCTCGATCCGATCACCGGTAGACCAGAACCGGGGTCTTCGAATGGGCGAGCACCTTCATCGTCACGCTGCCGACCATGAATGCGGTGAAGCCTTCGCGTCCGTGCGATGCCATGGCGATCAGGTCGCAGCCGCGTTGCGCGGCCGTATCGATGATCGCCTTCGCCGGTTCGTGGCTGGTCACCTGGGTCGTGTCGCAATCGACGCCATGCGTCCTGGCCCGGGCGCCGGCATCCGCCAGGATCCGGTCTGCCGCTTCCTTGCTGTGACGGTCATAGTTTTCGCGCGTGGATTCGAGCTGATCGATATTCGTGGAAAAGATATGGAACGGTTCGACAACGGTCAGGACCGTTGCCTTGGCGGCGATCTCCTTCGCAAAGGCAAGAGCCTTTTCAAGCGCATCGGTGGAAAGCTGCGAACCCTCGGTCGGGATGAGAATGTGTTTGTGCATAGACTGGTTCCTCCTTCAACGCTCACATGTTGACGGAGGAATCAGCCTAACACCTTGATCTGCATCAAACTGTCACGAATGCCGGCGTCACGCCGCCTTGACCGGCTCGTAACGCAGGATCACTCCGCCAGTCTTCAACGGCGTTGCCTCCAGCAGCTTCAGCGGCAGTTGTTCTTTCGTCGCCTTGAAATGCGGATTGCCGGCGCCGAGGATCACCGGCACCAGGCAGATGCGGATCTCGTCGACGAGACCGACCTTCAGCATCGAGTCGCAGAGTTCGGCGCTACCGAAGATGAAGATCGTCTTGCCGTCCTCCTTCTTGAGTTTTTGAAGCTCGGAAACCGGATCGCTGACAACGCGGGCATTGTTCCAGCCCGGCTCCGTCATCGTCCGCGACACCGCGATCTTCGGGATGCTGTTCATGTAGTCCTTGATCCTGCCGTCCTCTTCCGCCGTCTGCCAGTAGGCGGCCATGCCCTCGTAGGTCTTCCGGCCGAAGACGAGCAGGTCGCCTTCCTCACCCAATTGTTCGGAATATTTCTGCAGTTCTGGTCCCCAGGCCAGATTGTGGAAGTCGATATCCCACGGCTTCGTGCCTTCGAAGTAGCCGTCGAGCGTCATCAGATTCCAGATCACAAGCTTTCTCATGTCCATTTCCTCCATCCGCTTGTTTAGGCATATCACAATCAAAACCAGTTGCAAATAGCAATCGGTTGAAAGCTAGATAAACTGATGGCAAAATGCAAGTGGTTTTTGGAGATGAAAATGAACGACCTTCACCGCTCCGGCTGCCCGATCAATCTGACGCTGGAAATCCTCGGCGACCGTTGGAGTCTGATCGTCATCCGCGACATCATGTTCGGCAACCACCGTCATTTCCGCGAGCTGTTGCAGAATTCGGAGGAGGGCATAGCATCGAACATCCTTGCCGACCGGCTGCGCCGCCTCATGGACAAGGGCTTGCTGACCAGGGAAGACGACCCCACGCACAAGCAGAAGGCAATCTATAGCCTTACCGAAATGGCGATCGATCTCGTTCCGCTCTTCGCCCATATGGGCGCCTGGGGCCGCAAGCATCTGCCGGTGTCGGAAGAGCTTTCCATTCGTGCCGAACTACTGGAAAATGGCGGCCCGCAGCTTTGGGAAGATTTCATGAACGAATTGCGGGCAAAGCACCTCGGCAAAGAGTTGCCGCCCGGAACGCTCTCGGTGCTCGGCCGCCTGACCGAGGCCTATCTCGATGTCGTTGCGAAAAAGAAGAAGTCCGCCTGATCAATCCTTACGGAAGACGATGCTGGCGCTCCAGCCGGTCACGATCGCCAGGAACACGGCGAACATGCCGTATGGGATCGGCTGCTCATGGGCTGCGTCTGTGATCATTTGTTCGATGCCGGTCTTGATGACGCGTAGCGGCACCGATTTCTGCGTTATGAACATGCCGCTCTTGAAGAGATAGGCGCGCACCGTGTGCACGCCGTTCGGGATGTTGGCCGGCAGGCGGAGGCTTGCTTTGAAAAGATTGGAACTGACGAAGCGCACACCGGTCGGGTCGCGTTCGTAGAGCCCGCCGGTCTGCTGCAGCCGACGGAAAGCAGTGCGGAACTCGCCGAGGCTGCTGCCGTCTCCAACGAAGCCGACGGGCGTCAGCGGGATATGGTCGATGCCGATCCCCTGGTCGGCGACGTCGAGCGGCGTCACGACATCGTCGATCGAGCGCGAGCTCGACATCGAATAGGAATGCGGTACGCCCTCGAAGGTCATCGAATCGGTATTGATCCAGATGCCGAAGACGCGTTGCTTTTTGCGCACTGTCGCATCCTCGCGCGGCCCTTCCAGGACGACGACGACGTCGTACTGGCCGACGGCAAGCAGCAGGTTGTCGGTATTGGTCAGCGCCCCGAAGATCGTCAGATCCGCGCCGCGGAAATCGGAGGTGATGGCGATTTCGCTGCTGGAGGTGCCGATCTCCAGCCCCTCGCGCCCTTCTTCGGAGTTCTGCCCCGGCAGCAGCATCTGCGCGGCGGCAAGCCCCGGCAAGAGGCAGAAGAGACCGAAAAGGCAAAGGCGCAACCGTCTCATCAATACGCCCCCATCACGACGGAATAGACGTCGGCGGGCGTCACAACCAGCGCGACCGCAAGGCGGATGCCGACAGCGAGAACGAGCAGCCCCAGCAGCGCCCGCAATTGCTCGCCGCGCAGTTTCTGGCCGACGCGCACGCCGTATTGCGCACCGACGACGCCGGCCACCATCAAGATGAAGGCTAACACGATATCGACGGAGAAGTTCGTCGCGGCCTGCACCACGGTGGTGTAGGCGGTCACGAATATGATCTGGAACAGCGATGTACCGACCACGACATTGGTCGGGATACGCAGCAGGTAAATCATCGCCGGCACCATGATGAAGCCGCCGCCGACGCCCATGATGGAAGTCAGGATTCCGATCCCGAAGCCGAGCGCAACGATCGGGATGACGCTGAGGAAAATCTTCGATTTCTTGAAGCGCACCTTGAGCGGCAGGCGGTGGACCCAGTGATGATGCCCGGGCCGGCGCCGTGTCGGCGGCACGTTCTTGGCGGCGCGCCGCATGGCGTTGATGCTTTCAAGCAGCATCAGCCCGCCCACCGTGCCGAGGAAGATAACGTACATCAGCGAGATGATGAGATCGAGCTGGCCGACCCGCCGCAACAGCGAAAAGATCCAGATGCCGATCGTCGCGCCTGTAAGACCGCCGACAAGCAGTACGGTTCCAAGCTTCACGTCCAGCGTCCCGCGCCTGAAATGCGTAATCGCACCGGAGATCGAGGAGGCGACCACCTGGTTCGCGCCGGTCGCGACGGCGACCACGGGCGGGATGTTGTAGAAGATGAGCAGTGGCGTGATCAGAAACCCGCCGCCGACGCCGAACATGCCGGACAGGAAGCCGACGGCCGCGCCCATGCCGAGGATGATGAAGATGTTCACCGACAATTCTGCTATGGGCAGATAGATTGTCACAGCCGACCCCGAATTATGAACTGCCCCGCCGGGCAGGCGTCTTGCGTACCGTTCGAATGGCGTATCATACGGTGAAATCGTTGCCAGAGGCTTTCGATAAACGACACGCGACCCGCGTATGACGCGAGCGATAAGTTCCGATTAATTTGGCTTTTTTCAGATTTTGTGACGACGGCGCGAGGTGTTTCTTCGCCGGGAAACACTTAGCTCCTGCGCTACGTGTTTCCCCCATGATACTTAGCCTTATGGATCAGTATTCAGAACAGCTAAGCGGTATCTTTCTGGCGCTCGCGGACCTTGGGCGAGGGCCTGGCTAGCATCAGCGACCTCGCGGAGCTGTTCGGCATGGCGCTCTCGTCCTTCGTCGGAACCACGCGCGGAAACCCCGTCCTTCAGGCGGGGAGGAAAGCGCGCGACCTTCTTTGGGTCTCGACATACTGCCGGACAATGTCCAAAGGCGCGCCGCCGCATGACGCGGCGAAATATGACGGCGACCACAACACGCCCTTGAAGTGCGCCCGGCCACTTCCGGCCTGGCTTCGCGTAGCAGTCGGCTCGACACGCCCTTGAGACTGTTGACGAGCTTCGACAGCTGGACGGTCGGAGGATAGTTCACCAGCAGATGGACGTCATCGTCATCGACCGGCGCGTGCCAGCCCATGCGCCACGAGCCGGTCTATGATCTCGGCGTAGCTGACGCCACTTGCCGCCATTGCCTTGGAATACATGCTGATATCGGTGAAGCCGGGGATGGTGTTGATCTCGTTGACCAGGAATTGCATGTCTGGCGTCAGGAAAAAGTCGATGCGCGCCAGGCTGTCGCAGCCGACGGCCCTGAAAGCCCTTGCGGCCATATCCCGCATGCCGGCCTCGACCTCCGGCGGCAGCTCGGCCGGCACTTTCAGCGCAGCGCCTTCCTCGTCGATATATTTCGCATCGTAGCTATAGAAGCCATGACTTTCCGCCGGCACGATCTCGCCCGGCCGCGAGACGAAGAGGTTGCTCGCCGTATCCTCCAGCACGCTGAATTCGATCTCGCGCCCGCGAACGAATTCCTCGGCCAGCAGCTTGCGATCGTGCTTGAAGCCTTCGGTTAGTGCCCCCTCGAATTCCTGGCTGGCATGGATCTTCCTGACGCCGACCGACGAGCCCTGCCGCGCCGGCTTGATGAAAAGCGGGAGGCCGAGTTCGCTTTCCAGTGCGGCGAGTGAAGGTTCTGTACCCTGATGGATCGTCGTCGAGCGCGCGACCGGCACCCCGGCCGCCTTTAGCAGTTGTTTGGCGATGTCTTTGTCCAGCGCAGTCGCCGATCCGAGAATGCCGCAGCCGGCGAGCGGCACGCGGGCAACCTCCGCAAGGCCCTGCACCGAGCCGTCCTCACCATGCAGGCCGTGAAGGACCGGAAAGAGGATGTCGATCGTGGGCAGTTCGTAAGCCGGTCCGCCAGCAGGAATTGCGAACACACGCCCGCGTCCGCCCGGTACGAGGCAGACCTCGGTCCCTTTTTCGGGTTTCGCAAGCGTTCCATCCTCGAAGCTGCTCAACAGCCATTGTCCTTCGCGGGTAACGAACACTGGAATGGCATCGTATTTTTGAGGTCCCAGCACACGCATCACGTTCGTCGCCGAAAGCACAGAGACATCGTGCTCGGTCGAGCGCCCGCCGAATAGCACCGCAATCCGCAGTCGGTTCGATGCATCGATCATGTAAGTGTCTCCGGGATGACTTGTCGTTGAAAAGACTTAGAAGCCGACGGCGATGCCGCGGTTGGCGAAGAAGCGGTCGAAGACGGCAAGCGGCAGCGTTACATGCGCCTGGCTTTCCGGATTGTGTCCTGACGGATTGTGAAAGCGGATGGTCTCTGGCGAGGCGGCTGTTACCAGAACGAGGTGGCCACCTTTGGACGGCGGCGCGCGCTCCGGCCAGCGGATTGCATGATGCACGGAGGCGATGAAGAACTGCCCCTTCGAAAGGAGCTCGGGAATGGAGGCCGTATCGACATTCGTCTTTGTCTCCGCACCCAACCCGAAACGTTCGGTGACGAACTTGACGAAAGGCGCATAGATCAGTCCCTTGATCGAGGCATCGGCTTCGTTGACGACATAGCCGCCATAGGCCGTGCAGCCGCGGGCAAGCTCGAGTGTCGGATGGATTTCGCCGCGCGCGGCAAGGATCATCTTCAGGCAGGCCATGCCGCAGACATTGATGGCCCAGCGGGCATATTCCTCGATCGTCTCCGCGCCAGAATGCCGCCACAGCGGATCGCGCATGAGCGCAGCAGAACCCTCCGCCACGACCGGCAGCGTCATCTCCGGCGTTTCCCATTGGCTGAAATAAGGCACGTCGGCTCGCCGAATATTCACGAATCCCCCATCGGTGATCAAATCACGCCGGGAAATTCCACAAGCAAAACGACCCTTTTGCGGCGGACGCAAAAAGGCCGTTCGAAATTGCGGTATAGATAGTATGCCACAAGGAAGGTGGGCGACTGTCGGAGGGTCGTTGACATCGAGAACCAAGGCAATCCCAACCTGATCGCAAGGAGAGCAACTTTGTCGATCACCGAGCAGCAGTTCTTCGCTTACGTCAGAGAGAATCCTATTAACGTCCAGTTGCTGGAGGAGCTGTCCGCTCTGCAGCTACCGCAGTGCATGCTGACTGCCGGGTGCCTCGTCCAAACCGTCTGGAATCTCAAAAGCGGGAATGATGCGCAGTTTGGCATCAAGGATTACGATGTCTTTTACTTCGACGACCGTGACCTCTCCTGGGAAGCGGAGGACATGGTCATCCGCCGTGCCAGGGAATTGCTGGGCGAACTCTCGGAAAAGGTCGAGATCAAGAACCAGGCTCGCGTTCACCTGTGGTACTCAGAGAAATTCGGGAAGCCATATCCGTTCCTGAAGAACGTCGAAGACGGCATCGACCGCTATCTTACCTTATGCACGCGGATTGGAATACGCATCGAGGACCGCGGTCTCTACGCACCGGACAAGCTCGACGACATGTGGCACGGCATTCTGCGAATGAACCCACTCAATCCTCAGCCGGATTTGTTCAGGTGGAAATGTGACGAGTATCTCGCTCGTTGGCCATGGATCTCGATCATCACTTTGTGAGCTGACGGAAGAAAAGGCGGTGCTCGACCACAGTCGGGATCGGACGCTTTCCTTGTTCTTCCATCAAGCCTTGGTCGTGTTCTTGGCGTTGCGCTCCAGGAGCGCCTTTACCGTGTCGTCGTTGATTCTGCCGCTCGGCTCCTGGCCGATCGATTTCTGGAAGCTCTTGATCGCCGCCGTCGTCTTCGCGCCCATCTCGCCGTCCGGCGTCCCGGCGTCGAAGCCGCTGTGATTGAGGATTGCCTGGATGTTGCGGATCGCCTTCTTCATGTCAACGGTCGAGGTCTTCGTGCCGTTGCCCGCCCAGCCATCCGGAATTTCGATGCCGTTTGCCTTATTGTCGAGAGGCTGCGGCTTCCAGGCGCCCGCTGCAGCACGGGCTTTTTCGAGATCGGCGGGCTTCATGGCCTTTGCCACTTCGTCGCGCTTGGCGCCTGCATCCTTGTCGCCGCCCTCAGCGGCGATGGCGAACCACTTGTAGCTTTCGCCGAGGTCCTGGGCCACACCGTTGCCGCGGGCGCAAAGGATGGCGAGATTGAACTGGCTGTCGGTGATGCCGAGATTGGCAGCCTTCGTGAACCAGTTTGCCGCGGCCGCATAATCCTGCTCGCCGAGCGCGCCGGAGGCGTAGAGCACGGCTAGATTGTGCATGGCGCTGGCATTGCCCTGATAGGCGGCCTGCTCGTAGAAGGCCTTGGCCTTGCCGATGTCGCGCGTAACACCGGTCCCCTTCTCGTACATGCTGCCGAGGCGATACTGCGCCGGAGCAAAGCCCTTGTCGGCTGCAAACTGATACCAGTTGGCAGCCTGCGCCTGGTCGGCCGTCAGGCCGTTGCGGCCTTCCGTGTAGCGTGCGCCGATCTCGAAGAGTGCGAGTGGATCGCCGTGGCGGGCGGCATCGGCAAGCGCCTGCGGCTGAATGGTGCCCGGCACGGAGATGGAAGGTGCCGCTGGCGTGACGTTTGCGGAAGCCGGAGCATCATTGGGTGCGAACGCAGCCGCATCCTGCGCCGGTCCCCCCGGCGTCAGCGTCGAAGCGCCTTCACCGTCAAGCGGTACGGTGTCGGTCAGGTGATCGGTCGGCGCAGGCTGCATGGCCTCGGTCGTGGCTTGCGCCGTCTCGGCTATGGGCTCTGCCATGGCCTCGGGTTCCGTGGATTCTGCCGGAATGCCGGCCGCCGTTGCTTCCACACTCTGTTCGGGCATGGCTGAACTGTCGGCTGCAACGGGGTTCCGTGCGGCATCCGAAAGCACCGAGACTTCGGCCGGAGGCGCCTGTTCGCCGCTCGTCAGCGTGCGGGCGAGCGGGAAGGCCATGATGGCGAGCAGCACGGCACCGGCAGCGAGCAGGAGCGGACGGCGGAAGCGGCTGAAGGCGCTGGCGCCGCCGGCAGGCTTCGGCGCCTTGGATTTCTTCTCGGCTTTGACTGGCTGCGCCCTTGGATCGGCTTCCATGGCCGCCGCCTGAGCCGCACGGCGGGCGGCGGCGATATAGTCGGCGCGCTCGTTCTCCGTTGCCGGCTTTGGATTGTTGCGGGCCGCCGCCTGGCTGGCGCGCACCCGCTCCAGGATCTTCTTCACGTCCGGTGCGCCCGAGCCCGGCTCCAGCGGCTCGTTCGACGCTTCGTCGCTGGGCATAAGATCGACTGGATCGATCGACGGCGCGGGATCGATGACGGTCCGCTCGACAGCCTTCGCCTTCTCCTGCCTTTTGCCCGGAATCAGCCGCTTGCCGAGAGCCGCAAGCAGGCTCCCCTTCACTGGCACTGCGGGGGGAGCGGATTTGGTCGCGGCTTCGATCGCAATCGCGCTCGTCTCGGCTGTGGGAACCACAGGCTCGCTGACGGAATCCGCCGCACGCATCAGCGGCGAGGCACCCTTCTGGCCGAACACGGCCTGCGTTTCGGTTTCCTCGGCGCCGGCGGGGACCAGTGCGTAAGGATCGATCTCGAAATCGGCACTAGCGACCGGCATGCGGGCCGCTGGCCGGCTGCGGGTGTCCATGTCGTCAAGGCGTTCGGCAATCTGGACCAGCGTCTCGTGCAGCGCCTGGAAGGTCTTGTGTGTGCGATCCTCGCTGCTGCGGCTGAGCTCTTCCAGTTGCCGCAGATCTTCTGCGAGCGCATTCAGTGCCGACATGTCGGCGGCTGGGACCGTGCCGGCCTGCAAACCGCCATTGCGGGAATAGGCCTCGACGACGGCTTCGGCTGCCTGACGGGCAGCCTCGATGATGTATTCGTCGCTGGTCGCCATGTAGTCTTCGAGCGCGCCCATGCGGCGGTCGAGCTCGACCGGAATGCCGTCACCCGCGCGCGGCGTGTTCATCAGCGCCGAGAGGTTGGCGATCTGGTCTTCGAGGTTCTTGAGTGCTCGCGAATCCGTCGCAGGTGCGGCCGTGCTTTCCTCAAGGCGTGCCGCGATGTCGCTGAGCCGTCCCTCGATGCGGCGGAACGCACCATCGTCGGCAGCCGCAGCGGTCAAAGGCTGGACTTCCATCTGGTCGATACGGCGAGCGAGATAATCCAGCCGCTCCGCCAGTACGTCGTTGACCGCGCCGCTCTCCAACGCGTCGATCTTGCGGGAGATGTCTGCGAGCGTGCCGTTGAGATCTGCCTGCGGAACCGCCTTCTGGGCGCGTTCGAGCATGAAGGAAAGCTGCTCGAGCCGCTCGTCGAGCCGTGCCGTCGCTTTTGTATTG
This sequence comes from Rhizobium sullae, assembly GCF_025200715.1. Classification (NCBI taxonomy): domain Bacteria; kingdom Pseudomonadati; phylum Pseudomonadota; class Alphaproteobacteria; order Hyphomicrobiales; family Rhizobiaceae; genus Rhizobium; species Rhizobium sullae. The sequence goes on from NZ_CP104143.1 coordinate 184,031, forward strand.
GCCATCTCCTCGACACGCAGCGTCAGTATTTCCAGCCGGTCGGCGAGGCCTTCGGCGGGCAGGGCGCGGCTTTCCGCGCTTCGGCCCACCATGTCGATCTGTTCGGCCAGCGCATTCAGCCGGCCTTCGAGGCGATGCATCAGCGCCGGGTCGCCGCTTGCAGCACTTCGGCCGCTTGCCGCGATCGCACGGCTGATTTCGTCAAGGCGCGTATCCATCGCGGCAAACTGCTCGGCCATGGCGCGGTCATGCGGCTGGATCATGCTGCCGAACTGTTCCATCGCGGTCGCGATCGAGATCAACTTGTCTTCCAGCGCGCGCACCGCCGGACTTTCGCCCATGCCGCCGATGTGGCGCTTGATGTCGTCGAGCCGGTAGGCGAGCGAGACCAACTCTTCCTGCAGGCCTGCCGTATCCAGCGCATGCAGCTGGTTCTCGAAGCCGTCCCAGCGGTGTTCCATGTGGCGGATGGAATGTTCGCGGGCGAGCCCGTCCATCAGCGACCGCAGCTCTTCGAATTCGCTGCGCAGACCCGCAGCCTCAGGCCCAGCAGAACGGCTGGAGAGCTGATTGATGCTCTGGGCGAGCCGGCTCATGTCTTCGCGGATGTCGTCGGCGAAACGTCCGTCCTGCGCGCTCGTCTTGATCTCGCGCAGTTCCGTGCGCAGCGCATTCATCTCGCGTGCCACACCCTCCGAAATGTCGCGCTTCAGGTCCTGGCGCAGGTTGACAAGAGCCTGGGCGATCTCGGTCATCGTGTCGGGCGAGGTGCCATAGACAGGTGCAGCCTGCGGTGCCGGCATGCGCGAAACCGGCGCCGGTTCATGGTAGGCTGGCCGTTCACGGCCGGCGTCGAGCGTGCGCTGGCGCTCGCGGATTTCTGCAAGCGGATCGGGTCGGGTTTCCGCCCGCGCATAAGGCTGTCTCGGTTCGTAGGGTCTGCTGTAGCTTTCGCGCTCGGGCGCGGCGGGCTGCTGCCTCGGTTCGCGGTTGCCCTTGCCCATCAGCCCTTCGATGCGCGCCTCTAACCCCTCGATCGTGCGGTTCAGGGCATCGAGCGATGCCCTGTCGGGATGCCGGGGGATATTGGATCGCGATCCGTTCATCTTCCTGCTCGCTTCGTCTGCTCGGACCCCCGTCAGGGCCAGGCCATTGGCTTGAGAGACCGTTCACCAGAGAGCAGTTGATTAGACTTTTCTCAACTTGAACGGCGTAGCGGCACTCCAAGTAAACGCGAAACTTGAAAAAGGAATGCGGATCACCACTGCTCACCCCGCACCTTTCACGAAACGTGGTAAACAAGCCGTTAATTTCGGCGATATTTTTTTAACGTTTGAATAATCCGGCACAGATTTCGGGCCGAATGCGCCATTCCCTGATGGGTTCATCACCAAGCTGGCCGGTCGGTCTCAGCGGCAATCGTCTGCACCAAATTTCGCATTGCTCCGCGGGAGTCGCTTCCAAAGACATCCTCCTGCGCCAAATAGCAGGAACGTGCCTTCGCATTTGATATAATTTGCCGTTTCAGTTCCAATCCATCGGCCGAGGAGACCGTCATGACCGCGCCGCATCCTTCGAGAACCCATATCGGCAATCACGCGCTGCATCCGGAAACGCTGATGTTGAACTACGGCTACGATCCGGAGCTTTCAGAAGGCGCGGTCAAGCCGCCGGTCTTCCTGACCTCGACCTTCGTCTTCAACACCGCAGAGGATGGGCGCGATTTCTTCGACTATGTGTCGGGCCGCCGTGAACCGCCGGAAGGCAAGGGGGCAGGCCTCGTCTACTCGCGCTTCAACCACCCGAACAGCGAGATCGTCGAAGACAGGCTCGCCGTCTATGAGCGGACGGAAAGCGGCGCGCTCTTCTCGTCAGGCATGGCGGCGATTGCAACCACGCTGCTTGCCTTCGTCCGGCCCGGCGATGCGATCCTTCATTCGCAGCCGCTTTATGGCGGCACCGAAACGCTGCTGGCGAAGACCTTCCACAATCTCGACGTTGCTACCGTCGGATTCGCCGATGGCGTCAAAGAGGCTTCGGTCAGGGCCGCCGCTGACGAGGCCGTGTCGAAAGGCCGCGTCTCGGTCATCCTCGTCGAAACGCCCGCCAACCCGACGAACAGCCTCGTCGATGTCGCCATGATCCGCCGCATCGCCGATGCGGTCGGAAAGACGCAGGGCCACACGCCGATCGTCGTCTGCGACAACACGCTGCTAGGCCCGGTCTTCCAGCGACCGATCGAACACGGCGCGGATATCTCGCTCTATTCGCTGACCAAATATGTCGGCGGCCATTCGGATCTCATCGCCGGCGCCGTCCTCGGTCCCAAGGCGATTGTCAAACAGGTGAAGGCGCTGCGCGGCTCGATCGGCACGCAACTCGATCCGCATTCCTGTTGGATGCTCGGCCGTTCGCTGGAAACGCTGCAGATCCGCATGGAGCGGGCAAACAGCAATGCGCGCGCCGTCGCAGACTTCCTCCGCGACCACCCGAAGGTCGAGAAGATCCACTATCTGCCGTATCACGATCCGGAATCGCCGGTTGGCCGCACGTTTGCCGCGCAGTGCACCGGCGCCGGCTCCACTTTCTCTTTCGATATTAATGGCGGCCAGCCGGCCTCGTTCAAGTTCCTGAACGCGTTGAAGATCTTCAAGCTTGCCGTCAGCCTTGGCGGCACGGAATCGCTCGCCAGCCATCCGGCTGCGATGACCCATTCCGGTGTGCCGGCAGATGTGCGCCAGCGCATCGGCGTTCTGGAATCGACCATCCGGCTGTCGATCGGCATCGAGCACCCGGATGATCTGATCGCCGATCTGGCGCTCGCTCTGGACGAAGCGTAAGGGGCTCAGGCCGCAGCCGTCTCCCGTACATCGTCGAGCAGAAAATGCGCGACGATGTAATTCGTCGTGTAGTGCCTGCCGCTATCGGAGGTGTTCTCGACGCTGCCGCCGTCAGCCGGGTGCCAGGCATGGTAATGCGGATTGGTGGTGATCAGCGTGATTGCCTTGCCGGCAAATTCTCCGCCGAGCCGGTAGCGTGCTTCCGCCAATGGCCAGATGCGCTCGTAATCCTCCATCGGAATGCGGATTTTCAAAGCCTGCCTGCTGATCGCCTCGCTCCGCGATCCGTCCTCATGGATGACCGCCGGCAACGTCAACGTCACTTCCTCTGCACCGCTCAGGATGGAATTGAACTCCTCAGGCCACATTCGTCTCATGAAATCGCTCCTCCCAGGGCTCTCTTCGGTTAGCCAGCGAAATGTAGCGTGTTCGCCCGGAGAAGCAAACGCTGCTTTCGGCCAGTGATTGCCGAGTCAGCGGCCCGCGCCGCGCGCCGCATTGTTCAACGCCCTTTCCAGCGATCGGAAAATCCTCGGATCGGCCGATTGCGCCACATTGAAACGAAGGAAGCCGCGTGCTGTCTGCGACAGGCTGAACGCATTGCCCGGGGCTAGGACGACGTTGTCGGCAAGGCAGGCTTGCGCAATATCGGCAGCGTCTATGCCGTCCGGCAACCTGCACCAGAGAAATATGCCGGCCTGCGGCCTTATCCATGGCGTGATGCCGAGCGGCGCAAGCTGCGCAACCGTCTCGTCCATGGCCTTTGAGAGACGAACGCGCAGTGCATCGAGATGCTTGCGATAACTGCCGTCCTTGAGGAGCAGCAGGATCAGTTCGGATGAGAGCCGCCCGCCGCCGATGCTTGTCGCCATCTTGAGATCGGTGAGCGGCTCGATCCACTCCGGCCTGGCGGCGATGAAGCCGCAACGGACAGAAGCGGAAAGCGTCTTGGAGAAGCTCCCGATATGCACCACGCGCTCCAGCCCGTCGAAGGCGGCGAGACGAGGGGCGGGTTCGTGCTCAAGGTCGGCGAAGATATCGTCCTCGATGATTGTTAGCCCGGCCCGCTCGGCAAGCTTCAGAAGGCGGTGTGCCACAACCGGTGAACACGTCGCGCCTGTCGGGTTATGGATTGATGAGTTGGTGATGTAGAGCCGCGGCCGGTGCCCATCGATTGCCCGCGCGAATGCCTCGATGTCCGGCCCGTCGGGCGTCATCGGAACGCCGATGGCATTGGCCCGGTGAGCGCGCAGCAGTGCATGAAAATTGAAGTAGCGCGGGTCGTCCACCAATATGGCATCACCGGGCTCGATCAGAAAGCGGCACAGGAGATCGATTGCCTGCGTACCCGATTCCGTAAGAATGATGTGGTCGGGAGCTGCTGGAATGCCGCGCTCGCCCATGCGGCGCGCGAGCAGTTGCCTCAGCGGTGGCAGGCCGAGCGGCGTTCCGTAGTCTGCGAGCACGCGTCCTTCGCCACGGGAGATGGCACGAAGCGCTTTCCGTATTGCCGCTTCCGGCATCCAGCTCGCCGGCAGCCAACCGCATCCGGGTTTCAGCAGTTCGGGGCCGTCTTCCAGCGACTGCCGGTAGACCCACAATGGATCGATCGCCCGATCGAGCTTCGGCCCGATCTCGGAAAGCGTAAGCGGCGCCAGCGGACTGGAAACATAAAAGCCGGAACCCGGCCGCGAACGGATCAGGCCTTCGGCGCCTAGCCGCTCATAGGCTTCCACGACGGTCGAAGGCGAGACCTGCATCGTCTTCGCGAAGGCGCGCACCGAAGGCAGGCGTGACCCCGGCACGAGCCTGCGAGCTGTGATCCGGCTGCGGATTTCCGCCATCACCGCTTCAATGCGTTTGCCGCCCTCTGCTCCCTTGACCGCTTGTTCCATCTGTACTGCATCCGTATCCATAACAGTTTGTCGAAACTGTACAGCATTGTCGCTGGCGCCGCCATGCCCTTCGGTTCATAGCGGCAGCAGCTAAGGAGCATGACGATGGATAAGACAGGCGGCTGGATCAATGGCTTTCTGGGCGTGCTGATCTTCAGCGGATCGCTTCCGGCGACGCGCGTGGCGGTCGCAAATTTCGACCCGCTGTTCCTTACCGTCGCCCGCGCCGCGATTGCAGGCATCCTTGCCCTTTGCCTGCTGCTCGCCTTTCGCGAAAAGCGTCCCGGCCGCGCCGATCTTCTCTCGCTCGCGGTCGTGTCGCTCGGCGTGGTCATAGGCTTTCCGCTGCTCACCGCATTTGCGCTGAAGCATATCACCTCGGCTCACTCGACGGTTTTCATCGGTCTGCTGCCGCTCGCGACCGCCGTCTTCGGCGTGCTGCGCGGCGGCGAGCGCCCGCGTCCGGTGTTCTGGCTGTTCTCTTGCCTCGGCAGCGCCATCGTCGCGGGTTTTGCGCTGATGCGAGAAGACTCCGCATCCTCGGTCGGCGATCTCTTGATGCTGGCGGCAATCGTCGTCTGCGGGCTGGGCTATGCCGAAGGCGGGCGGCTGTCGCGCAAGCTGGGCGGCTGGCAGGTGATCTCCTGGGCGCTCGTTCTCTCACTGCCGGTCATGCTCGTGCTGTCTGTCGCCGTCAGGCCGCCGTCCTTCCCGGATGCCGCGAGCACGTCATGGATCGGCCTTGCTTACGTCTCGCTCTTCAGCATGCTGATCGGCTTCATATTCTGGTATCGCGGCCTTGCGCTCGGCGGTATCGCAGCCGTCGGCCAGTTGCAATTGCTGCAGCCCTTCTTCAGCCTCGCACTTGCCGCTGCACTCCTGCATGAGACGGTAAGTGCAGGCATGTTTGCGGTTACGCTGGCCGTGGTCGCCTGCGTCGCTGGCGCGAAGAAATTTGCTCGATAGCGCCGCAGGCGGACTGCGGATCCGGCATCCCGCTTAGCCGCGGAACGCCGCTTCCAGCTTCGCAATATCGAGCCTGACCATACTGAGCATGACTTCGGTCATGCGCCGCGCCTTGGCGCGGTCCGGGTCGGCCATCATCTCGCCGAGCACGCGCGGCACGATCTGCCAGGAAAGCCCCCAGCGATCCTTCAGCCAGCCGCATGCCTCCCCCACGCCGCCGTTCTCCAGGAAGCCGTCCCACAGCCGGTCGATCTCGGCTTGTGTCTCGCATGCGACAACGATTGAAAAGGAATGATTGAGCGGGTCGAGCGGCCCGGCCTCCAGCGCCGTGAATTCCTGGTCGCCAAGCCTGAACTCGATTACCTTGCAACTGCCCTCCGGCCCGCTCGGCGTATCCGCGGGAACCACGGTCGTGCGCCGGATGGAAGAATTCGGCACCATCGAGACATAAAATTCGACGGCGTCCTTTGCGTCCTTTTCGAACCAGATATTCGTGCTGACCTTAGTCATTTACATGGCCTCCTCGTCCATTACTGTCAGTGTTTTGACAGTCGAAGGACGTTTCAAGCGCAGGTCACCCGACAGGCGTAGTGGATTCTTTCCTACAAATTTGCGCGAATACAGAATTTGACGTTTACGCAAACGTCAATATTTTGTAAGAGACTCTCAAATGCCGGTGCCGTCCGGTTGCCGAATTGGAGGAATTCGAACGATGCCAATCTACAAGGCCCCGGTTAACGACACGCTCTTCGTGCTGAACGACGTGCTCGGTATCGAGCGCTACAATAATCTGCCGGGCTTTGGCGACGCGACGCCGGATATGGTCGAGGCCATTCTGAGCGAGGCGGCAAAGGTAGCAGAGGAAGTGCTCTTCCCGCTGAATTATTCCGGCGATCAGGAAGGCTGCAGGCGGGCGGACGACGGCTCGGTCACGACGCCGAAGGGCTTCAAGGAAGCTTACAAGACCTATTGCGAAGGCGGTTGGGTAGGCCTGGCGGTCCCCGAAGAATTCGGGGGCCAGGGGCTGCCTTATACGCTCCATTGTGCCGTTGGCGAATATACCTCCGCCGCCAACATGTCGCTGATGATGTATCCCGGACTGACCCAGGGCGCGATCGCCGCGATCTTTGTCCATGGCTCGGATGAGCAGAAGCAGACCTATCTGCCGAAAATGGTTGCCGGCGAATGGTCCGGCACCATGAACCTCACAGAGCCGCATTGCGGCACCGATCTCGGTCTGCTGCGCACCAAAGCCGTGCCGCAGGGTGACGGCAGCTACAAGATCTCCGGCCAGAAGATCTTCATCTCCGCCGGCGAGCACGACATGACGGACAATATCGTCCACCTAGTCCTGGCCCGCATCGAGGGTGCGCCCGAGGGAACGAAAGGCATCTCGCTCTTCATCGTCCCGAAATTCCTCATCAAGGACGACGGCATGCCCCGTGACCGCAATGCGGTCTCCTGCGGCGCGATCGAGCACAAGATGGGCATCCACGGCAACGCCACCTGCGTCATGAACTACGACGAGGCGACCGGCTTCCTGATCGGCGCGGAAAACCGCGGCCTGAACGCCATGTTCGTGATGATGAACGAGGCCCGCCTCGGCGTCGGCCTGCAAGGCCTCTCGATCTCGGAAATTGCCTATCAGAACGCCGTAAACTACGCCCGCGAGCGCATCCAGGGCCGTTCGCTTTCCGGCCCGAAGGCGCTGGATAGACAAGCCGATCCGATCATCGTCCATCCCGATATCCGCCGCACGCTAATGACCATCCGCGCCTTCAATGAGGCCGGCCGCGCCTTCCTGCTCTGGACTGCGCTGAAGTCGGACATCGCCCACCGCTCCGCAAGCGATGCCGAACGCCAGACGGCGGACGATATTCTCGGCCTCGTCACCCCGATCCTGAAGGGCGTGATGACCGACAAGGGCTTCGATCATGCCGTTATGGCCCAGCAGGTCTTCGGCGGCCACGGCTACATCGAAGAGCACGGCATGAGCCAGTACGTGCGCGACGCCCGCATCGCGATGATCTACGAAGGCGCCAATGGCATCCAGGCGCTCGACCTCGTCGGCCGCAAGCTTGGCTTGAACGGCGGCCGCGCCGTCGTGGCGCTCTTCAAAGAGATCGGCGATTTCTGCGAGGAGAACCGCAACGACGTGAAGATGACCTTCTTTACCAAGAACCTGAAGAAGGGCTTGAACGACGTGCAGGCGGCGACCATGTGGTTCATGCAGCATGCGATGGCAAAGCCCGACAATGCCGGCGCCGGCTCGACGGACTACATGCATCTCTTCGGCCTCGTCGTTCTCGGCTACATGTGGGCGAAAATGGCAAAAGCCGCCGAGGATGGCCTTGCCTTGGGCGATACCTCGCGCGAAAGCTATCTGCGGAACAAGCTCGTGACCGCCCGCTTCTTCATGGAGCGCATCATGCCGGAAACCGCGCTGCGCAAGGCCCGCATCGAAACCGGGGCCGAGACGATGATGACCTTGCCCGCCGAGGCATTTTGATCCTGCTCCCTCCCCCTTGTGGGGAGGGTTGGGCGGGGGTCTTTCTCTCCCCGCCGTGACCAGATTTGAGGCAAGTCGTTTGCCACCCAGGGAGATGAGACAATGACCGAGGTTTTCATTTACGATCACGTCCGCACGCCGCGCGGCCGCGGCAAGAAGGACGGCTCGCTGCACGAGGTGCCCTCCGTCCGCCTCGCCGCCAAGACGCTGGAGGCGATCCGCGACCGCAATGGGCTCGACACCAAGACGGTCGACGATATCATCATGGGCTGCGTCGATCCGGTGATGGATGCCGGCGCCGTCATCCCCAAGGCCGCCGCCTTCGAGGCCGGCTATTCGACGCACGCCCCCGGCATCCAGATCTCCCGCTTCTGCGCCTCCGGCCTCGATGCCGTGAACTTCGCGGCCGGCAAGATTTCGCAAGGGGCCGATGACATCGTCATTGCCGGCGGCGTCGAAAGCATGTCGCGCGTCGGCCTCGGCATGTCCGGCGGCGCCTGGTTTATGGACCCGTCGGTCAATTTTCCCGCCTATTTCATGCCGCAGGGCGTCTCGGCAGATCTGATCGCCACCAAATATGGCTTTAGCCGCGACGACGTCGACGCCTATGCCGTCGAGAGCCAGAAGCGCGCGGCGAACGCCTGGGAGAAGGGCTACTTCAAGAATTCCGTCATCCCGGTCAAAGACCAGAACGGCCTGACGATCCTCGCTCATGACGAGCACATGCGCCCCGGCACCGACATGCAGGCGCTGGCCTCTCTCAACCCCTCCTTCCAGATGCCTGGCGAGATGGGCGGCTTCGAGGCCGTCGGCATCCAGGCCCATCCGGAGGTCGAGCGCATCAACTACGTCCACCACGCCGGCAATTCCTCGGGCATCGTCGATGGCGCCGCCGCCGTGCTGCTCGGTTCCAAGGTCGGCGGTGAAAGCATGAGCCTCAAGCCCCGTGGCCGCATCAGGGCCTTCGCCAATATCGGCTCCGACCCGGCCCTCATGCTGACAGGCCCCGTCGACGTGACCGAAAAGCTGCTGAAGCGCACTGGCATGCAGCTTTCCGACATCGACCTCTTCGAGCTCAACGAAGCCTTCGCCGCCGTCGTGCTGCGCTACATGCAGGCCTTCGGCATCGATCACGACAAGATCAACGTCAATGGCGGCGCCATCGCCATGGGTCACCCGCTCGGCGCCACCGGCGCGATGATCCTCGGCACGGTACTGGACGAGCTCGAACGCCGCGATCTCAACACCGCGCTCGTCACCCTCTGCATCGGCGCCGGCATGGGCACGGCGACGGTGATTGAACGCGTCTAAGGGGATTGCCGAGCGGAGACGAGCCAATGAGCCAGAACGAGACGAAACGTCACTTCGAGCTTCGGAATCTGGATAAGGACATGGAACAAGCTTCTGCCGAGGCATCCCATGTCAATCCGAAGGAGCAGGCGCGGCGACTGCGGAGCGAGAATCGCTTCCTGCTGCTGTTCCTCGTCTTGGTCATTGGCGTGAGTTGTTACCTGCTCGGCGTCTTTTGAAAGCTTGAGAAATTTAGGGAAGAGGAAATCCCCAATGAGCACCTACAAGAACTTCACCGTCAGAACCGACGCCGACGGCATCGCCCTCGTCACCTGGGATATGCCCGGCAAGTCCATGAACGTCTTCACCGAAGAGGTGATGGACGAGCTGAACGCCATCGTCGACGCGACCGTGGCCGATACCGCCATCAAGGGCGTCGTCATCACCTCCGGCAAGTCCACCTTCTCCGGCGGTGCGGACCTTTCGATGATCAAGTCGATGTTTACGCTCTACCAACAGGAAAAGGCAGCAAACCCTGAGACAGCTGCGCAAAAACTCTTCGATCAGGTCGGCCGCATGACCGGCCTCTTCCGCAAGCTCGAAACCTGCGGCAAGCCATGGGTCTCGGCGATCAACGGCACCTGCATGGGCGGCGCGCTGGAAATGTCGCTCGCCTGCCATGGTCGCGTCGCGTCCAATGCCAAGTCGGTCAAGATCGCACTCCCCGAGGTCAAGGTCGGCATCTTCCCGGGAGCCGGCGGCACGCAGCGCGTCGCGCGCCTTGCCGATGCCCAGTCGGCGCTGCAGATGATGACGACCGGTCAGTCGCTCTCGGCCTCCCGCGCCAAGGCGATGAACCTCGTGCATCAGGTGGTCGAACCGGATCAGCTGATCGCCGCCGCCAAGCAGATGATCAAGGACGGGCTCAAACCCGTGGCCCCCTGGGATGAGAAGGGCTTCAAGGCGCCTGGCGGGGGCATCTGGACTCCGGCGGCCGCCCAGCTCTGGCCCGCCGCACCCGCGATCCTCCGCCGGGAGACCGCCGGCAATTATCCCGGCGCGCTCGCCATTCTCAAATGCGTCTATGAAGGCCTGCAGGTGCCCTTCGATACGGCGCTGAAGATCGAACAGCGCTATTTCACGCAGGTGCTGCAGACTACCGAAGCCTTCTCGATGATCCGCTCGCTCTTCATCTCTATGCAGGAACTCGGCAAGGGCGCCCGCCGCCCGGCAGGCGTGCCCAAGACCGAGCTGAAGAAAGTCGGCGTCGTCGGCGCCGGCTTCATGGGCGCCTCGATCGCCTATGTCACGGCCGCAGCGGGCATCGACGTCACCTTGATCGATCGCGATATGGATGCGGCCAACAAGGGCAAGACGACCGGCGAAGGGCTGGTGAAGGACTCTATCGGTAAGGGACGTCTTACGCAGGAGGAGGGCGCCGCCATCCTCGCCCGCATCACGCCCTCCGTCGATTACGCCGATCTCAAGGACGCCGATCTCGTCATCGAAGCGGTCTTCGAAGATCGCGAGGTCAAGAAGGACGTTATCGAAGCCGTCGAGGAAGTGCTGCCCGAAGGCGCGATCTTCGCCTCCAACACCTCGACCCTGCCGATCACCGGCCTGGCAAAGAATTCCAAGCGCCCAGCCGATTTCATCGGCATCCACTTCTTCTCCCCCGTCGAAAAGATGATGCTGACGGAAGTCATCCTCGGCAAGGAAACCGGCGACAAGGCGCTCGCGGTAGCGCTGGATTACGTCGCCGCCATCAGGAAGACGCCGATCGTCGTCAACGACACCCGCGGCTTCTTCGTCAATCGCTGCGTGCTGCGCTACATGGCCGAAAGCTACGACATGCTGATCGAAGGCGTGCCGCCGGCGATGATCGAGAACGCCGCCAAGATGGCCGGCATGCCGGTCGGACCGCTGGCGCTGAACGACGAGGTCGCCATCGACCTGTCGCTGAAGATCCTCAAGGCAACGGTGGCGGACCTGGGCGACCAAGCCGTCGACCCGCGCCACATGGAGCTCGTCTCCCGCATGGTCGAAAAGGAAGGCCGCTTCGGCCGCAAGAATTCCAAGGGCTTCTACGATTACCCGCCGAAGCCCGCCAAGAAGTCGCTCTGGCCCGACCTCAAGACCTTCTACCCGCAGAAAAATGCGGACAAGATCGACATCAACACCCTGAAGCAGCGCTTCCTGGTCACCATCGCCCTCGAGGCTGCCCGCACCGTGGAAGAAGGCATCGTCACCGACCCGCGCGAAGCTGACGTCGGCTCCATCCTCGGCTTCGGCTTTGCCCCCTATACCGGCGGCGCGCTGAGCTACATCGACGGCATGGGCACGAAGACCTTCGTGGAGCTCTGCGAAACGTTAGCTACGGCTTACGGGTTGCATTTCAAGCCGACGGCGCTCTTGAAGGAGATGGCGGTGAAGGGCGAGACATTCTACGGGCGGTTTGACCCCTATGGGAAGGAGAAAGAGGCGGCTTGAGCCGCCTCTTTGAGCCTCCACCTGCATGAGCCCGTGTCATCCAAGTTATGGCAGGCGGTCGCCTTCGTATGATATAGTGAGAAGCATACGCAGAATTGTATGGCATTCTGGATGGTAAATTCTTCATGCGGGGAACTTGAAGCCAACAAATTTACCGGACTTGGTGTCTGAATAATCAAAACCTGCGATTCTGTGAAAATATATAGAGTTTTCTGCCCATACTGCTTGTATTGCTGAAGTCATCATGATTCTCCAGCTGGGAGGGGGAGTGTAAATGGCGCAATCGATGCATCCGGCCGCGGTTGATCACGTGCCAGGCTTTATTACAGAGCCAGGACAAGCCGATTATCTCTTCAATGGCGTTGCCATTTTTCTGATTGTTGCCGTTCTCGTGATTGGCAACCTCTACTTCCGGCTCCATGCCGTTCCGGAGCGCATCGCGCATCGCACCAATAAGGTGCAGATGGAGGTTGTGGCGGTCCTGGTGCTGATCTCGCTCTTCACGCACAACCATCTCTATTGGATTGCCGGCCTCCTGCTGGCCTTTGTGCGCATCCCGGACTTTACGACGCCGCTCTACTCGATCGCGCAATCGCTGGCAAAGCTTACCGGCCGTGATCCAGTAACCAGCGGCGATCCCGCATTGATAACCGAAGAGCCGGTGGGGCCGGCCGAGGTGAAGTCGAAGACCGGTGTGCACGGAGAGGGTGTCTGATACATGTTCGAGTTGCTGCTCTGCTCTATGCTCACCGTCTTCCCGGATTATCTTTATCGGCGTTATGTTCAGGGAAAGCGGATCGGTCGCGAGATCACGCTTTACAGCGTGTGGTACGAACTGCGCTGGGGTATTTCCGCCTGCCTGATCCTCACCATTTCGCTGATCACCATGATCTTCTATTTCCATCCCACGACCAAGAATGTCACAGCTGTATTCCGCACGGTGACGATCCTGCCGGAAGCAGCCGGACGCGTCGTGGACGTCTATGTCGGGGTGAACGAGAAGGTGGCCGCCGGCGCACCGCTGTTCCGCCTGGACGACTCGCTGCAGAAAGCAGCGCTAGAGACGGCACGTCGAAAGATCGCGGAAGTCGAAGCGGAAACCACGGTGGCTCAAACCGAACTGGCCGCTGCAGACGGCCAGATCCAGGAGGCCGAGGGCGCCCTTCAGGTTGCAGTGGACGAATACGAGATGAAGTCCCAGCTGTTGAGGAACGATGCCGTCGCCCGAAGAGAGGTCGTCCGTCTGGAAAACACCGTCGAAAGCCGCAAGGGTGCGGTGAGTGCTGTGCTTGCCAACAAGCAGACTCTCGAAGCCAAGATCAATGTCCTGTTGCCGGCGCAAAAGGCAAGCGCCGAAGCTGCGCAGGCGCAGGCTCAGGTGGAACTGGACAAGACGCTCGTTCGGGCCGGCGTTGCGGGAACCGTCCAGCAGTTCGCGCTGCGTCGGGGCGATGTCCTCAATATGATGCTGCGTCCGGCCGGCATTCTCGTTCCTGCGGAAGCAGGGCGAGGCACACTGATCGCCGGTTTCGGCCAGATCGAAGCGCAGGTGATAAAGCGGGGAATGATCGCCGAAGCGACCTGTATTGGAAAGCCGTTTACCATCATTCCACTGGTCGTGACTGACGTTCAGGATGTGATCGCGGCTGGACAGTTACGTCCGACGGATCAACTTATCGATGTCCAGCAAATGGCGCGTCCGGGAACCCTGACCGTCTTCCTGCAGCCGCTCTTTCCTGGAGAACTTGATGACATTCCACCGGGAAGCAGTTGCATCGCCAACGCCTACACGAGCAATCACGAGGCGCTCGCCGACGAGAATATCGGTACGATGCGATGGCTGTTCCTGCACGTGGTGGACGCCGTCGGGCTCGTGCACGCCATGATCTTGCGGATGCAGGCGATGCTCCTCCCCGTCCAGACCCTCGTGTTATCAGGCCACTGAAGGGCTGCCGAAGTCTCGGGAGAAGTGAAATGACCGCTTCGCCCGCAGCCGCAAGCGAGGCTTGATGGTTCGCATTTCTGTGCTGCCCGCACCACCTTCGGGAGACCTTCCATGGCCACCATCGCTGAGATCGTTTTCGAATCCGAAACCCCCTCGCGCCTTGCCGCCTTCTGGGCGGCCCTCCTCGATGGCTATCAAATCCGCCCCTATGACGAGGCCGAAATCAGCCGGCTGGCGAAGCTTGGCTTTACGCCGGAGACGGACCCGACGGTGATGGTGGATGGCCCTGGCCCGTCGCTCTGCTTCCAGCGCGTCCCGCTGCGCGACTACAGCAACAACCGCGTCCATCTCGATATCGCCGTCGATGATGTTCCGACCGCGATCGAACGCATCACCGTGCTTGGCGGTAGCGTCCAGCGAAGGGAAGCAGGCTATACCGTCATGAAGGACCCGGAAGGCAACCAGTTCTGCATCGTGCCTCGGCGATAGGCCTTCGGTCTGGCACCGTCGCAGTCCCCTTGCTCTGTCATCCTCGGGCAGGTTTTCGGGATAAGCGCCACACCGGTGAGGGAGGCGTTTATACAGCTCTAAAGACGAAAGCTGCTGTCACGGAGACGAAGAGTCCGGGGAAAGCTAGGCGTCTACTCGGCGCAGCTTCTCGATGAGGAGTTCACCCGTTGCTACGATGTGATCTTTCAGGAGCCGGCAAGCCGGTTTTGCCTTGCGGCTTCGGCATAACTCGAGAATTTGGTGATGCTCTTCCTGGGACTTTGCGCGATGCGCGATGCGGAGAATGAGGAAAACGGCGCATGAAGCGCAGGGCTCAGACGACGGCAGTCTTTGCCCGTTCGGCGCGCACGGCCATCAGCCCAGCGAGGCTGACCAGAATGATCGCCGTCGCATAGATATCGGTCGTCGGCGCGTAACCGAGCGATTTTGCCAGGAAGCCGGCGAGAATTGCGGGCAGGCTGAAGGCGAGGTAGCTCTGGATGTAGAAGGCCGAAAGCAGTCCGGCGCGCTCGTCGGGCTTGGCAAGCGGCAGGATGGTTCCGACCGAGCCAAGGAAGTTCGTGCCGAAGCCCATGCCGGTGAAAAGCGTGCCGAGGATCAGCACCGGCACGTTCGTCAGATGCACGCCGGCGACGACTGTCAGAATGCCAAGCGTTGTCGCCGAAACGCCGAAGGTGAGGTTCGCCCGCGGGCTTTTGGCCCGGCGCAGGAAGACGGCGGCCGCCCCCGAAAGCATCAATGCCGTCACCACCGCTCCGCCCGTCAGCGGCGCCCGGCTGCCGGTCGTCGAGACCACGAGGGAAGGCACAAGCGAGAGGTAGAAACCGCCGAGCGTCCAGTTGGCGATATTGATCGGCGTAACGAGTGCCAGTGGCCGCTTCGCCTGCGCCGGGATCGCGATACGGGGTTTCAGCGAGCCGATGACGCCCGGCCGCGTGCCGCCGGTTTCCGCCGTCAGCCAGATTGCCAGCGCCTGGACCACGAAGGCGGCAAGCAGCAGGCCGTAGACGAAATGCAGCGGGAAGGGGCCGTACTGGATGAGCGCGCTGGTGCCGACCGCGCCGACCGCCATGCCGGAAAGTGGCGCGATCGAATTGACGAGCTGGCCTTTTACCCGGTCGACGTCGACAAGTGCCGCCCCGATCGAGGCGCCCGCAATGCCGGTCGCAAGCCCCTGCACGATCCGCGCCGCGATCAGCCAGCCCGGTCCGCTTGCTACCGTAAACAGTGCCATTGCCGCGATCTCCATGGTGAGCGCGCCGAAGATCACCGGCTTGCGGCCGAGATGATCGGAGATCGACCCGGCAATCAGCAGCGCCGCCAGAAGCGCGAAGGCATAGACCGCGAAGATCACCGTGATCAGCACCGGCGAAACCGCAAAGCTCTCCTCGTAGATCCGGTAAAGCGGCGTCGGTGCTGCCGACGCGCCGAAGAAGGTGGCGAGCGTCACGGCATGGAAGGCGATCGGGTTTTTCGGGGAAGCGGCAGTCTCTCTGGATTTGCTGACCGAGAACATCTATATACCCCTTAAAGCTAAATCGTTGCGTTTGCCTGATGTAGGGGATGCCGCGTTAAAAGCAAATTATTTGCGTTAATGGTACTATCAAAGTTTTTGAACCATAAGCGCCGGGTGGAAAAGGTGGGTTGAAGGCATGGCAGGAAAGGAAGGCCCGCGTCCGGGAGGCAGGAGCGCAAGGGTCCAGGCGTCGGTCCATAAAGCCGTGCGGTCACTGCTTTCGAAGATGGATCGTGCGGAGGTCACCGTCCCGCTGATCGCTGCGGAAGCCGGCGTGACGCCCTCCACGATTTATCGCCGCTGGGGCGACCTGCAGGAATTGCTGGCCGACGTTGCCGTTGAGCGCTTGCGTCCGGATATGGAGCCGATCGACACCGGCAGCGCGCAGCAGGACTTGCAGACCTGGGCGGAGCAATATTCCGAGGAAATGTCGTCAGGCCCGGGCCGTGAGATGATCCGCGACGTGCTCGCTGCACAGGGCGGCACCGGCGCTTACCAGTGCTGCGGCTATACGATGCAGCAGATCAAAATGATCGCCGCGCGCGCCGCGTCTCGCGGCGAGAGTTTTCCGGAGGTCGACGCCGTCATGGACCGTGTCGTTTCGCCGATCATGTATCGAATTCTCTTCGGCAACGCGCCCTCGGTCGACCGCGTCCGCGACTTGGTGAACGGCGTCATGGAGATCACTCCGCCGCGGCACGCTTCAGCCCGGAAATCTGCGTGATGAAGGCGCGAAGCGCCGCCGGGCGCACCGGCTTGTGCTGGATGGCGATGCCATGGCGCTCCGCCTCCACCCTGACCTCCGGTGTCCGGTCGGCGGTCACCAGCAGCGCCGGAAGATCGGTCTCGAAGCGCTCCCGCAAATTCAGGATCGCGGAAATCCCAGTTCCGTCGCCGAGATGATAGTCCGCGATGATGAGATCGGGCGCGGGTTGACGCGTGCCGAAGGTCGAGGCCGCGGCAAGGGAGTGGATGGCCTCCACCTCGCAGCCCCAGCCGGAAATCAGGAGACGCATGCCTTCGAGGATCTTCGCTTCGTTGTCGATGCAGAGGATCCTGAGACCTTTGAGGGGCTGCGGAACACGATCGGCCGGCGCGTGGGAAGGAGAGGTCTCGCTCACTTTCGAAACATCGAGCGGCACGACGATGCGGAAATCGGTGCCCTTGCCATGCGTCGAATGCAACTCGACCGGATGGTTGAGGACGCGGGCGATGCGGTCGACGATCGAAAGGCCGAGCCCGAGGCCGGAGGCCGTCTTCGCGCCTTCCTCGAGCCGCGCGAATTCCTTGAACACGGTGCGGAATTTCGAAGGCGGAATGCCGATGCCCGAATCCATCACCTGGATCACCACCTGGTTGCCCCGCCGCCGGGCTCCGACGAGGACCTTGCCGGTCAACGTATATTTGATGGCGTTGGAAACGAGGTTCTGCACGAGGCGCCGCAGCAGATTGGGGTCGGAGCGGACCTTTAGCGATGTCGGCATGATGACAAGTTTCAGTTTCTTCGCCCGGGCAACCGGCGCGAAATCGGTCTCGATGCGTGCGAGCAGGCCGGCAAGCGGCACGGATGTCAGTCGCGGCCGCATGGCGCCGGTGTCGAGCCTCGAGATATCGAGAACGGCACCCAGGATGGTCTCGACTGATTCCAGCGCGGAATCGATATTGCGCACGATCGGACCGTTTTCGGACTGCGCGATACGCTCGACGAGGGCGGAGGAATAGAGCCGCGCCGCATTCAGCGGCTGCAAGATATCGTGGCCGGCAGCGGCAAAGAAACGGGTCTTGCCGATGTTCGCCTCGTCGGCGGCCGCCCTCGCCTCGCCAAGTTCGCGGTTGACGCGCGTCAGTTCCGCCGTTCGCTCGGCGACGCGCTGCTCTAGCGTTTCGTTCGCCTGCTTCAGCGCCTGGTCGGCCGCCACGCGCTGGGTAATGTCGGTAAAGGTTGCAACGATGCCCTTGTCCGGCATGGCGTTGGACCGCACTTCGATAATCCGCTCGCCGCCGCCGAGAACGAGGGAGAAGGGTTTGTCGAGCGTCAGAAAATGCCGGACGGTTTGGCTGAGTTGGGCAGCCGGGATGTCGCCGCGCTGGCTCAAGATTGCCACGATCTCCGAAAGCGGAAAGCCGACACGGCCGACATCTTCCGGCAGGTCGAGAAGCTGGCGGAAGCGACGGTTCCAGATCGTCAGCTGATTGGAGCTGTCGAAGACGGCAATGCCCTGGTCCATCTGCGAAAGCGCCGTCTGCAGCATGTCCTGATTATATTGCAGCGCCTCGCTTGCCTGGTCGAGCAGCCAAGCCGTATCGGCGGACGCGTCCTCCGTCTTCTGCAGGATCAGCGAAAGTACCAGCCTCGCGGAGGAGGAGCCGATGGCGCTGCCGAGCAATTGTTCGGTGAAATGGATAAGCGCCATGTCGGCCGGCTGGTCGTCCTCCAGCCTGCGGCCGGAATTCTGTTCGTATGTCGCAAGCGACCGCTGCATGCGCTCTTCGCCGAGGTAGCGCGAGATTGCCGTTTTCAGATCGCCGACGCTGATGCGGGTCTTCCATCCGCGGGTCGCAAATTGCGAGCGCGACTGCCGCTTCACGAAGATGCCGGCCTGGATGCGCTCCAGTGGACGAGCGTTGCGCGTCATCGAGCCGATGATGAAGAAGCCGGTATTGATGAGCAGGCTCATCGCCGTGGCGTTGACCAGCGGATCGGCGTTCACCGATGCAAAGAGCGCCGTGCCCGGGAAGATGAAGCTGAGGAAGGCGGAGGCGACATAGGAATAATCCGGCCCGCCGAGCGAAGGCAGGAAAAGCAGGTAGAACCAGACAACGAAGCCGGACGTCAGGCCGAGGATGGCGCCGCGCGCGTTCGCCCGCCGCCAGATAAGGCCGCCGAAAAGCGCAGGCGCGATCTGGGCGATCGCGGCGAAGGACAGAAGACCGATCGAGGCGAGGCCCGCCGTGCTGTCAGTCGATCGGTAATAGGCGTACCCGAGCAGAAGCACAGCGAAGATCGCGCTGCGGCGGATGTTGAGGAGGCTCTTCGCAAAATTGTCGCGCTGGCCGGCACGTCCGGCGAGCTTCCGGCGCAGGAAGATCGGCATGATAATGTCGTTTGACACCATGATCGAAAGCGCGACGGAATCGACGATGACCATTGCTGTCGCTGCCGAAAAACCGCCAATGAAGGTAATCAGCGAGACCAGCCACATCTGGCCGGCAATGGGCAGCGACAGTACGTAAAAATCGGCGTTGCCCGCGCCGCCAAAGATCAGCAGGCCGCCGATTGCCACCGGAAGTACGAAGAGATTGATGGCGACGAGATAGATCGGAAAGAGATAGCCCGCGAGCCGCAGCTGCTTCGCCGAGCGGTTTTCAACGACGGTGACGTGAAACTGGCGCGGCAACAAGATGATCGCAAAGGCCGACAGCACGATCAGCGTGATCCAGCGGCTGACCGGCGTCCGGAAGTCAAGGGTTGCGTTGACCAACTCGTTGTCCACGCTTTTCCGCCAAAGATCGGCAGGCCCGTCGAACAGGAACCAGACGACGCAGATACCGGCGGTTAGGAAGGCGACGAGCTTGACGAGCGATTCCATCGAAACGGCGAGGATCAGGCCGTCCTGGTGCTCGGTCGCATCGGTATGCCGCGTGCCGAACATGACGGCGAAACAGGCAAGCACCAAGGTCGCGATCAGCGGCAGGTCGAGGAAGTAGAGATTGCCGCTGCCAATGCCGTAATCCGACGGATTGACGATTGCGGTCACGGTGCTGCTGATCGCCTTCAGCTGCAGTGCGATATAGGGAATTGTGCCGACCAGCGAGATCAGCGCCACCGTCGTCGCGACCGTCGGATTCTTTCCGTAGCGGGCGGCGATGAAATCCGCGACGGAGGTAAGCTTTTCGGCCTTTGCAAGCTCGATGATCCGGCGCAGCACCGGCATGCCGAGCGTGAAGACGAGGATCGGGCCGATATAGATGCCGGCAAATTCCAGGCCGCGCTGAGAGGCAAGCCCGACGCTGCCAAAATAGGTCCAGGACGTGCAGTAGATCGCAAGGCTGAGCGCATAGACGACCGGCCAGCCACCGTCTGGTATGCCCAGCTTCTGGCTTCTACGGTCGCCATAGCTTGCGACCGCAAACAGCAGCAGCAGGTAGGCGAAGGCAAAAGCGATGATGACCCAGCCTGGCAGCATTGACCCTCCGCCGGCGCACGATCCGCCGGTTCTCCCAGAAGACATCAAGACTAAGGGAAATCGTCTGACTTGGAAATTGCGATGATCTAGGCATTAAGTCCAAGATGCGGGAAGACCCCGGCTGTTTCAATTTTGCAATTGAATAATCAATCAAGAGATGTAGCTAATAAAAACAACGGACTATCGTCAGGGTACATCAGAGGGAGACAGATCGGATGCTCAATGAGTTCAAGGCCTTTATCGCCCGAGGCAACGTCATGGACCTTGCCGTTGGCGTCATCATTGGCGGTGCTTTCGGCGGCATCGTCAAATCGCTGGTCGACGATATCATCATGCCGATCGTCGGTGCCCTGTTCGGCGGGTTCGATTTTTCCAACTACTTCGTTGGACTTTCATCTGCGGTCAACGCGCCGACGCTTGCCGCCGCCCGTGCGCAGGGCGCCGTCTTCGCCTATGGCAATTTCATCACCGTGGTCATCAATTTCCTGATCCTTGCCTGGATCATCTTCCTGATGATCAAGGGCGTGAACATGCTGCGCAAACAAGTAGAGCGCAACGAGCAAAAGGCAGCGGAAGATGCACCGCCGCCGGCCGATGTCGCGCTCCTGACGGAAATCCGCGATCTGCTGGCCAGGCGCCCGGCAGTTTGATCGGGCTCGGAGCTCTGTATTTAACAGGGCTCATTCATGACGAAAATCGATCCCGCATCACGCATTCTCATGGGATTCGTCTCCGGTTTTGCTTTATGAAGGCGAAAACCGGAGATCTTCATGTCGATTATGAATAGCCTCAGCCCGCGCGCCGTTTCGGCGCCAGAAAGCGGGATCGTCGAAGTCGTCAATTATGCCCGTGGCCGCGACGGCCTGCTGCCGCTCTGGGTCGGCGAGGGCGATCTTCCGACGCCGGACTTCATCAGCACGGCGGCAATGGATGCGTTGGCAGACGGCGAGACCTTCTACACGTGGCAGCGCGGCATTCCGGAGCTTCGTCAGGCGCTATCGGATTACTACGCCCGGCATTTCGGCGTCACGCTGCCGAGGGAGCATTTCTATGTGACCGGATCGGGCATGCAGGCGATCCAGATCGCTGTGCAGGCGCTGACCTCGCCGGGAGACGAGCTGGTCTATCTGACGCCCGCCTGGCCGAATATCGCCGCCGCACTTGAAATTGCCGGAGCCCGTTCGGTCGGCGTCCAGCTACAGTTCGAATGTGGCAAATGGGCGGTCGATCTCAACAGTATCGGTGAGGCGATCACGCCGAAAACAAGAGCGCTTTTCGTTAACACGCCATCCAACCCGACAGGCTGGACCGCGACAAGAAAAGACCTCGCGGACATCCTCGACCTCGCCCGCAAGCACGATCTCTGGATCATGGCGGACGAGATTTACGCCCGCTATTTCTATGCCGGCGGGCGGGCACCTTCTTTCCTCGACGTCATGGCGCCCGACGACAAGATCATGTTCGTCAATTCGTTCTCGAAGAACTGGTCGATGACCGGCTGGCGCGTCGGCTGGATCGTAGCGCCGCCGGAAACGGGGCAGGTGCTTGAAAACCTGATCCAGTATTCGACCTCGGGCGTTGCGCAATTCATGCAGAAGGGTGCGGTCGCAGCCCTGAACGAAGGCGACGGGTTCGTCGAGGCCAATGTCCGGAAAGCGGCACTTTCCCGCGACATTCTTTGTGATGCGCTAATGGCCACAAACCGCGTCGAGACGTTGAAGCCGGATGGTGCGCTTTACGCCTTCCTGAAGATCGACGGCGTCACCGACAGCCGCAAGGCGGCGTTGGATATCGTCGACAAAACAGGCGTTGGCCTGGCGCCCGGTACCGCCTTCGGCGCAGGCGGCGAACTCTTCCTGCGAGCCTGCTTCCTGCGCGATCCGCAGCAGGTCAACGCAGCAGCCGACAAGCTCTGCGATTACATTCTGAAGCTCTGACCACCAAGGCCCGGCCTCGCTGCCGGGCCTTTTTGATGCCCGAAACGATAGTTCGCTAAAATTGTAGCAAAGGTGGAAATCAGCCTCTAACCACAGCATCAAACTTACCGGTCCAAAGGTGCCAGAACGGGCACTCGATAAGAAAATCTGAAAGGAATAACCGCGTCAGATACCCCTGTCCGATAGAAAAAGGGGGCGGGGACATGGCAATTTTGGTGACGGGCGGCGCCGGCTACATCGGCAGCCACATGGTCTGGGCACTGCTCGATGCAGGCGAGAACGTCGTCGTCCTCGATCGCCTTTCCACCGGCTTTCGCTGGGCGATCGCGCCAGCGGCGCGCTTCTACCTAGGAGATGTCGCCGATGCCGAGGTTTTGAAGACGATCTTCATCGAGAACGATATCGAGGCGATCATCCATTTCGCAGGTTCCGCGGTCGTTCCGGCCTCGGTTGCCGATCCGCTTTCCTATTACGACAACAATTCCGGCAAGACGCGTGCGCTGATGAGCGCGGCGATCGCTGCCGGGGTGCGCCACTTCGTCTTCTCATCGACGGCGGCGGTCTACGGTCCGCAGAAGGGTTCAGAGCCGGTGAAGGAAACCGCGCCGCTCAATCCGGAAAACCCCTATGGCCAATCGAAGTTGATGACCGAATTCATGCTGCGCGATGCTGCTGCGGCCTATGATTTCGACTATGTGGCGCTGCGCTATTTCAACGTCGCGGGTGCCGATCCGCACGGGCGAGCCGGACAATCCACCAGCGGTGCGACGCATCTCATCAAGGTCGCCTGCGAGGCCGCACTCGGCAGGCGAGACAGCGTGCATGTCTACGGCATCGACTACCCGACGCATGACGGCACCGGCGTGCGCGACTATATCCATGTCACCGATCTCGCTCAGGCTCACCTCAAGGCGCTGCAGCACCTGCGCAGGGGTAAAGGATCGCTGGTGGCAAATTGCGGCTATGGTTCGGGCTATTCGGTGCTGGATGTGCTGAACATGGTGACGCGCCTGCATGGTCACGCGTTCAAGATCCATATGGCGCCCCGCCGTCCAGGCGATGCCGCAAGCGTCGTCGCCGACGCTAGCTTGGCGCATCGCATGCTGGAGTGGACGCCAAAATACGACTCACTGGAGACGATCGTCCGTAGCGCGCTGGATTGGGAACTGGAATTGATCACGCGTCGGGTCGAGGATCTGCACGAAATGCGCCGCGCGCTTGCCGCCGCATCCTTCTGACAGGTCTTTGTTGACGCAAAGTCCACTGGAATGAAGCGGCCCGCCTGTTTATTGATAGGAGGGTTAATCGAGGGCGGACCGCGGACATGCAGAACAATCACGAGCGCGAAGTCATTATCGAACGGCGCGGCACGGCGGGCATCATCCGGCTCAACCGGCCGCGAGCTCTGAACAGCCTGACACTCGACATGGTGCGCATGATCGAGACCGCACTTGACGAGTTCGCGGAGGACGACGGCATCACAAGTGTGGCGGTGACCGGCGAGGGTGATCGCGGCTTCTGCGCCGGTGGGGATATTCGCGTGCTGCATGAAAGCGGGCGTTCGAATACCGACGTCGCCGAGACGTTCTGGCGCGAGGAGTTCACACTCAATCACCGCATCGCAAACTACGCCAAACCCTATATCGCACTGATGGACGGCATCACCATGGGCGGCGGCGTCGGCCTTTCCGCACACGGGCGGCACCGCATCGTGACAGAGCGGACGAGGCTTGCGATGCCGGAGACCGGCATCGGCTATTTCCCGGACGTCGGAGCGACCTGGCTGCTGCCGCGCATGCCCGGCGAAACGGGAACCTGGGCAGGATTGACCGGGCAGGAGCTGAATGCGGCCGACGCCATCTATGCCGGCCTTGCCGATTTTGAGATCCCGTCGTCGCGGCTGCCAGATGTCATCGATGCGTTGGCGCGGATGCCGGCCGGCTCGTCGCCGGTAGCTTGCGATGCGCTGCTGAAACATCTTTCCGGCAAGCCGGGCGAAAGCCGCTTGCAGGCCATTCGTCCGTCGATCGACCATGCCTTCTGTTTCGATCGCGTCGAAGAGATTCTGGAAGCGCTTGCCGCTGACGAAGGCGAATTCGCCGCCAAGACACGGAAGACCCTGCAGACGCGTTCGCCAACGAGCCTAAAACTGACCCTGCGTCTGCTGAGGGAGGGGCGGCGAAGCGCAAGCCTCGCCGAATGCCTGAACCGCGAGCTAGGTGCTGGCCTGCAAACATTGAAGTCCGCGGATTTTTATGAAGGCGTGCGGGCGGCGGTGATCGACAAGGATCGAAATCCAAAATGGTTGCCCGCGACCATCGAGGCGGTGAATGAAGAGGTGATCGCGCCGTTCCTCAAACCGCCCAGTAGCCCTCTTGCCCTCTAGCGCCACATGCCGCGCATGCGAGCGCCGACATCAATTCGAATCTGGCGCGCCTGCTGCGCCGAAGCGTTCTCGCTTTTGCCCTGCGGCCAGCCGCAGACTTCAAAAAACTGCAGCAGCGTCGCCGGGATGAAGCGGGTGCGCGAGGCATAGACGTGCCGGTCGCCCTGCGCGTTTTGCCCATGCGTGAAGAAACGCTGCGGGACGACGAGATCGAGATTGTCCCTGGCGCGCGTCATCGCGACATAGAGCAGGCGCCGCTCCTCCTCTATTTCCGCGCTGGTGCCGACGCCGAGGTCCGACGGAATGCAGCCGTCGACGACGTTCAGCATGAAGACCTTGGTCCACTCCTGGCCCTTGGCGGAATGGATGGTCGAAAGGATCAGATAGTCCTCGTCAAGCAGCGGCACGCCGGCCTGGTCGCTGGTCGCGTCAGGAGGATCGAGCGTCAGTTCGGTCAGGAAGCGCTCGCGCGAGGGATAGCCGCCGGCGATCTGCTCGAGTTGCAGGAGATCGGCCTGACGCGTTGCGGCGTCCTCGTGCAGCCGCTCGAGATGCGGCTGATACCATTCCCGGACCAGGCCGATTTCGGCGGGCCAGCCGGCTTTCCCGGTCTTCAGCTCCTGCATGACCGAAACGAACGAGGCCCAATCCTCGCCGGCGCGCGGCGGAGCGGACATGGCTGCGAGCGCCTGCAATGGGTTCGGGTCCTCCGCCATCTGGTCGAGCGCCCGCTGGGCCGTCGAAGGCCCGACGCCCGGCAGGATCTGCATCAGCCGAAAGCCGGCAACCCGGTCGCGCGGATTGAGAGCAAAGCGGAGCGCGGCCAGCATATCCTTGACATGCGCGCTATCGAGGAATTTCAGGCCGCCGAATTTCACGAAGGGAATGTTGCGGCGCGTGAGCTCGATTTCCAGCGCGCCGCTATGGTGCGAGGCGCGGAAGAGCACGGCCTGGCTTTTCAGCCGCGTGCCCTCTTCGCGGTTCTCCAACACCTTGTCGGCGACATATCGGGCCTGGTCGGCCTCGTCGCGCACGGTGACGAGGCGCGGGCGTTCGCCGGATTGCCGCTCCGTCCAGAGGTTCTTCGTGAAACGTTCCGAGGCGAGATCGATAACGGCATTGGCCGCGGCGAGAATAGGTTGCGTCGACCGGTAATTCCGGTCGAGCGTCACGATGCTGGCTGCCGGGGTGAACAAGGCCGGGAAATCGAGGATGTTGCGGACTGTGGCGGCGCGGAAGGAATAGATCGACTGCGCATCGTCGCCGACGACGGTCAGCCCCTGTCCCTC
This sequence comes from Rhizobium sullae, assembly GCF_025200715.1. NCBI lineage: Bacteria > Pseudomonadati > Pseudomonadota > Alphaproteobacteria > Hyphomicrobiales > Rhizobiaceae > Rhizobium > Rhizobium sullae. The sequence goes on from NZ_CP104143.1 coordinate 209,791, forward strand.
AGGCTTCAAAGCAAGCAGAATCGAGGCCTGCAGCCGGTTCGTATCCTGATATTCGTCGACGAGCACATGATCGAAGCGGCCGCCGATATCCTCGGCGATCATTGGTTCGGCAACCATTTGCGACCAGTAGAGCAGCAAGTCGTCGTAATCGAGGACGTTCTGGTTCTGTTTGGCCCCGACATAGGCGGCGAAAAGTTCGCGGAGCTGTTTTTCCCATGCAGCGCACCAGGGGAAGGCGTCACGCAGGATCAGAGGCAATTCCGTTTCCGAATTCACGGCCCGGGAATAGATCGCAAGACAGGTCCCCTTGGTCGGGAAGCGGCTTTCCATCTTCGAGAAGCCGAGCTCGTGACGAACGAGGTTCATCAGGTCCGCGCTGTCTTCGCGGTCGTGGATGGTGAAGGCGGGGTCGACGCCGATCTGCTCGGCATAGTCGCGAAGCAGCCGCGCGCCGATCCCGTGAAAGGTGCCGCTCCAGGCCAGCGCATCGGCCATGATGCCGGAATTGCTGCCGAGAACCTGGGTGCAGATGCGCTCGACGCGGCGCGCCATCTCGCCGGCCGCCCGGCGGGAGAAAGTCATAAGCAGGATGCGGCGCGGGTCGGCGCCCTTGACGATCAGATGCGCGACGCGGTGCGCCAGCGTGTTGGTCTTGCCGGACCCCGCGCCGGCGATGACGAGCAGCGGGCCGGCGACATGGCTGCCGCTGGCAAGCGTGCCGTGTTCGACCGCCATGCGTTGCTGTGGATTGAGCTTTTCGAGATACATCCAGCCGTCCGTTGGTGTCCGCGCGCCGTTACGGCACGGACAGATTAGGTGTTCCTTGAATGTTCTCGATAATGATTCCTGTCAAGCGCGCTTCAGTGGATTGACATGACTTGCTGCCGCATGAGCTTGAGACTGCGATCCGGCTGAAGGATATATGTTTCCTCGACCCGGTTGCCGCTTGAATCGTTGAAATTGTTGTAGACGGCGCTGCCGATGGGCGATTTGGCCAGTTTCGTTCGCGGCTGCCCGCCATACGTCAGGCTGCCAGGAATGGGCGTGGGCTCCGATGTGCCGGAGGACGTGCAAGCGCAGAGCAGAACCGCCGCGAGAAAAGCAGAAATGATCACTTTCATTGAACCACCCTCGGCTACCGATCCATCGCATATGGGCAACCTGCCAGTGCACGCCAAGGGCAGTTCCGAGATTATGCTTGTTTCCCAATGAGCTACCCCGGGCACGCAACGAAAAGCCGGGTTGGAGCGTTAACGGCATGATCCTGTGGTGGAGGCAGCGGCCGTGGTACTTCGGCTCGAAACCTGGAAGGAATATGAGAGTTGCTGCAATGAGGGGCATAGCAGTTCAGCCACGAAAGCGTCGGTGGAAAGCGCCCTCCGCGCCGCCTACGACTTGGACGCCGGCGAAATCACGGTTGCGGTTCTCGGCCGCTATGTCGTTCTGGAAGGCTTCGTCCGTCGGAAAGGCGACGAGGATCGCGCTGCGGAGATTGCAGAGGACATCGTAGGCAAAGGCTATGTCAAAAGCCGGCTGCTGCGGCGGTGACAGTCAGTTCGGTTCCGGCTGCTGGATGGTCGCCGCCGGCGTGTCGTCTTTTCCCGCGCCCTTGTCGAAAGGTTTGATCACCAGGATACTGAGAATCGACGCGACCATCGCTGCAATAATGACAAGCATCAGTGTTCTCATAGCAATGTCTACTTTGAATGACGTGATTCCGGACTAATTTAATTAAACTTTCTCTAGCGGGAAAAGTTCCGAAAGATTCTTACGAAAATGCGCAAGAAAAAACTGGAACAAAAACTGCATCTCATGTGTTTGAGCGTCTGAATTTCAACGCTGGAGACTGTTATGAGGATGATATTCCATCTGGGCGGCGGCGCCGTTCTTGTTGCATCTGCCGCATTTGCCACATCGGCGTCCGCTGCGCTCGAAATCGGTATCAATTATTATTCTGCGCTGCCGCAGGATCAGATTGCACTCAATGAATATACGGCCGCGCCCGGCTGTACTCCGGCCGAAGCGCATTATCTGCCATCCTTCATCCGTGCCCCGGACGGCACCATCATCGGCGTCGGCTATGTCGAAATGGAAAACGACAGTGGCTGCTGAAAAACAAAAATAGCCATGGGGTGTCTGCGTGATGGCGCTCGGACGAGGCTCGCCTGCTTGGAGCAGAGGGAACGAGCCTCTAACCATCATCATGATGGCTGCGACGTTCTATTGGCGGCGGCCGCAGACGCGCAACCGCTTTAAAATGGGTTTCCAGCCTATCCTGGTTCAACAGTTAATGAAAATAGTCGGCCGTGCCAAAACGGCACGGAGAAGCATGTTCCGGTTGATGCCGCAAGCGCCTGTCGCGCTCGTCAGTGCAGCTTCAGCTTGGCTTCTTCCGCCGCTGCCAGAAACTCGGCGCGGGCTTCCTCGGCGGTCTTGCGTCCATCCAAGGCCGCGCGGCAGGCGCTGCGGGCCTTGAGATAGCGAAGCCCGCGCGTTGCGGGCCAAAGATCGGTGAGGCATTTCAATGCATCGAACGGGCCGTTCACAGTCCGCGCATCGGCGTTTTCGAAGCCGACCTTGACTGGATTGTCCCATCTTTCCGTTGCCATAGGCGTATTCCTCCGGTGTTTACGCCAAAACGCACATCCAGCCCGTTGCGTTCCCCTCGCAAGGGCTGTGCACACATGGGTTATATTAGCTGGTTATTTATTGTCGGCAATCGGGTTTGATCGCGACGGGCGTGGAGGCGTGAAACCGGACTGAATTTGATGACAGAATGGCGCGGGCGAGCGGATCACGTTTATCGGATGACCGCTCGTTTTTGCAATCAGCGCGCCCTGCAGCCAGATTGGCGTGTCGCCAGTCCTTATCGAGGAAGAGGCGGGCAGCCGAGCCCGGAGGTCCCTGTTGCCGCACTATCCTGCTCTGCTGCTGAATTCGTGCATGTCGTCGACGGTGACGGGATTGCAGGGTTGACGCCGCCTGGGTTGACCGTGCTGCCGCTCCTGTTCAGATCGACGGCGCCGGGATTGATCGTGCTGTTGGAGATGCCGGGATTCGTGCGTGTTGTCGTGCCCGAGCCGGTATCGTTGAGATTGGGAGCTATCGTGGTTCCGCTGCCGGACCCTCCTTGGGTGCCGGTCGTTTGTGCGAAGGCAGTGGTTGCGACGGCAGCCGCCACGATCGAACCCGCGATGAGACGAATAAACATGAGAGCGTCCTCCGTGATTGCCTAATCATAGAACCGCAGTCCGCGGGGAGGGTTCGATCACAAGGAGTTGAGCAAGGGCCTCAGGTATGACCACGCGTTATCATGGGACGGATCGCGAAGACTTTTTTCCGGGAAAAGCTGGTGCTGCCGCGTGGGATTGAACCACCGACCTCACCCTTACCGCGGATGCTGGTGCCCATCTGTCGCGACAAGTATAACGCCTTGCCTCGCCGCGCGTACGGATCCTGTTCTTGAACATCCAGTCGTCGGTGACGTCAGGATGTGATGTGTTTCGTTCTCTGCTGGTCTTTTTCTGACATGCCGCCGACGAGGCCTACCCTCATCAGCCATGGCGCTAGTGCCGGGCAAAAATGCTTAAGCGTCGGCGGCAAAACGCCAGGTCACAGCTTGGCGAGCGGAAACGGAAGCTGGCGCACTGCGCCTGCCGTTTCCGGTTGCGTGCGAACTGATGGCATCCGCCGCGAAGGATGTTTGAATCTACGCATCTTGCCCGAAAATCGATTCCGATTTTGGGCCGATGCGCTAGGCATCTTTCGGCAGCACGGAGCGAACCCTTGCGATGAAGACATGGAAGTCTTGCATGAAAGTGCGAAGGAAATCGGCGGTGGTGTCGTTGGTGACCTCACCGTCATCGGTAATCAGCCCCGGTGTGAACTGGATATAGGCTTCAGGGGCATTCATCTGGGGAGAGTTGCAGAAACTGAGCACACTGCGCAAATTCTGCTGGGCGACTGCTGTGCCTATCGCGCCCGGCGACGTGCCGATCACCGCTGATGGCTTACGTGTGAACGAATTGGTGCCGTAGGGGCGGCTCGCCCAGTCGATTGCGTTTTTCAGCCCGCCGGGTATGGATCGATTGTATTCGGGCGTGACGAACAGCACGGCGTCGACGGCCGCGATTGCCGCCTTGAATGCCTTGCCAGCCGGAGGGTAGTCGGCGTCATAATCGTAGCTGTAGAGCGGCAGGTCCTTGAAGGATATCTCCGACATTTCAAGTTCCGGCGGGGCGAATCGTACCAATGCCTTGGCGAGCTTGCGGTTGATCGATCCTTTGGCAAGGCTGCCAATGAGATAGCCTACTTTATGCGTGGTCATGGCGTTCTCCAATATCTGGCATGATAAGGACGTATCATACGCAGGAACATAGACGGGGGCTCTTGTCCTTTGATCGCAAGTCACTAATCGCCGACGAACGTGACCGTCTCGTCGATCGGGGCGCGGCCTGTACGGGCGTAACTTATCGTCGGATCCTCGTACCCGATCGACATGCCGCAGAAGAGGATGAGCCCGTCCGGCGGTGACAGGGCCTCCGCGACCGTCTCGCGAACCTGCGACCACGCCATCTGCGGGCAACTGTGCAGACCTTCTGCGCGGAGCAGCAGCATGACGGTCTGCAGATACATGCCGACGTCGGCCCATTGGGGTAGGCCCAGGTCACGGTCGATGTAGCAGAACAGGGCGGCGGGCGCGCCGAAACAGTTCCAGTTGGCGATTGCTGCCCGCTGGCGCGCCTCCCAGTCCTCGCGCGCAATGCCGAGCGCGCTGTAGCGCTCCTTGCCGAAGGCGGACCGGCGCTCCCCGTAGGGGGACTTCAGCACGGGCGGATACATCTCGTACTGCCGCTTGTCCCAGGGGTCGCCATGAGCCACGCGCTCGATGGCGGATGTCTTGAGCTCTGCCAGCGGTGCGCCGGTCATCACGTAGGTGTTCCACGGCTGGATGTTCGATCCTGACGGCGACCAAGCTGCGGCGGACATCACACGCTCAAGCACCTCCCTCTTCACAGGCTCGTCCTTGAATCCGCGCACCGCCCGTCGGCTTGTGACTGCCTCATATACGTCCATGATCGCCTCCATGCCGCCGGCCGTCGGGTTTCGGTCTACCGGGGGATGAAGTATTGTCCATACTCATGGTCGGCTCCGCCTGACTGTTCCGTTCCTGATGTGATTCATTATCTCCGTTCGCAATGGAGGCGTAATCACACCGTGGTCTAGGAGGCGTACATCAAACGTATATCAGGGATCGATGCGTTTGAGGGGCATGTGAGCGAAGCATCGCGGGACTCCCGCGCCACTGCATCCCGGCCTGGAATTACACCCCTGGACGGCCTCGGCTTGGCGCTTACGGAGAATGATGTCGTGATTTGAGAACGCCCGGGGAACAAGCTGCACGGATTTCCCGTACGATTCGCGTTCTGTTCTGCGCTTTTGTGCCGCTTCATGCAGCGCTGTGATCAGATGGGCACGGTCAGGCTATTGATTTTGTTCTGAAAAACTGGTGCTGCCGAGTGGGATTGAACCACCGACCTCACCCTTACCAAGGGTGTGCTCTACCACTGAGCTACGGCAGCAGGACCAAGACGCATGAGCCGGACGGCTGCGATGCGTGAACGGGGGGCCTATTGCCACAGCTTCTTGACAAGCGCAAGCCGCAAATTCCAACTTCGCATGTATTAAGGCGACGGCCCTTTTTGCGGGAGGCGGAATCCGCTAAACATCAAACATGGACGACAAGACGGAAAATGCCACAAAGGGCCGCAAGGCCGTGATCGAAGAGCAGGCGAAACGGCGCCGCGAGCGCGCTGCCGAAAAGCTCCGTGAAAATCTCGCCCGCCGCAAACAGCAGACGCGCGCGCGCCGTTCGGGGCAAGCAGACGAGACGAATGGCCTTCCTGCCGCAAAAATGGACGAATCATAATGTTCGGTCCACGGCGAATTGAAGCGTGCCCGGAATTCGTCTAAAGACCCCCATCCCTTTTAAAGGCAGAACTTTCAGAAAGGCGGGCACAGCCCGTAAGTCCATATGGATCGTATCAGAATTGTCGGCGGTAATGAGCTCAATGGCATCATTCCGATTTCCGGCGCCAAGAATGCCGCCCTGCCGCTGATGATCGCCTCGCTTTTGACCAGCGATACGCTGACGCTCGAAAACGTGCCGCATTTGGCTGATGTCGAACTGCTGATGCGCATTCTCGGCAATCATGGCGTCGACGTTGCTGTCAATGGCCGCCGCGAGCGCCAGGAAGACTCCTATGCGCGCACGATCCATTTCACCTGCCGCACCATCGTCGATACGACCGCCTCCTATGAGCTGGTCTCGAAGATGCGCGCTTCCTTCTGGGTCATCGGACCGCTTCTGGCGCGCGAAGGCCACTGCCGCGTGTCTCTGCCTGGCGGTTGCGCCATCGGCACGCGTCCGGTGGACCTTTTCCTCGAAGGGCTTGCGGCGCTCGGAGCAAACCTCGAAATCGACAGCGGCTATATCAACGCGACGGCGCCGAACGGCGGCCTGATCGGCACGCGCTATACCTTCCCGAAGGTTTCCGTCGGCGCGACCCATGTGATGATGATGGCTGCGACCCTTGCCCGCGGCACCACGGTCATCGGCAATGCCGCCCGCGAACCGGAAGTTGTGGACCTCGCCAACTGCCTGAACGCCATGGGCGCGAAAATATCCGGCCACGGCACCTCGACGATCACCATCGAAGGCGTGCAGTCGCTTTCCGGCGCGCGCCATCGCGTTCTGCCGGACCGCATCGAGACCGGCACCTACGCCATGGCCGTTGCCATGACGGGAGGCGACGTCGTTCTGGAAAACACCGATGCGGCTCTGCTTGAAACGGCTTTCGAGACACTCCGCCGCGCCGGCGCGGAAATTTCGTCGACCAACAACGGCGTGCGCGTCAGGCGCAACGGCGCGGGTATCAGGCCGGTCGATATCGTGACCGATCCCTTCCCAGGTTTCCCGACGGACCTGCAGGCGCAGTTCATGGCGCTCATGACACGCTCCTCCGGTATTTCACACGTGACGGAGACCATCTTCGAAAACCGCTTCATGCATGTGCAGGAGCTTGCCCGCCTCGGCGCGAAGATCTCGCTTTCCGGACAGACGGCGAAGATCGAGGGCGTGCCGCGGCTGAAGGGCGCACCGGTGATGGCCACCGATCTTCGCGCCTCCGTCTCGCTGGTAATCGCCGGTCTTGCCGCCGAAGGCGAGACGATGGTCTCGCGCGTCTATCACCTCGATCGCGGCTTCGAGCGGCTGGAAGAAAAGCTCACCCGCTGCGGCGCGATCGTCGAGCGCGTCAGCGAATAGGGAAGGGGCGTCTCTACGCCCTTAATCCTGGTTGCGCATTCCGCCGTAGCATCCTATTTCCCTTGTCTGACGCATCGCCATCCCGGCGGTGCGCGATAGACCTAGGGGTTTTGCCTGCATGACAGATCTGAAGCTTCTTGCGCTCGATAGTGAAGACCTCGCGGTGGTCTCCGCCCATATGCAGGACAGCGTCTTCAAGGTCGGCGACATGACATGGTCGCCGCGCAGCGGGCAGTTTTCAATAGCCGCCAACCGCTTTGTCTGGGAAGATGCCCTCAATAAAGGCAAGGGCTTCGAGCGCCATCGGGCGGCATTGGTCCTCAAGCGGGTTCTGGCCGTCCGCTCCGCCGGGATCGACCGCAAGCGGCGCGACGAGGTGCTGTCGCTGCTGTCCATCGGCTTCGAGCAGAAAGGCGAGGGGCCGGAGGGGACGATCGAGCTGACGCTTGCCGGCACAGCCGAGATCCTCCTCGACGTCGAATGCATCGAAGTGCTGCTTGCGGATATCGGTGGAGCGTGGGAAACCACCTCCAAGCCGCGCCACCCCGGCGCCTGAAGACTTCCCGTGTCGAATTGAGAAGGAATATCTGCGTTGGCAATCTGGCTGGATCAGGCATCGGACGGTTTCGAGCAGCGCTTTGCCGCATTTCTGACAACCAAGCGTGAGGTTTCGGAAGACGTGAATGTGGTGGTTCGCGCCATCATCGACGACGTGCGCGCCCGCGGCGACGCAGCGCTTGCCGAATACTCGAAGAAATTCGACAGCATCGATTTTGCCAATGTGCCGATGCGTGTGAGCGAAGCAGAAATCGATGCCGCAGTGGAAGCCGTGCCTGCCGAAGTGCTGGGCGCGCTGAAGGTTGCGGCCGTCCGCATCGAATCGCATCACCGCCGCCAGCTGCCGAAGGACGATATCTACGAGGATGCTATGGGCGTCGAGCTTGGCTCGCGCTGGACGGCGATCGAGGCGGTCGGCCTCTACGTGCCGGGGGGCACGGCAAGCTATCCGAGTTCGGTGCTAATGAATGCGGTGCCGGCAAAGGTTGCCGGCGTCGAACGCATCGTCATCGCGGTCCCTGCTACCGGCGGCACGGTCAATCAGGCGGTGCTCGCCGCGGCCAAGCTTGCCGGCGTTTCGGAAATCTATCGTGTCGGCGGCGCGCAGGCTATCGCCGCGCTTGCCTACGGCACGGAGACGATCGCGCCGGTCGCAAAGATCACCGGCCCGGGCAACGCCTATGTTGCAGCCGCCAAGCGGCACGTCTTCGGCACGGTCGGCATCGACATGATCGCCGGTCCGTCCGAAGTACTGGTGATCGCCGACAAGGACAACAATCCGGACTGGATCGCGGCCGATCTTCTGGCTCAGGCCGAACATGACGCCAGCGCGCAAGCGATCCTCGTCACCGACAACGCCGAATTCGGCAAGGCCGTCGAAGCCGCGGTGGAACGCCAGTTGAAGACCTTGAACCGCGCGGAAACCGCCGCCCGCAGCTGGCGGGATTTCGGTGCGGTCATCTTGGTGAAGGACCTGAAGGACGCCATCCCACTCGCCAACCGCATCGCCGCCGAGCATCTGGAGCTTGCCGTGGCTGATCCGGATGTGCTGCTCGACGGAATCCGCAATGCCGGCGCGATCTTCATCGGCGCCCATACGCCGGAAGTGATCGGCGATTACGTCGGAGGCTCGAACCACGTCTTGCCGACGGCGCGCTCTGCCCGCTTCTCCTCCGGCCTTTCCGTGCTCGATTTCGTCAAGCGCACCTCGATCCTTAGGCTCGGCCCGCAGCAGCTGCGCGACCTCGGTCCGGCGGCGATCGCGCTTGCGGTTTCCGAAGGCCTCGATGCCCATGCGCGATCGGTCGCGATCCGCCTCAATCTCGAAAGGTGAGGCATGGCGAAGGGCGACTTCCGGCTTTCTGATATCGTCCTTGACGATACGATCGGCCGTTCGACGCCCGATGTAGAGCATGAGCGGGCCGTTGCAATCTTCGATCTCATCGAGGAAAACAGCTTCGAGCCAGTTGGCCATAGCGGTGGACCCTACCGGCTGAAGATTTCACTGGTCGACTCCAAGCTCGTCTTTGCGATCACCACGGAAGACGGACGGGATGTTGCGACCCATATCTTGTCGCTGACGCCCTTCCGCCGGATCGTGAAGGACTATTTCATGATCTGCGAGAGCTATTACGAGGCGATCCGCTCCGCCTCGCCTAGCCGCATCGAGGCGATCGACATGGGACGGCGCGGCATTCACAACGAGGGCTCGCAGACGCTGAAAGACCGGCTTGCCGGCAAGATCGAGGTCGATTTCGACACGGCACGCCGCATCTTCACGCTGGTCTGCGTGCTTTATTGGCGCGGATGATCGCGATGGCGCCGGCTCCGACCACGGCAGTAGGAAAGGCGCCCGGCGCGATTCTCTTCATGTGCGGGTTGAACGCTATCCGCTCGCCGATCGCCGAAGCGATCGCCCGTAGCATCCTGCCCAGGAATACCTATATACGTTCCGCAGGCGTTCGCGCCGGCGAGCGCGATCCCTTTGTCGACGTCGTGCTCGAGGAAATCGGCCTTTCGCTTGGGCGTCGCCAGCCACAGACGCTTGACGAACTCGAGGACGATTACTTCGATCTCATCATCACGCTCTCGCCGCCAGCCCATCACGCCGCACTGGAGCTGACGCGGGCAAGCGCCGTCGATGTCGTCTACTGGCCGACGATGGATCCGACGGTCGCAACCGGGACTCGCGAGCAGATTCTGGATGCCTACCGTGAGGTGCGCGACCACCTTGAACAGCTCATCGAAACCCGGCTCGTCAGGAGAAATGGCATCGCCGCGCAATCGGCGTGAAACAAAAGGAAGAAAGCCCGATCAACGAGGTTCACAAATGACCCCTGATTGTGTAGTTTCCGCGCAAATTTTGAGGCGGCCAATGCCGCCATCTCAACCGACAGGAAGAAAACCTTTATATGCCTAAAGAAGAAGTCCTCGAATTCCCGGGTATTGTGACCGAACTTCTGCCGAACGCGACCTTTCGCGTGAAGCTCGAAAACGAGCACGAAATCATCGCCCACACGGCAGGCCGCATGCGCAAGAACCGCATCCGGGTGCTCGCCGGCGACAAGGTTCTTGTGGAAATGACGCCTTACGATCTCACGAAGGGCCGCATCACCTATCGTTTCAAATAGGCTTGGCCCGGAAGCCTGAAGGGCTTCCGTTTCCGGTCGAGGGTCCATGGCGCTCACATACAAGCTCATTCTGGCTTCCGGCTCGCCGCGCCGTGTCGACCTGCTCAACCAGGCAGGCATCGAGCCCTCGCGCCTGCTGCCGATGGATATTGACGAGACGCCGAGGAAATCCGAGCATCCGCGCTCGCTCGCCCGGCGCCTGTCGACGGAAAAGGCGGAAGCCGCCCTTGCCGCGATCAAGGGCGATATGGCCTGGAAGGGCAGCTATATTCTTGCCGCCGACACGGTGGTTGCCGTCGGCCGCCGCATTCTTGGCAAGGCCGAGTTCGCCGACGAGGCCTCTGCCTCGCTACATTTGCTCTCCGGCCGCAGCCACTGGGTCTATACCGGCGTCTGCCTGGTAACGCCCGACCGTAAGGTCCGCCAGAAGGTTGCCGAGACGAAGGTGCGCTTCAAACGTCTTTCCGCTTTCGAGATCGAGAACTATCTTGCCTCCGGGCAGTGGCGCGGCAAGGCGGGTGCCTATGGCATCCAGGGCCTGGCCGGCAGCTTCGTGCAGAAAATGGTGGGCTCTTACACCAATGTCGTCGGCCTGCCGCTTTATGAAACCATCCTGCTGCTGACCGGCGAAGGCTTCGACGTGCATAGCCGGTGGCCCGAGGGCTGAGCCCAGAGGAGACAGTTATGTCGGAAGAGAACAAACCAGCCGCCAATGTTGCACCGCTGCGCAAGGCGCGCCCCTGCCCGGAATGCGGCAAGCCCTCGCACCGCGACCATTACCCCTTCTGCTCCAACCGCTGCCGCGAGGTTGATCTCTCCCGCTGGCTGACCGGCGCCTATGCCATTCCGGTCACCGAGGACGAGAAGAAGGCGGACTACGACGACGAAGAGTAGCGGGAAAATCCACAGCGAACCCCTTCAATTTGCTGGCAAATCCGCAAAATATCCCCAGCCGCCGAAAAACTGTCATTTGATGCTTGCCATGGCCGAACAAGATGCTATAACCCCGCTCGCTTCCGGGGTGAACCAAGGCCCCGCTCTTCTTTCAGCGAAGAATGGCCTGCGAAGCACGGATGCCCAGATAGCTCAGTTGGTAGAGCAGCGGATTGAAAATCCGCGTGTCGCTGGTTCGATTCCGGCTCTGGGCACCATTTCCCATCGGTCCATACCACACACATAGGTTACGGATTATTCTTGAGACATGGGTAACACTTTCGGCCTGAAGGGGTTGGGAAGTGGTTCGAGTCTGCACGTCTCGTCGTCGAAATATCCGAGATCATATTCGATAAAGCTTGCGAGCCAAATCCGGTCTTCGACCTGTTTGATGCCGACGATCTCGCGGCGAAGACCTGGCTGAGGTTGCCCCGAGCGCCAAAGCGCGGAGGACTGTCGCGTCAGTTCCGCTCACCCGTACGGGCAGCCGCAACGCCCCCTGAGGCTACTCTGGAAGATGCACGCAAGTTCTAGCTGAAAGAGGAGGTCGACGGTACGCAGGATGAGGACAAGAAGACCCAGCGTGTGGATCGTAGTAGTAGGGCATAATCAGAACCGCGCTTGGACACGACCCATTCTTATCCAAACTGACCCGTGCCGACGCCCCGCGAAGTACGCGATCACATGATCAGCGAGCTTGGAATGAAGCCGGAGACCGTCCACCGGTACCTGAGTGACATTAGGGCCGTCATCAACTATGCAATCGAACCCATTCAACAAGCTGGAAGTGAGGACGGAGCAGCTTGCCAAAGATGCGCGCAACCCGTTCTCCCAGGAGTAGCTGAGCAGGAGCGTGTGCGAGTGCTAACGCACGCTAGTGACGCCTCCAGCGGATATGGCGTTTGCTGGAAGGGACTGGGTGCCGTCTAGCCGAGATAGCGGGGCTGCTCGTGGCCGATGTAAAGCATGACCACGAGAACCCCCACGTCGACCTCGTATTCCATCCGCATCGCCTTCTGAAGAACAAAGGGTCTACTCGTAAGGTGCCGCTCGTCGGCGATGCGTTGCCAGCAGTGAGGGAAGCGGTCGATAGCGTTGGTGGCTCTTTCTTGTTCGCCCAGTATGTTGAGACAACCTTAGGGCCGCTTGAAGGGTCCCCCTTCATTCTCATCACGGTTCAGCCGCTCGACCAACTCGTCGGCCTCCTCTTCGGATAGCATGTCCATGACAATCCCATCGATAACGACCGGCTGTCCGGTTATCGCGTCGACTACCGTCCAGTAGACGTTCAGGTTCTTGTGACGGCTATACCGCTCGGTTGCCATGAGGTGTGCCTTTGGGTGCTGTGGCGCAAACCTGGCTCTCCTCTTCCTGTTCCGCTTCTTCATCCCCTTCTCTTGGGCGTTAAGGATAAACTCAAGGTTGCTAGCGGTATCGTGAGGTAACCGATCGAGAACCGCTCCGTTCGTTTCCGCAGCCTTTCCTTCGCGGTAGTCTATGACACGCCACGTGCCGTCAGGGTTCTCCTCTAAACCGTACCGCCTGTAGGGCATTGGTCACCGTAGGTTACTTTAGGTAAGCCTAAAACGCCGACCCGGAACGTTTTGTTGCAACTTCATCTGACAACCATCCAATGTACGGCACGCGCGATGATCCCCGGTACTCCTTCGATCCGCCTCACAATGCAACCTAACTATTTGAAAAAGATCAATAAAGCTCTCCAATTGAAGCGCGGATGATGCTTAGCTCTCTGCATTGGGAGGTCAAACACATTCGAAAAATGGGGCATCATGACCCACGTGACGTCCTCTCAAGCCGAGTTCAACCAAGCGTTAGACTCAGGGCCGACATCACCGGCATCCTCGCATATCTCTTCGTGGTTCTCCTCATCACGTGTGCCGTCATGGGCTACGGTACCCGACATCGGGCGGATGTCTTCGGGAATACAAGCCGTTTCGATCACCATGAGCTTCCGAACAGCGGGCCATACAAGGTCAGCCGGAAAGCCCTTGGGAGCCTTACCGCTGGCTACTGCCTCGGTCTTGGCATCTTTGAACGAACGGATCATTGCTCGGCTCCCTGATGCAAAAGGAAGGATTGCACACTCGTCTGGTCTCAGCTTTTCGCCCTGAGCCAATTAATGATGCTATGCGCAGCAGCCTTGCCCGTCGCCAAGCACGCCGTCAGCAAATACCCACCCGTTGGCGCTTCCCAGTCGAGCATTTCCCCAGCAGCGAAGAGGCCGGGGTTGACTGCTAGCATGTAGCTGTCGTCAAGCGCGCTCCATTCGATGCCGCCGGCGGAGGATATGGCCTCGGAGAGGGGGCGGGGGCGGGTGAGTGGGATCGGTAGGGATTTGATGATGTTTGCGAGCCTCGAAGCGTCCTGAAGGTCGGTTTCGTTTGCGAGTTCGCGTAGCAAGGCGGTCTTGACACCGTCGAGGCCGGCGCCTTTTCGCAGGCGGTTGGAGCGGCTGGCTTTCCTATCCTGCCGGGCGAGGTCTTTTGCCAGGCGCTCAGTGCTTCGGCCGGGTGCGAGGTCGATGATGAGAGATGCGAGTTTGCGGGTTTCGAGAGCGTCGCGTAGTGCTGCGGAATGGGCGTAGACGAGGCTGCCTTCGATGCCGTGGCGGGTGATGACGAACTCGCCGGGAAAGGTGCCGGCGGGCGAGGTGGCGGTGACGGATTTGAGCGGCTCGCCAGCGAAACGCTCGCGGAAGGTTTCGCTCCAATCGACGTCGAAGCCGCAATTGGCGGGGCGGAACGGCGCGATGCTCACGCCCTTTTCCCGGAGCCAAGGCGCCCAGGCGGCATTCGAGCCGAGGCGCGGCCAGCTGGCGCCGCCAAGGGCCAGCAAGGCGGCATCAGGGTGGACGACGAGACCGCCTTTCGGCGTCTCGAACGCGTAACCATCCGCCTCGAAACCCGTCCAGCGGTGGCGCGTCAGGATTTCGACGCCCTGCGCCTCAAGACGTGCGATCCAGGCGCGCAGCAGCGGCGAGGCCTTCATGACCTTCGGAAAGACGCGGCCGGACGAACCGGTGAAGGTCTCGGTGCCCAGTCCCTCCGCCCACGCGCGGACGTCGTCGGGTGTGAAGCCGTCCAAGGCGGTCCACAACTGGTCGGACGCCTTGCCGAAGCGGGTGACGAAGCGCGCGTAATCTTCCGAATGAGTGATATTGAGGCCGGACTTTCCAGCGAGCAGGAATTTGCGCGCCACCGTGGGCATGGCTTCGTAGACGGTGACGGCGTGGCCGGATGCCGAAAGCACCTCGGCCGCCATCAGGCCCGCCGGCCCGCCGCCGATGATCGCGATCTGTTTTTCTTCATGGTTCGCCTGATACAGGATTCACGCCCGCGCGTCTCCGGATTTGCGGAAAGCGGATTCGTTGCGGGCCACCGGCAAACTCACTAATTTGAGATCCCACGATCAACGGAGTTTCGCGGCATGGCCGACCTCAAGGCAAAACCAAGACCGACTGGCGCCACCGCCGTTCTCGGGCGCACCGGCTTTCCGCATGTCACCTCGGTGACGAAGGGTGAGCTAGATATCGTCACAAGCCCGTCGCAGCCGGGTTTCAACCCGCTGGACCTGCTCTATTCCTCGCTTTCCGCCTGCCTGGTGCTGAGCGCGCGCATCGCCGCAAGCCAGATGGGCGTGCTAGACAAGATCACCGAATTGACGGCGGATGTGACGGGCGAGAAGGCGACGGAAGGGCCTTCGCGCGTCAAGAAGTTCAATATCGCCTTCGGCATCAAGGGCGATATCGACGAGGAGACGCGGCAGAAGATCGCTCATGCGGCGGAAGAGATCTGCACGGTGAGCAATACGATCCGCGGCAAGCCGGAATTCGCAACGGCGATTTCCGGCTGACGCAGCCGGACATCAGTCACTTTTGTCCGCAATTGTCGCTCCTGCGCTATCTTCGGTTGCTTTCATCGGGTAATTCGCTGCCGATCGCCGCTTTCACTGGACGCGGCGCAGAAAGCATCGAGATCATGTCGCAAGCCGCTTCCGCAACCGTCGAAACAGCACCTTCCAATCGCCTTGCCCTCGCGGCACTGATCCTTGGCGGGGCGGCGATCGGCGGCTCGCCGATCTTCGTGCGGCTGTCGGAAGTCGGGCCGATGGCGACCGCGTTCTGGCGCGTTGCGCTCGCCCTGATACCGATCGTCCTATTCTCGTTGATCAAGGGCAAGGATGCCGGACCGAAACCGGAAAAGCTTTCGGATTATGGGCTGTTGGTCCTGCCGGGCGTAATCCTCGCCCTGGATCTTGCTGCCTGGCATCTCTCGATCACCATGACGTCGGTCGCCAATGCGACGCTGCTGGCGAACCTTGCGCCCGTCTTCGTCACGATTATCGGCTTCCTGTTCTTCCGCGCGGTCGTGACGCGGCTCTTCGTTATCGGTCTGGCGCTGGCATTGGCCGGCGTCGTCATTCTGAAGGGCGGGCCTTCGGCCTTTGGGAACGGGGATCTGGCGGGTGATGGTATCGCGACCGTCGCGGCGTTGTTCTACGCCGGCTATATCCTTGCGATCGGCAGGCTTAGAAGCCGGTTCGATACCATCCGAATCATGCTCTGGAGCACGGCGTCTGCCGCGGTTACCATCTTTCCGCTGGCTTTGGCCTTCGAGGATCAGATCTTGCCGGCCACCGCTTATGGCTGGGCGATGGTTTTCGGCCTCGCCTTCGTCAGCCATGCCGGCGGGCAAGTAGCGATCGCTTATGCGCTCGCCTATCTGCCAGCCGCCTTCTCCTCGCTGACGCTGCTGCTCCAGCCGGTCGTCGCGGCGATCCTTGCGTGGATATTGCTGAGCGAAGCGATCGGTCCAATGCAGGCGATCGGCGGCGCAGTGGTGCTCGCCGGGATCATGATCGCCCGGCGAGGTTAGATCAGGCGACCGCGGCAGGCCTTACACGCCGGGCATCGAGGATGGCAAGCGCCTCGTCGACGGTGGCGGCAAGCGTTGCCTTTTCCGTATTGCAGGTGCCCCAAGCTTCGATAAAGCTGCTCGTCTTGCCGTAGCTGTTGTCCAGCACGCAATGATCGGCGCCGATCAATACGCACATGATGTGGCCGTGCATGCGGTCGGTGATGACCTGGCGGGCCGAGCCGAGCAGCGCCACGCCGCGATCGAAACGCTGCTGTGCGCGCTCGCGATAGGCAAGCTCCGTCATGCGGGCACGCCCGCCGATCTTGCCGGACAGAAGGCCCTTCAGGATCGCGGTATGCTTGGTCTGCCGCTGGAAATCCGCGGGCTCATCCGGCCAGTCGGATTTGACGGTGCCGGGACGTCCCGTGGCAGCGGTGAGATCCTGCGGTGTCCCGACTTCCTGATCTTCGCGGAGATTGAGCAGCAGCTCGTGCTGCGGTGCCGGGCGCGCGACAGGGCCGATGCAGAAGGCCATATCCGGGCAAAGGCGCGTGTCGCACTGGAACCAGCGGCGCGCGAATTCCAGGCTCTTCTTGTCGCGCACCAGGAGGGTGAAGTTGCCGTGCTGCTCGATGGCGCGGGCCGTGCTGTCGATATTGGCCTGTTCCTTGAAATGGATCGTCTGCGGCATCTGGATGATCGGCCGGCCCTTGAATTTCGTCAGCATGCCTTCCCGGAACTGACGGTAGCCGGCCCATATGTCGCCGAAATTGCCGCCGCCGTGCAGGAAGATACGGCCACTGCCAATCGTCGCGAGCATCCGCTCCTCGTCATAGGTCGGAATCTCGGTCACATAAGCCGGCCGCGTCTTGCGGCGGTCGAAATAGGCAAGCTCGCCGAGCCAGATGGCGCTGTCGCCGATATTGTAGTGGTTGGGAAAATCGAGCAGCGCGAAGCGCTCCGCCGGATCGACGAGATCGGAGAGGTTGTTGGCGATCAGTCCTTGAAGGCGGTTGATGATCGTAATGTTGGTTTCCTGCATGAAAGGCTCCTGTTTACTGGCCCAGCTGCGAAGCTAGGCCTCGGCGCGTTTGCCGAACGGCAGCAGCGACTTGCCGAGTGCGATATAGGGACGGATGGCCTTTCTGCCGAAGATCGGCAGAAAAGCCAGATAGACGATTGCGCCGAGCCCGATGCTGGCGCCGAGAGCTATCCAGCGGCTTTGCAGATGTTCGGCGATGTAGGGATGGGCGAACCAGACGCAGACAGCCATAACCGCGCTGCCACAGAAGGGAAGGGCGACCGCCTTGAATGTGCCGGCTGCATCGATCCCGGCATACTTGCTCAGCACATATTGCTGGTAAGGCATCGTCAGCCAGGCCCGCAGCACATAGCCTGCCGCAACCGCGAGGATGCCGTAGGGGATCAGTAGCCAAGTGAGGATCAGCGTCGCCACAAGCTGGAGGGCGGCCACCGAGAGGATCGATTCCGCACGGTTGGCCGCGGAAAGCGCCGAGGATGCGAAGAAGTTCGTCACAAACGGCACGGACATCAGCACCAGCACGGTGGCGATATCGCCGGCATTGCCCCATTTGTCGCCGAAGAGCAGGGCGATCATGTCGTTCGACAGCGCGCCGAAACCGAAGAGCAGCGGGATCGTGCCGAGAGCGGCCGCACCGACGATCTTGTTGTAGGCATTGCGAAAGGCGGTGCGATCGTTCTGCAGGCGCGACAGCGTGACGAGCGAAACGCTGCCGATGGGCGCAAGGACGGCCTGGCCGATTAGTTCAATCAGCCGCCAAGCGATGCGGTAACGGCCGACTTCAACGGCGCCGTACCAGCGGGAAATGAAGATATCCTGCACGCGGGCAAGCAGCATCCACATGAGCTGCGTGACCACGAGGCTGACGCTGAAGAGGAAGACTGAACGGAACTTCTCGAGATTGAAGCGCAGGCGCGGCATCCACGGGTAGGACACCCAGCCGAGGACGACGGTGACGGCGGCAGTGACCGCAGTCTGCGCCACCAGCGCCCAGATGCCCCAGCCGAGCCAGGCGCAGACGACGGCGGTGATGCCGGAGAGCAGGCTCGCAGCGATGCTCTGCGCCGCAAGGCTCTTGTGGCCGAAATCGCGTGCCAGCCGCGCATTGTGAACAACTGCAAGCGACGAGAGGGGCAGCAGCGGCGCCAGCCATTGCAGGATGCCCGCCACCGAAGGATCGCGGACGAGCTGGCCGTAATAGGGCGCGAAGACGAAGACGAGGGAGGCGACGACGGCGCTGAAGGCGACCGTTGCCCAGAAGCAGGTATCGGCGAGTTCCTCGTCGAGATCGAGCTGCCGGGTAATCGCATCGCCAAGCCCGGCATAGGCGAGCACACGGCCGATCTCGACGAAAAGGCTTGCGAGCGCGAAGGTTCCGAAATCAGCAGGCCCGAGGATGCGGGCAAGGATGACGAAGATGACAAAGGTTGCGACGGTGCTCCACGCGACGCGGACCACCGACCAGAGGACGGAGAGCGCCGTCTTCTTCTTCAGGTCGGCATGCGCAACTGCATTATCTGCCATTCAGGCTCCAATCGAATGTGGTGCGCAATCGAGGGCATTGCGGCGATGACGGATCAGCTGCGGATCGCTGATGTCGCGCGTTTCGCCTTGGCGCTCCGCCAATAGGCGAGCATGCCGGTGATGTTGTCGCGAAGCTGGCGGCGATAGGTGAGCCCCATCTCGTCGCTCATCCTGCGACCGCTGATTGCTTCCTTGATTGCCTGGCGGATATCCCAGCGCAGCATGCCGCGCATGTTGGAGCGCCGGTCGAACATGTATTTCGCATAGAGCGCGCCATTACCGAAGGCATAGCCCGCGTGCAGGCGGTGAATGTCCTCGATCTTGCGGCGGCCATGGAAGTGCTTGACGACGACATCGGGGGAATATTCGACACGGATGCCGGCGTTGAAGGCGCGGTGAATGTAATCCGTATCCTCCCCCGAGCGGAAGGGCGATCCGGCGCCGAAGCGTGGATCGAAGAGGCCAATCGCTTCGCAAAGCGCCTTCGGGAAGGCCATGTTGCAGCCGTGGATGAAACCGCCGGCATGAAGCTCGCTGGTCAATGCGGCGGGCTCGCGTTCGGTCTTGATGGTGACCGGAAGATCGCGCGCATCACCGAGCTCGACCCGCCCTCCGCGCATGACGATCTCGGTATCATCGGCGAAGGCGGCATCAATGGTCGTGAAGTACTCGGGGAACACTTCGCAATCATCATCTGTGAAGGCAAGGAGACGGCCGGCGGCGGCAGCAATCCCGCTATTGCGGGCATTGGCGAGGCCGGGCAGCGTTTCGTAGATGAGATTGGTATCGATCGGCGCCAAGGCCGCCCATTTGCGGAAGACGTCCGAGGTGTCGTCGGTCGACCCATTGTCCACGAAGACGAGTTCAAGGTGCAAATGGCCTGCCTGCCGCGCGGCGGCGGCGATGGCATCCAGGCAGTTCAATAGGCCATAGGCCCGATTTCTCGAAGAGATGATCAGGCTGATGTCAACAGGCCGAGGAGGCATTTATTTCCCCTTCTGCGATCGATGTCCGGGTGAAGATAGGCCGCACATCAAGGTTCGGCAAGGATTTTTTGCGCTGCAGCAAAATAGAACAGATACGGTAAAAATAGAAGAAATGAGGTAATTTGTTGACGAAGACGTGTCGTTTGACGAGAGTTAGAAACTCCAACGAAGAAACATGTAATAATATTTGATGGCTATTGTATTTAGTGACCGAGTGTATAGCCTTTAGGAAATTTACCTGTGTCTTGTTATTTTTTATTTTATGGATGTATCGTATTTTTCTTTAAAATTATTCAGATAATATTTTATTACAGAGCGATGGAATGTTTCCGTTTTCATTGAGGTAAATGCAGAGATCATCGAATTGAGTGATGCCGACAAGAGTTGAGCAGAAAAGTCCTTCTGGCAAAGATAATGGTTGGAAATACATCTGCACTAAACTCGTTGGAGGAAGTCCATTCCAAGAAATCATCACGCTTCGGAAGGCTTTCCAGGGCGTTATTGCGGGGCGCTGGCTTGGCGGGTTTTCTGCAAAAGCCACTTCTGGATGATCGGCACATCGGCATCGCCGAGGTCATGGCCGCCGGAGATGACGTCCGAATCGACGGTCGCGCCGGCGGTTTTCAGCCGTGTCTGAAGCTCGTTGGCATACCGGCCATAGGCGTCGGTCTTGCCGCTGATGACGAGCAGATCCGTGCCCGTAAGGTCGGCACGCGGATAGTCCGTCAGGACCGGCATGGAGCGGAGCAGCACGGCGCGGTGCACGAGGCTCGGATGCAGGTAGAGTAGCGAGTTCAGCAGATTGGCGCCGTTGGAATAGCCGACATAGACGATCTTCCTCGGATCGAGGCCGTAGGATTTGACGGCGCTGTCGATAAAGGCGGCGAAGGCTTCCGCCTCGTTCTTGATGTCGTCCTGATCGAAGGCGAACGGCGTTATGCGCTTGTACCAGCGCGGGAAGCCTTCTTCCGTTGCGCGGCCGCGCACGCCGAGCAGTGTGGCGCGCGGCGACACCTTATGCAGCAGCGGCATCAGCGTCGTCTCGTTGCCCCCCGATCCGTGAAGCAGCACGAACACGCTGCCGTCCGGATCCGGTGGTGTGTAGAAGCGGTGGACGAAGGGCAGGTCGCGATAGTTCACGCGGGGCTCGCCGGGCATGGAGAACTGCGGCAGGACCACCTTCAGGTCCTCGAGATTGGTGATTGGATCCTTCGGCGGCACGAAGAGCATGGAGCCGAGGGTTTCGGCCTGTTCATCGACGGTCATGCCGGGCTTGTCCGTTGCAAGTTCGGCCAGCGTGCCGCCAGGCTCGCGGGCATAGAGCGAGCGGAAATATTTGCGGTCATGCATGCTGGTTGCCGAGAATTTCGTCTCCCGGAGCGCTTCGTGAACTGTCGACAACTGGGCATCGTCGGTGGCGCGGAAAGCCACGTGATCGACCGTGCCTGTTCCCGGCGCACCGGACCAGAAGCCGCGGGCATTGCGGACATCGATGACGTCGCCCGATTGCGAGACGAGACGATCGATCGCGCCCTTGCTCACCTGGAAGCGATAGCCGAAGTGTCTTTCGAGGAAGCTGCGGCTTTCCTCAGGCACTTCCGTCAGCATGGTCGCGCCGCGGATGCGCTGCACGGCGTGCTCGATCGGCACCGGACCGCCACGCCAGGGCGCGCCGCTCTTCAGTTCCTTGTTGCCGGTGAGCTTCAGGATGATGTTGTCGGGATCCTTGAGACGCAGCACCGTCTCGCCGAACTCGTCTCCCGGCCCCTCCATGCGCAGGCCGAAACTCATGGCCCGCGTCAGCCAGTAGCCGATGCTCGTAGGGTCGATGGCAAGGGCGATCTCGCTGATCTGCCCGAAGCCCGCGCGTCCTGGTGAACCGTCTTCCCACGCGAGGAAAGTGAGAAGCGAACCGGGTGTGCCGGCAGCGTCGCCATAGAAGAGATGCAACTGCGTCGCGTCTTCGAATCCGGCCGTCCGTTTGACAAGCCGCAGGCCGAGGAAGCCTGCGTAGAAGTCGACGTTCGCCTGCACTTTGCGGGTAATCGCCGTCACGTGATGTATGCCAGAAACCATTGAGAGCAGTCCGGATTGGATAGGAGTAGCGAGCAATGCCAGAACGAGAGCCGATATGAAAGTCATGCCAGTGCCGTAGAAGATTGCCTTGATTGTTCTACACACAGAACGAGCGAATCGCCGAGCGGTTGCAGTTTCAACGTACCAACGTCCTCCAGCATCTGTTCCAGTTGCTGCAGGGTTGGCGGCTTCACCATATAAGCGAGCGCGCCGAGCTCCTTCGCTCTTTGAATATCGCCTTCGTCGCTTGATGTGCTGAGGATGCAGACCGGAATGCCGCGGAGCCGTCCGTCAGCTGCAAGCGCACTCAGGACCTCGAAGCCGTCCATGAGCGGCATGTTGATGTCGAGCAGCATCAGGTCCACCGGCGGCTGATCCGGTATTGCGGCACGCTGTTCGAGCAGCCTCATCGCCTCGCGGCCGTTCGCCGCGACGTGAAGATTGAAGCTGACCTTCTCGCGGCGCATGAGCTTCAGTTTCAGAAGCTGTATGTCGGCTGGGCTGTCTTCGACGAGCAATACTTCAGCAAGCCTGCGAGTCGCCTCCGTCGCATGTTCGTACGGCCGGACGCTTTGAGCGGCAGGCATTGCCATGGGTGCTGCGGCGGCTGCCAGGGCAAGGGGCACTTCGAGGATGAAGGTCGCGCCTTCGCCGCCACACGCCTCGCACCAGATCGCGCCGCCGTGCAGCTGCGCTATGCGACGGCAGATGGCCAAGCCGAGGCCGGTTCCTTCGATGCCGCGGCCGACGAGTCGTTTGAACGGCTGGAAAATCAGCTCGCAATGCTGGGGATCGATGCCGGGACCGTTGTCGCTGACGGAAAGACGGCAAATGCCGCTGTTTGCCGTCGCGGCGATCCTGATCTCCGGCGTGCGGTTCTCGCAATAACGGATGGAATTCGAGACGAGGTTCTGCAGAAGCTGGATCAGCAACGTCGCATCGCCCATTACTTCCGGCAGGTCCCCGCGAATGATCGCTGCCTGACCGCTTTCGATCTGCCGATGGAGATTATCCTCCACCTGATCGAGCACCGAAGCGAGCGCGACGGGCTTCAGCTCGAGGTCGGCGGCAACTTCGAGCTTGGTAAAACCCGAAACCTTGACGATCAGGTCCTCCATGTGGTCGGCGGCGCTCAGCACGTAGTCGAGAAGCTCGCGATCCTCGGCTGGCAGTGAAGAGGAACCGTGCAGGATCTTGCTGAAGGACTTGATGGTTCTCAGCGGTTCTTTGAGATCGTGCGCCATCGCACGCGTGAAGATTTCGAGAGATTGGCGCTTCTGCTCCAGCTTGGTTTCCAGCGCGCCATGCATGATGGCATTCTGGATGCAGCGGTGCAGCGCTTCCGGCGACAGCGCATCCTTGGTCAGATAATCCCGCGCGCCGCTCTTCATCACTTCGACGGCAACCGTCTCGTTGCCCTGGCCCGTCAGCATGATGACATTGGCGGATGGATAGAGCTTGAGGATCTCCGCAAGAATGCCGAGGCCGTCGCGGCCGGGCAGAGAGTAATCGAGTAGGATGCAGTGCGGCCGTTTTCCCCTGATCAGCACGAGGCCCTCGTCTCCGGTTTCGGCCTCGGATACGGCGTAGGCGGTGCCCGGCACGCGGTCCAGCATGCGCCGGTAGACCTCGCGGTCGTCGATGTTGTCGTCGATGATCAGTATCGAGCAGACTTCTGCCAATCGTCACTCCTCTAAGGGCAGTATGGCAATCTCGAACCAGTATTCCTTCAGCCTTTGTATGGCTGCAAAAAGGCCGTCCAGATCGACGGGCTTCTGCACATAGGTATTGGCGCCGAGGGCATAGCAGCCTTCGATGTCACGCTCATCGTCGGAGGTCGTCAGGATGACGACCGGTATCTTGTGCCAGTGCGCATTGGATTTGATCGCCTCCAGCGTCTTGCGGCCGTCGAGCCCCGGCATGTTGAGATCGAGCAGGATCAGGCCCGGCCGCGGGCTCATGGCCGTCAGCATATCGAGAGCTTCTTGTCCCGAAGGCGCCCAGTGGATCGGGTTGCGCAAGTTCGTGCGCTTGAAAGCGCGGATCGTCGCCTCGAAGTCGTCCTCGCTATCCTCGACGATGAGGATTGGTTGCGTGTCACGCTGCTGCATTCTGGCCCTCGCGCTTCCTGCCCAAAGTGAAATAGAACGTCGTACCGATGCCGATTTCCGATTCCAGCCATATCTCGCCATTGTGACGGGCGATAATCTTGCGGACGAAGGTCAAACCGGCCCCCGTTCCGTCATCCGAATCCTGCGATTTTTCCAGGCGTTTGAAAATGCGGAAAATATCCTCATGGAATTCCTTGGCTATGCCTTTGCCGTTGTCTTTGACGAAAAAGACGTTACGCGCCGTCGTGCCGTCCCTGGCGACGAAGCGCTCGAGATAGCCGATGCTGACGAGCGGTCGGGGTTTGTCGTTGTATTTGATCGCATTGGTAATGAGGTTCCGGAAGACTTCCGTGAGTCGCGGCGCATCGCAGACCACCTCAGGCAATTGACCGTCGATGACGACCTTGGCATGCCGCTCTTCCAGAAGCAATTCCATGGTGGCGACCACATCCTTAACGACGAGGTTGATATCAGTGCGCTTCACCGCGAGCTGCTGGCGGCCGATCCGCGAGAAATAGAGGAGGTCGTTGACCAGCTTCTCCATGCGCTGGCTGAGCCGCACCAGGCGGTTGAGGCGCCGCACGCCATCGTCATCGAGCTGGCCCCCGTAGTCCTCCAACAGGAAGCGCGAGTGGTTATGTAGCCCGCGCAGCGGCTCCTTCAAATCATGCGAAGCGATATAGGCGAACTCGTCGAGGTCGTGATTGCTGCGCTCCAGATCGGCGGTATAGTCTTCAAGCTGCGCCAGCGTCGTCCTCAGCCGCTCCTCCTGGTTCACGCGCTCGCTGATATCGCGAAGGATCCCGACAAAGGTCTTTATTCCGCCGCTCTTCACCTCGCTGATGGAAACGTCGAGTGGAAAGACGGCATTGTCCTTGCGCCGCCCGGAAACCTCGCGTGTCGTGCCGATGATCCGCTGCTCGCCGGTTTCGGCATAGTGGCTGAGATAGCCGTCGTGCTCCGAATGATAGGGCTCCGGCATCAGCATCTTGACGTTCCTGCCGATCACCTCTTGCGGCACGTAGCCGAACATCTGTTCGGCGGCCGGATTGAAGCTCGAGATCGTTCCCTTTTCATCGATCGTGAGTACCGCGTCCGGCGTATTGCGCACCAACGCACTGAAGCGGATGCGCTCGGTCTCCAGGCTCATCCTGTTCCGAACGTAGTAGAACACAAGCAAGGCAATCAGCCACAGCATGACGACGGTGATCGACCGGTTCGTGATCTCGTGCCAGAGACTCGCACTATCGTGGCGGACGGCAAAGAAGCCGAGCAGGACGAGGATCGTGCACACGAGGGCGAAGAGAAGCGACGCCTTCCGGTTCCTGAACCAGAGGGCGGTCAACACCAGCGGCACGTAGAGAATGCCGTTCGCCACTCCAAGGGGCGTGTAGAGATCTGCGAGAAGTCCGGTGAAGCACACGAGCGCCGGAACCCAGAGCGGTATCCGACCGCGGCTTTCGGGCTGCCGCCACCAGGCGCTTGCGAGCAATCCCCCACCGAAGGTCACCACGCCAATTGCCGTCGGCAGCGCCATCGCTGCATAAGGCCCCCAGCGGTAGCCTTGTTCGGCATTCGTGACATAGCTGGCAAGCGCGATCATGCCGAGCGTGACGACGACATAGCTTATCAGTTCCTGGATAAGCGTTGCCCGGGCTTCCCGCCAGTTCTGGGCTGCGATCAGCGACAGATTTCCGAGCAGGAAGATCAGCGAAGCATTCGGCCCCATGCCGCCGCCGATTTGCGCGGCAAAATCCGGAGGAATAAGAATGTTGGTCAACAGCCGGTCGACGTTATGAACGGTGCGACCGAGGGTGGCGATCTCGATCAACCGGGCGAGCACAATCAGGACGACGGACGCGGAGGCGATCGTTGAGAGAAGGGATGCCAGCGGCCGGCGCCTGGCGGACGTGGAAAGCGCGATGCCTGACAGAACAAAACAGAGCGCCGTGTTGAACGCCATCGAGGGGAAATCAGGAACGAACGACGTGATGACCTCGACCTGCAACAACCAGCCCGCAAGTACAGTCAGGCCGAGAAGGACGAGCAGAAGGCCGATGACGATGACGGCGGAGCGATAGCGCTTCCCCGTCCTTTGCGGGTCGTCCTGTAGCCCTGCCGCATTCCACACGTCGTCAAGCCTCCCCGGTCGGGTGCCAATTCTTGCTGAAATCCCGAAAGACACAATAGGAAAACGTATGGTTGCGCGGCTGATTCAGCGGTTGAGGCCTGCCGCCGCTATCGATTGCCGCAAAATACGGCTAGTCTGGCAAAAACGCACAATCGAGGAGCATTCCGGGGTCGCCGGATGCAAGCACCGATGCCGGTCATATTTTATATCGATGACAGCAGGGATGATCTTTTCTACCTCGACTACATCCGCAAGAAGGAGCGGATCGCTGTTGATCTTTTCTGTTTTACAACAGCAGAGGCGGCTTTGACCGCCCTGGAGCAGCGATTTGCCAAAAGCGCAGCACTTCCGGACATGCTGATCGCCGATCTTTATATGCCCCTCGACAGTGGTCTCGCACTCGTCGCGCGGCTTCGCATGGAGGCTCGGTTCATCCCGATACGGCTTTGTGTCTGCAGCGGCTCGGATGCGGAGGAAGATCGCGAGCGCGCCCTGGCTGCAGGCGCTGATTCCTTTCTGCAAAAACCTCTCGACTTTGCGGCAATTCTGCGTCCTCGAACGTTGCGCTGAATGCAAAATAGCACGCAAACAGCTGTGAAACCGGCGCCAAGCGCGGCTGGAAACGGCGATTGACAAGGCTGTTTCAGGATTTCAAGATACAACCACTGGGGAAGAGGAGTGATTTGAGCACTGAGAGAGCCGACCTGTCCAGATTCGCCGCCACGAATTCCAGCCAACCCCTAGCTGAGTGGACCTATCAGCTCTCTCGTGCTTACTTCCGGCACTTCTTCCGCTCTTCATGGATGGTGAACAACGGAATTGTGATACCTAGGTAAGAATTACGACTGTCCTGTGTATCACTTGCGGTTGAGAGAATTGATGCCGTTCCGCCTTCAGGATACTGGAAGTCCCCACTCCGTTATCCTTATCAATTGTCTCGCAATTTTTGTAACTTCTTGCATGCGCGACGTATATCCCAAGATTTCGGGATGACGGTGATTTCCGGAGATTCGACATAGGGATTTTGCTGTAATGACCAATGCTGCGGCGGTTCCATTCCATACCGGGCCCGAGCTTAGCCGGGCGATCAATCGCACCGACTTTTTCCGCCTCTTCAAGGCGGCGGCGCAGCACTATCGCTTTGACAATTTCGCGCTTGCGCGCATTTCCGAGGCGAATGCACCTTTCGGCGAGCGTGAAATCGTCATCACCAATATTGCTGAACGCCGGGCTCCGCTTTTCATCCAGATGCTCAAGGAAGCGCTGGGTCCCGTCAAGGCAAAAACCGCGCAGTTTCTGACGACGCCTGTCTACGGCAAGAGCGGGTCGATCGAGGCTGACCTCGTATTCAATGAATTCAACCGCAATACGTTTCTGCTCATTCCTCTCTTCACGCCGGAGGGGCGGCGCTACTGCCTCGTCCTCAGCGGCACGCGGCCGGAGCCCGATCAGGGAGAAGTTGCCGACGTTCTGCTCGATGCCATGCGCATTTTCGACAAGCTTTACGAGGAAATCTTGACGCAAGAGATGTCAGGGCGCCTGACGCAGCGGGAGGCGGAAATCGTCAAATGGACCAGCGAAGGCAAGACTTCAGCGGAGATCGCGATCATTCTCGGATTGTCGGAACATACCGTAAATTCCCATATCACGGCGGCGGTCAGGAAGCTTAATGCCGTGAACCGCGTTCATATGGTGGCGATCGCCCTCAGGAATGGCTTGGTTTCGTGACCGGAGATAACAGCATGAGCACCGCAGCGGGTCCGGAAGACGCCGTCAAAGTCCTGTTCGTGGATGACGAATTCGTCGAATTCAGGTCGCTGAAGAAGAAGATCGGCAGCCTTTCCGAGCCTGCCGTCGATATCGAATATTCGCAGTCGATCGGCGACGCGTTGGAGAAGGTCAAGGGCGAGCGGTTCGACCTCATTCTGCTCGACAACCGGCTGCTGCCGAATGCCGATTTCCGCGAGACGGTGCCGGAGCTTCGCGCCATCGGCTACACGGGGCCGATCGGCGTCGTTTCTACGGATATTTCAGGCGGCTATTTTCAGCAGTTTCCGGATTATGGCGTCGATTTCCGCATCGGCAAGGATGAAATCGACGCGCGGACGCTGCAATACATTATCCGCGAGTACGTAAAGTACAACCTGCCCGACTACTGGAAAGATGACTATACGATCTGATCGCGATCAGGTGGCGGGCAGCCGGATCGTGAAACGGCTTCCCGTTCGGTCCGAATGGCTGAGCGTCAGGTCGCCGCCGAGCGCGGTTAAGAGCTCGCGCGCGGCCGTCAGCCCCAGGCCGGAGCCGGCCACGGCGTCTGGCTGGGGCAGCTTCCAGAAAGGTTCGAATATCCGCTCCTGATGGGCTGGCTCAATGCCTCGCCCGTTGTCGGAAATATGGATCAGCCAATCGCTACCGCTCCTTTCCGCCGCCAGTTCGACATGCAGTGTCGCCGCGCCCCGATAAAGCAGCGCATTGGCGAGGATGTTCTTCAGCGCGGTCGAAAGAAGGGCGGCATCGCTGTTGAGGCTTGGAAGCGTGTGATGGCTGAAGGTCGCGTCATTGGCCCCCACCTCGGCCTTCAATTCAGTCCAGAGACCGTCAACGATCGGGCCGAGTTCCACCGGGGCGGGCGAAACCTGCGGCGTGCCCGCGGCGAAGCTCATCAGTGCCTTGGTGAGGCGCTGCGCGGTCTGGGCTTTCTGAAGGATTGCCGTGAGGCTTTCGCGCTGTTCGCTATCGAGCGTCTCACTGAGTTCGTCCAGCAGGATTTCCGCATACATCGCGATGTGCCGGAGCGGCGATTGGAGGTCGTGCGAAGCGGTCGCCAGAAAACGCCTCATGCGCTCCTCGCTGGCGCTGGTAACAGCAGTTGGCATTGGACCGGATGACATACAACCTCTCACTTCATTGAAGGGAAGATAGAAAGAGGGCGCCGGTTCGGCAACCGGCGCCCTCTGGGAACATGTCTGTCGAAGGTTTCTTAGCCGATTGACTTGCGCGGCTCGGTGGCTTCCGGTGGGATGATCTCCGCCTCGGCGGAGGCCGCCGCGGCCTTGGCGTGGCGGCGGCGCCAGTCACCGAGGAAGAGCAGGATCGGCGCTGCGATGAAAACCGACGAGAGCGCGGCGACCGCAATGCCGAACACCATCGGGATTGCGAAGCTCTCGACCGCGCTGCCGCCCCAGATCGCCATCGGAAGCATGGCGAGGAAGGCGGTGGCGGAGGTGTAGAGGCTTCGGCCGAGCGTTTCGTTGATCGACTTGTCGATGAGCTCGCGAAGCGGCATCGACTTGTAGAGGCGCATGTTTTCACGCATGCGGTCATAGACCACGACCTTGTCGTTCACCGAATAACCGACAAGCGTCAAAAGCGCCGCGATGGCCGTCAGGTTGAAGTCGAGCCCGGTGAGCGCGAAGAAACCAATGGTCTTCGTCACATCGAGGACGAGGGTCGCGATGGCGCCGACCGCAAACGGCCATTCAAAGCGCACCCAGATATAGACGAGCATCGCCAGGCTTGCGAGAACGACCGAAAGAATGCCGGCGACCGCGAGCTCGCCGCTGACCTTCGGGCCGACGACTTCCGTCCGCTCGATCGTTGCCGACGGATCGACCTTGACGATCTCCGCCTTCAGCTGATTGACGGCGGTCGTCTGCGCTTCCTCGCCGCCCGGCTGGCGCTCGGCGCGGATGAGGATATGATTGCTGTCGCCGAAGGACTGCAGCGCCACTTCGCCGAGGCCGAGTGCATCAAGGTCTTCACGGAAGGAGGCGAGATCGGCAGCCTGTGCCGTCTTCACTTCCAACTGGATGCCGCCGCGGAAGTCGACGCCGTAGTTGAGGCCAGGCGTGACGAACAGCACGACGGAAATGATGGAAAGCGCGGCGGAAAGCGCAAGTCCGAAGAAACGCGCCTTCATGAAGTGGATCTGCGTGCCGTCCGGGACGAGGCTGATCGGAAGCAGTGGCTTGATGTTGATGACCTTCATCTTCCTGCGGCGGACGATCGCCATCATCGCGACACGGACGATGGAAACGGCAGTGAACATGGAGATCATGATGCCGAGGCCCATGGTGACGGCGAAGCCGCGAACCGGGCCGGAGCCGAACCAGAACAGCAGCACGGTCGCGATCAGTGCCGTCATGTTACTGTCGACGATGGTCGAGTAGGCGCGGCTGAAGCCGGCGTCGATGGCGGCGAAGGCGCCACGGCCCTTCCGGGTCTCTTCACGGATACGCTCGTTGATGAGAACGTTCGCATCCACCGCCAGACCGATGCCGAGGACGACACCGGCAATGCCAGGCAGGGTCAGCGTCGAGCCGATCAGCGTCAGGCCGGCAAAGGTCAAAATCACGTTCAGGAAGAGCGCGACGTTGGCGAGCAGACCCCAGCCGCCGTAGAGGAAGAACATGAAGCCGACGACCAGCGCGAAGCCGATGAGACCGGAGGTCAGGCCCTTCTTGATGGCGTCGCCGCCGAGATCGGCGCCGACAGTGCGCTCCTCGATGACCGTCAGCTTGGCGGGAAGTGCACCGGCGCGCAGCATGGCCGCAAGCGTGGTGGCGCTTTCTGCTGTGAAGCTGCCGGAAATCTGGCCGGAGCCGCCGGTGATCGGTTCGCGGATGACGGGCGCGCTCAATACCTTGCCGTCGAGGACAATGGCGAAGGGATTGCCGACATTCTGCCGGGTAATATCCGCAAAGCGGGTCGCGCCGGCGCTATCGAAGCGGAAGCTGACGATCGGCTCTCGGGTGTTCTGGTCGAAGCCGACGCGGGCATCGGAAAGGCGGTCGCCGGAAATTTCGACGCGGTCTTCCACCGGATAGGTATTGCCCTCATCGTCCTTCATCATGGTGACGCCCGGTGCTGGGGCATTGCTCGGGGCAAGCATGTGGAACGTCATCTTGGCGGTGGAGCCGAGCAACTGGCGCAGGCGGGTCGGATCCTGCGTGCCCGGAAGCTGGACGAGGATACGGTTTCCGCCGACGCGCTGGATCGTCGGTTCGGCGACACCGACCTGGTCGACGCGCTGGCGGATGACCTCGAGGCTCTGCTCGACGGCCGAGTTTACGTTCTGCGTGATGCCGGCCTCCGAGAAGGTCATCGTGATGTTGTTCGTGCCGCTGGCAGCGATATCGAGATCGGACTGACCGGCGGTGAGGCCGACGCCAACCGGGTTCGCCAGCGCCTGCAGATCGGTGATGGCAGCATCGCGCTGTGTCGGGTCCGTCAGCGTCACGACGATCTGGCTCTGGTTGCGGGCGACCGAGCTGGTTGCAACACCCTTTTCGCGCAGCACGCGCCGGGTATCCTGCAGGAGCGATTGCAGGCGTTCCTTCGTCAGTTCCGATTCATCGACTTCGAGAACCAGGTGAGAGCCGCCGCGAAGGTCGAGACCGAGAGAGACCTGATCATGAGGCAGCCAGGAAGGCACGCGGTCGAGGACGTTTTGCGGCACGACGTTCGGCAATGCCGTGAGAATGCCGAAGAGAATGATCACCGTATAGGTGAGCACCAGCCATGGTGAGGTGCGCATGTCGTTGTATTCCTTGAATATGCATATACCGGCGCGGTGCGCTGGCGGTGTGTCATGTGATGTTGCGGAGGCGCGATGGTCGCGACATCAAGCGGCGGGCGGGGCTCGCGGCTGATTGCCCGGCAGAGCGGCCGGACGAAGAGCAGTATCGACCGGCGGCAGAGCCGCAGACGGGCCCCACTCTGCGAATTCGAGATGCGACGGCACCGGCAGGGAAACCGGGCCAAAATCGTGAAGCGTCTGTTTCGGCGCAACCTTGCGATCGGCGGCGAGAATGCCGCGAACCGCCTCGCGCGCGGTCAGCTGGAGCGGCTGCGGTTCCTTGCCGGGCAGGGTCAGCGCATTATTGTCTGGGGCCGCGGGACCGGGAATGAGATTGCCGCCGATGAGAAGGCCGATATAAGCGGTAATCGCAAGGACGAGCGAAACAGCGATGCGGGCGCTCAAGCGGCGCGCATCGAGTCCTCCCCCGTCATTCTTTGCGATCTCGCTCTCAAATCGGCTCAAAAGCGCAAAAACCCGTCATTCTTTCTCGGACGGCGCTGCGGCCGTGCCCGGAATTGTATCAGTCCCATGCCCATCTTCATAGGCCGGACTGTCATGATGCACTTGGGCGAGCCGGTCAACCATCCCCATGGCGATTTCTCGCTCGCCCATGATGACGGTATCGGCGCCGTATTGCTTCAACTCGTCGACCTCGGCATCCGAATGCGCGCGGGCGACGATCAGGATTGCGGGGTTCACACTGCGGCCGTATTCGGCAACGCTGCAGGCTTCGAAGGCATTCGGAATGGCAATCACCAGGCTGCGCGCGCCGGGAAGATTGGCGAGATCGAGCACTTCGCGGGCGGCGGCATTGCCGATTATCGTCTCGACGCCCTGCGTGGCAAGCTCTTCGATCCGCTTTTCGGAATCCTCGATGACCAAGAAAGGCGTGCCCGAAGATTTGAGGTTCTGACCGACGATGCTGCCGACCCGGCCGTAGCCGACGAGGATGGCGTGACCGGAAAGCGACGTCGGCTGGATTTCGTCTTCGGGTTCGGCGGGCTCGATGGGTGCCTCGGCTGCGTCGACCGGAGCCTCCTCCCGCTTTGGACGCTCGAGAAGCGGGCGCATGCGATCGCAGGCGAAGAAGAGCAGCGGATTGAGGATGATCGAAATTATCGCGCCGGCAAGGATGAGGTCGCGGCCCTCTTGCGGCAGCAGGCCAAGATCGACGCCGAGGGCGGCGAGGATGAAGGAGAATTCGCCGATCTGCCCCAGGCTTGCGGAGATTGTCAGGGCTGTGCCGGCCGGCTTTCTAAAGAGCAGCACGATGAGGAAGGCGGCGACGGACTTGCCGATGACAATGATGAAGACGGTTGCCAGGAGCGGCAGCGGCTTTTCGATCAGGATGTTCGGATCGAAGAGCATGCCGACGGAGACGAAGAAGAGAACAGCGAACGCGTCGCGAAGCGGCAGGCTTTCTTGAGCGGCGCGATGGCTGAGCTCACTTTCGGCAAGCACCATGCCGGCAAAGAAGGCGCCAAGCGCCAGCGACACGCCGAAGAGCTTCGCGGCGCCGAAAGCGACGCCGAGCGCGATGGCGAGCACGCCGAGGCGAAAGAGTTCGCGCGAGCCGGTATGGGCGATCCTATGCATCGTCCAGGGAATGAGCTTGCGGCCGAAGACCAGCATGAGGGCGACGAAGAGCGCCACCTTCACCAGCGTCATGCCGATAATGCCGCCGATGCCGAGGTCGAGCCCGAACAGGCGGTTGAGGCCGGCCGAAAGCGGTTCGACCGGCGCGTGCTCACCACCACCGATGCTGGCGGCTGCGGGTATCAGCACGAGCGCGAGGACCATGGCCAAGTCCTCGACGATCAGCCAGCCGACAGCGATCTTGCCTCGCTCGGTTTCCACGAGACGGCGTTCCTGCAGCGCTTTTAGGAGAACGACGGTCGAAGCGACGGAGAGGGCAAGACCAAAGACGAGACTGCCGCCTGTTGGCCAGCCCATCAGCGCGCCGAGGCCCCAGCCGAGGAGAGTTGCAAAGGCGATCTGAACGACGGCGCCTGGCACGGCGACGCCCCGAACCGAAAGCAGGTCCTTGAGCGAGAAGTGAAGGCCGACACCGAACATCAGCAGGATGACGCCGATTTCGGCGAGTTCGGGCGCCAGATCCTGATCTGCGACATAGCCCGGGGTATGCGGCCCGACGAGAATGCCGGCGAGCAGGTAGCCGACGAGTGGCGGCAGCTTCAACCGGTTGGCGATGGCGCCCAGGATAAAGGCCAGCACGAGACCTCCGACGATCGTCGAAATCAAAGGCGTATCGTGCGGCATTGCTCCCTCCCGATCTGGAATTCCCGTTCAAAACATGACATATATGGCGTATGTTGACCAATATGGGTGGTTTGGGATTATGGGTCAAGGCGCAAAGGAAACTATTCTGACACCTGCTTTATGCCGCGCCGCACGAGGGTTGCTCGATTGGACGCAGGCGGACCTTGCCGCGAAGGCGGCGGTCTCCCGCAGCACGATACGCGACTACGAAGGGCAGTACCATGAAATCCATCGCGCCACCGAGGCGCAGCTGCGCCTCGCCTTCGAGGACGGCGGCGTCCGTTTCGTTGAGATCGAAGGGGCGGGGATAGGGCTCTGCCTGCCTCCCGCGCGCAGCATTTAACCCTGCGGTCGCAGGCAGACGGCCGGCACCTTGTAGGCGTTGATCGTCTTGCCGCGGTAGTAACCGTCCGCCGGTTGCCAGCTTTTGACCAACTCAGGCGCAGCGGTCGTACAGGTCAGCTCATTGTGCGTGACGAAGAGGACTTGATCTTGCACATCCGCAGGCAGGGCGAAATTCTGCTCATAGTAATTGGCCGGGAAGCCGGCGGGCGGACGCGAGTAGATCTTGAGCGGCTCGTCTCTCAGCGTATGGAACATGTCGGCGACGAAATCGCGGTTGTCGGTAACGACGGTGCCGACACCGGCCTGCTTGGCGAGCGTGCCGACCTCTCGGCTGATCTCGCTGCGGCCGAGATAGCGCTTCATCGCTTCATTTCCGCCCGGAAGGACAAGCTGATGTGCAAAGATCGCGGCGAGCGGGAACAGGAAGCTTGCGAGGCCGCCGATGATGAGCGAGATGCGCAGGCCCTTCGGCCAGAGCTGCGTGAGGACTGACACAGCAAGAACCGTGCCTGCGACATAGGCCGATACGCCCCAATTCGCCTCGGCCTTGGCGACGAAGGCCTGCAGCGTAATCAGCAGGACGACGGGCATGGAAAGCCAGATGAGAAGTTTTTCCTTCTCGTCGCTCTTGCCTTTGATCATGCGCCACGTCGCCCAAAGCATGGCGAAGAAGACGATCGGCCCGACGACGCCGAACTGGGCGGCGAAGAATTCGAGCGCACCGCCAAAGTTCAGTTGCATCTGGTCCCACTTCGCGATGTCCTCGGTGTGGCGGACGGTTGTCGCGTCGTGGGTGACGTTCCACCAAAGGTTCGGCGAGGCGACGGTGAGCGCGGTCGCCACGGAAATGAAGAAGTCGCGCCAGGCAATACGCGCAGCCGGAACAAGAAGCAGCGCGATCAATCCGCCGGGCACGATGAAAAGGATCGCGTATTTCGACAGGAAGGAACACCCGAAGGCAACGCCCATGACAAGTGCGAGCACGACCGAACGCTTCTCGCTCAGGCCGAAATAGGCCCAAAGGCCGATCGTCATGAAGAACAGAAGAACGACATCGGTAGAAAAGAACACGGACGAGAGCGCGACGGCAGGCATCGTGATGTAGATAGCGCCGGTCCAGCCTTCGATCTTAGGACCGGCAACTCGCCTGGCGAACTGCATCAGCAACAGCGCGGTGGCCACGTGCACGAGGGGCCCGCAAAGGCGCACCCAAAAAATGTCGGTGGAGCCCGAAATTTCCGTCATCGCGCGGATGAGCCAGGCGATCATAGGCGGCTTCGAGTAATAGCCGAAGTCGAGATTCTGCGACCAGAACCAGTACTGTGCCTCGTCGACGAAGAAATCCGTCGTGTCGAAATGGAGCATCACGATACGCCACAGAGTGACGGCGAGAATGATGAAAAGGCCTGTCCTGGCAGTCATGAACAACGTCCGCTGAGCTTGAGGCGCCTGCGATACATCAGAGGAAGGGGGCTGCCAACAGGGGCGGCGCAGAACGCCGCACTATGCCGCAGGTTCAGAGCACACGAAGGGTGGTTGCGCCGCGACTGGCTTCGATCCGCTCGAGCAGGGCGACGGCGGCCAGCGTCGCGATTGCGATGAGGCAGGAACCCAGTCCGAGAACAATCATTGCTCTATCCTTAACGACATCATGTCATGTCTAACAGGTGGGATATAACACAGAGCTTGTGCGGGACTTGTAGCGCGCCTGCAACGCCCAGAGACTATTTCGCTGAAGGCGCTCGGAATGCTTGGGAAAGGGCGGATTGTTAAAGCGCCAATTAACCTTCAAGCAAGGAATTAACCATAAACATTGCGATACACGTCGGAATGGGAAGATGTTTGCTCGTTCCCACCAGGCATGACGCCGACCCGCCGTACCGGCTCGATCCGGTATCCGTCTCTTTTCCGAAACAGATTTGCTGATCGGGATACGTCCGCCCTCC
This sequence comes from Rhizobium sullae, assembly GCF_025200715.1. NCBI lineage: Bacteria > Pseudomonadati > Pseudomonadota > Alphaproteobacteria > Hyphomicrobiales > Rhizobiaceae > Rhizobium > Rhizobium sullae. The sequence goes on from NZ_CP104143.1 coordinate 246,141, forward strand.
GGTTTGCGCCGGCGGTTACACAGGTCGTTTCCCTGCAGTGCGCTCTATCGGATGGAGCACAAAGGTTTTTCACCGGATCGTATCCGGAATGTGGTTGGGGATAGGCATTGGGGCAGGACATGCCATCAGATCAGGCCAAAGGCGCGCAGGCAGGCAGCCTTCGCGATCGCCTGCGCTTTGCCGGTCTCGATGACGCACAATGCGAGGCAGTGCGCCGTCACCGGCCGATGCTCGAGGCCCGGCTGAAGAGCGGTCTTCGCGACCTGTTCCAGCGCTTCCAGTCCTTTCCGGACGCAGCCCGCAATTTCCAGAACGAGCGCCAACTCGATCGCCTGCATGATCTCCAGTCCTCCCATTGGGACGTGCTGACGGATGCCCGCTTCGACAGCCTCTACGCCGAGCGTGTCAAGGTTCTTGCCGATACCGAAAGCAAGATGGGGGTTGATCCGCGCTGGCACGTTGCTGGCCATGGCGTCATGCTGGAGCACATCATTTCGGGTCTGGCGGGCGAGCTTGCAGGCAAGCCGTTGCTGCCAGGCGCCAAGCGCCGCGCGAAAGAGGTCTCCGAGATGATGACGGCGATCATCCGCCTCGTCATGGTGGATGTCGAAATCGCCGTCTCGCTGCGTTTCAATGCCTTGCGCGCCTCGCAGCAACGCGCGCTTGCCGAGCAGCGCGAAAACGACCGGACGGAGATCACCCGGATTTTCGGTAACGTGGTCGACGGCCTTGCAGCCCGCGACCTGACCGTGCGCGCAGCCACCGATGGCGAAGATACCTACGCTGATATCGCCGGTGCGCTCAACGCGGCACTCGACGGCTTTCAGGCGGAATTTGTCGCAATCAGCGAGCGCACCACGAAAGCCGAACTTTCCACGCGTTCGCTTGCGGCTGCCTCGCAGAGCTTTTCGGGTAATGCGGCCGGTCATTCCGCGCAGCTCATGACATCAGCAGCAGCGCTCGAAGTGATCGCCGGGGGTGTCCGCGACGGCGCAGTGGAAAGCCGCGCGGCCGAAAAGGCCGCGGCCTCCACCCGTGCCGCCGCCGAAGAGAGCGGTCAGGTTGTCGGCCGTGCTATCAGCGCGATGGCGGATATCGAACAGTCCGCCGAAAAGATCGGCCAGATCATCGGCGCGATCGACGAGATCGCCTTCCAGACGAACCTGCTTGCGTTGAACGCCGGCATCGAGGCTGCACGTGCCGGCGAATCCGGTCGCGGCTTTGCGGTCGTGGCGCAGGAAGTGCGCGCACTCGCCCAGCGTTCTGCCGAAGCCGCCCGCGAAATCAAAACCCTTGTCACGACCACCAAGGCGCAGGTCGATGCCGGCGTTCAGATGGTCGGCCGCACGCAGGATTCGATCGGCAGCATCGTGCGGCAGGTAACCGGCATCAATGCTGCGATCGCAACGATTGCAAGCCAGACGGGCGCGCACGCTGCAAGCCTCGATATGGTAACGGCGGACGTCAAGGCGCTTGGCGGGCAGGTTGCCGACAGCGCGGCATCCGCCAACCGCGCGGCCGAAGGTGCCGATCATCTACACACGGTGATCCTCGAACTCGGGCAGACGATCCGCGAATTCCGCAGCGCCCGCGAAAATGGGCGGGTCGAAACGGCGCCGCCTCGCGCTTCCCGCCAACGCAGCATCGAGATCACGGCCCGTCCCGCCACACTGGACGAGGAATACGACAACGAGGATTTCGGGTTTTCGCGTCCGGCTGCGAGTTTCGGAGGCGCCCGAAATGCTTATTGACCTATCGGAATACGACCTCGCCTCATTTTTGCGGGCAAGGGACAACGGGACAAGGAAAAGCTGATGGCAGCAAGGAAGAGTGGGAAGACACTGAATCTGGCGGCGGTGCTTGATCTCAACGAGGCTTCGGCCTTGCGCGACAAGCTCATGTCAGTGCGCGGCGGCGACCTTTCGGTCGATGCATCCGCCGTCGAGCGCCTCGGCGGCCTGTGCGCTCAGGTTCTGATGGCTGCGGCGAAGACCTGGGACCAGGACAAGTATTCGTTCACCTTCACGAAAGTGTCCGATGCATTTCACAAAACCATGCAGCTGGTTGGCGTCGACATCGACCACCTGCTTGCCAAGGAGACCCGGCAATGAAGAAAAAAGTGCTCACCGTGGATGATTCACGGACAATCCGAAACATGCTTCTCGTGACGCTGAACAATGCGGGCTTCGAGACGATTCAGGCCGAAGACGGTGTCGAAGGTCTTGAAGTCCTGGAAGAATCCAACCCGGACGTCATCGTGACCGACATCAACATGCCGCGCCTCGATGGCTTCGGTTTCATCGAAGGTGTCCGCCGCAACGAGAAATACCGGGCGATCCCGATCCTGGTGCTCACGACCGAAAGCGACGCGGAAAAGAAGAACCGTGCCCGCCAAGCCGGAGCCACCGGCTGGATCGTCAAGCCGTTCGACCCTGCCAAGCTGATCGATGCCATTGAGCGCGTAACCGCTTAAACCCAGGATTTTCTCCATGGATATGAACGAAATCAAAGAGATATTTTTCCAGGAATGCGAGGAGCAGCTCGCCGAACTGGAATCCGGTCTCATGAAAATGAATGATGGCGATCGCGATCCGGAAACCATCAATGCGGTGTTCCGTGCCGTCCATTCGATCAAGGGCGGCGCCGGCGCCTTCGGTCTGGACGATCTCGTCGCTTTCGCCCATGTGTTCGAGACCACACTTGATTGCGTTCGTTCCAATAAGCTTGAGCCCACACAGGATGTCTTGAAGGTCATGCTGAAATCGGCCGACGTGCTGGCGGACCTCACCAATGCCGCCCGCGACGGCGGCAGCGTCGACGAAAGCCGCAGCCGCGGTCTGGTGAAGGAACTGGAAGCGCTGGCGAATGGAGAGCTGCTGTCTCCGTCCGCAGCCGCTGAAGCGCAGGCATCGAAACCTGCCGCAAAGGCGGCTCCGGCGCTTTCCCCAGCAGTGGAGGCGCCCAAGACGGCCGACGACAGCGGTTTCCAGCCGATACCCTTTTCCTTCGATGATTTCGGCGGTGAGGACGAGGCCGGCTCCGGTCTTCCTGTCTATGAAATCACCTTCAAGCCGCGCTCCGACCTCTATTCTAAGGGCAACGATGCCACGCTTCTGCTGCGCGATCTCTCGCGCCTCGGTGAGATGAGCAGTTACTGCAACATGGACGATCTGCCGGGTCTCGACGATCTTGATGCGGAGGCTGCTTATCTTAGCTGGAACATCACGCTGATGACGGACAAGGGCGAGGACGCCATTCGCACCGTGTTCGAATTCGCCGAATGGGATTGCGATCTGACGGTCGAGGCTGTCGAAGCCGAGTCCGCCGCATCGTCCAACGACGAACTGCCGATGATCCCGGTTCCCTTCGACCTTTCGATCTTAGACGAGGGTGCCGCCGAGCTTCCCGCCCACCAGCCGACGTCGGATGCGGCTACTGCCGTCGCTGCCGCAGAGACGGCCTCGAACGTAACCCAGATGGCGGCCGCGGCCGCCCGCGTCGAAAAGAGGGAATCTGCTGCGGCCGCTGCAGCAAGTGCCGCTGCTGCCCAGAACAATGCCGCAGCAGGCGCAGGTCAGACGATCCGCGTCGATCTCGATCGCGTTGACCGCCTGATCAACCTCGTCGGCGAGCTGGTCATCAACCAGGCGATGCTGTCGCAGAGCGTCATCGAAAACGACACGACCGGCACCTCGTCCATTAATATGGGCCTCGAAGAGCTGCAGCAGCTCACCCGCGAGATCCAGGATTCGGTGATGGCGATCCGCGCGCAGCCGGTAAAGCCGGTCTTCCAGCGCATGTCGCGCATCGTTCGCGAAATCGCCGACATGACGGGCAAGACCATCCGCCTGATTACAGAAGGTGAAAACACCGAAGTCGACAAGACTGTCATCGACAAACTGGCAGAACCGCTAACGCACATGATCCGCAATGCCGTCGACCACGGCATCGAAACACCGGAAAAGCGTGCCGCAGCCGGCAAGAATACCGAAGGCACGGTTCGCCTGACGGCAAAACACCGTTCCGGCCGCATCCTGATCGAGCTGGCCGACGACGGCGCCGGCATCAATCGCGAGAAGGTGCGCCAGAAGGCGATCGACAACGACCTGATCCCCGCCGACACAAACCTTTCGGACGAGGAGATCGACAACCTGATCTTCCTGCCCGGCTTCTCGACGGCCGATAAGATCTCCGACATTTCGGGCCGCGGCGTCGGCATGGACGTCGTCAAGCGCTCGATCCAGGCCCTTGGCGGGCGCATCAACATCACGTCCAAGCCAGGCCAAGGCTCCGTCTTCACGATGAGTCTGCCGCTGACGCTCGCCGTCCTCGACGGCATGGTGGTCACGGTTGCCGGCCAGACGCTTGTCGTTCCGCTGACAGCCATCGTCGAGACACTGCAGCCGGAAGCAGCTGCGATCCACTCATTCGGTGCGAACCACCGCCTGATCTCGATCCGCAACTCGTTCTGCCCGCTGGTCGATGTCGGCCGCATCCTGAACTTCCGCGCCACGCAGGCAAATCCGGTCGAAGGGGTCGCACTGCTGGTGGAATCCGAAGGTGGCGGCCAGCGCGCGCTTATGGTCGACGCGATCCAGGGTCAGCGGCAGGTCGTTATCAAGAGCCTGGAGGCGAACTACACGCATGTGCCGGGCATCGCCGCGGCAACCATCCTCGGTGACGGGCGCGTGGCGCTCATCCTCGATGTCGATGCCGTTGTCGGCGCCTCGCGCGGCCAGGCCCTGAAGCCTGAAATGTCGTTGGCAGCAGTGGGATAAGCCATGTCGTACGCCGTGAAAAATCTGAGCCAGGGGGATCGCGAACTCATCGCGTTCCGCATCGGCGACCAGGAATTTTGCGTAAACATCATGTCGGTTCGCGAAATTCGCGGCTGGACGCCGGCAACGACCATGCCGCATTCGCCAGGCTACATGAAGGGCGTCATCAACCTCCGCGGCGCGGTGCTGCCGATCATCGATCTTTCGGCGCGGCTCGGCATGAAGCCCGCCGAGCCGTCGGTACGCCACGTCATCATTGTCGCGCAGGTCCGGCGGAAGGTCGTCGGTCTGCTCGTCGACGCGGTCTCGGACATCCTCACCGTGACCGACGACAATATTCAACCGACGCCGGAAATCTCTTCCGACACAGAACGCCAGTTCGCCCGCGGCGTTCTTGCAATCGAAAAACGGATGATCTGCCTGGTCGAACTGGAAGCCCTCTTCCCCGATACGGAAAGCGAAGCTGCATGAATGCGTTGAGTGCAAAAGATCTCAGGCAGGGGAGCCCGGACGAGGTTCTGGCGAGCGGCGAATATCCGCTGACGCGCCGCGACCTTACGGAAATCGCTGCGATGATCTACTCAGATGCGGGGATCTTCCTGAACGAGACCAAGGCTTCACTGGTTTATTCGCGTCTTTCCAAGCATATCCGCAATCTCGGCCTTTCGGGCTTCCGCGAATACTGTTCGCTGGTCTCCTCACCCGCCGGTGCGGCGCCGCGCCGCGAAATGCTTTCGCATCTGACCACCAATTTCACGCGCTTCTTCCGCGAGAACCACCACTTCGAGCACTTGCGTGACCATGTGCTGCCGGAGCTTCTGAACCGTGCCAAGATGGGCGGGCGTGTCCGTATCTGGTCGGCCGCATCTTCCGACGGGCAGGAGCCCTATTCGATTGCGCTGACCGTGCTTTCGATGATGCCGAATGTCGCCGACTACGATTTCAAGATCCTGGCAACCGATATCGACCCAAAGATACTCAATCTCGCTCGCGCCGGATCCTACGACGAGACGGCTCTCGAAACCGTGTCGCCGGCCATGCGCAAGCAGTGGTTCACGGAAGTCAACGTGGATGGCCGCCGTAAATTCCAGGTCGATGACCGCGTCAAGCGCCTGATCACCTACAACGAGCTGAACCTGATGGCGCAGTGGCCCTTCAAGGGCAAGTTCGACATCATCTTTTGCCGCAACGTCGTCATCTATTTCGACGAACCGACGCAGATGAAGATCTGGTCGCGCTTTGCCGAACTGCTGCCTGAAGGCGGACATCTTTACATCGGCCATTCCGAGCGCGTATCCGGCGAAGCAAAGCACGTCTTCGACAATATCGGCGTCACGACGTATCGCCACACGACGAAGGGACTGGGGAGAAAGGGATGAGCGCACCGGCAAGAGTTCTCGTCGTTGACGACTCCCCGACGATGCGCGGGCTGATAAGCGCCGTCTTGAGTTCCGATCCGGAGGTCAGCGTCATCGGCCAGGCGGGCGATGCACTGGAAGCGCGCGAGGCAATCAAGAAGCTCAATCCCGATGTCGTCACGCTCGACATCGAGATGCCGAACATGAACGGCCTGGAATTCCTCGAGAAGATCATGCGGCTTCGCCCTATGCCGGTCATCATGGTCTCCACCATGACGCACCGCGGCGCGGAAGCAACCCTGGCTGCGCTCGAAATCGGCGCCTTCGATTGCGTCGGGAAGCCTGCCCCCGGCGAGCTGCGCCCGTTCGGCGACCTCGCCGAGAAGGTCAAGGCTGCCGCGCGCACGCAACGCCAGTTCGTGCAGCCGGCTGCAACTCCGGTTCCGCCGGTATCGGTCGCCGATTTCCGGGTCGGCCGCAAGATCGTTGCGATCGGTTCGTCGACGGGCGGCGTAGAAGCACTGATCGCGGTGCTTCAGAAGTTTCCGGCGAACTGCCCGCCGACGGTCATTACCCAGCATATGCCGCCGACCTTCACGAAAAGCTTTGCTGAGCGCCTTAACCGCCTCTGTGCTCCGGTCGTCGAAGAGGCGACGGATGGCGCACGTTTAGAGATTGGTAAGATTTATCTGGCACCAGGCGGAGAACGTCATTTGCAGGTCGCAAATGCGTCGGCTCCCTGTTGCCGTCTCGTCGAGCGCGATCCGGTGAACGGACATCGCCCCTCGGTCGACGTTCTCTTCGATTCCGTTGCCGAACTTGCCGGACGCAATGCGGTCGGCGTGATCCTGACAGGCATGGGCCGCGATGGCGCGGCTGGTCTCTTGAAGATGCGCCATGCAGGCGCGCGCACTCTCGGACAGAACGAAAAGACCTGCGTGGTCTACGGAATGCCGCGAGTGGCCTATGAACTCGGTGCCGTTGAGCAGCAGCTGCCACTGAATGCCATCGGCGAAGAAATACTGAAAATGACAGCCGCCCGAAAGGAAGGGACAGAATAATGTCGATTGCGGAGAAAATCAAAGTTCTGATCGTCGACGATCAGGTCACGAGCCGGTTGCTGCTCAGCGATGCGCTGACCCAGCTCGGCTTCAAGCAGATCACGGCTGCCGGCGACGGCGAGCAGGGCATGAAGATCATGGCCCAGCAGCCGCATCACCTGGTGATCTCGGACTTCAACATGCCAAAGATGGATGGTCTAGGCCTGCTGCAGGCCGTGCGCACCAATCCGGCAACGAAGAAGGCCGCCTTCATCATCCTGACGGCGCAGGGCGATCGCGCTCTCGTGCAGAAGGCTGCCCAGCTCGGCGCCAACAACGTGCTTGCGAAGCCCTTCACCATCGAAAAGATGAAAGCGGCTATCGAAGCCGTGTTTGGAGCGCTGAAATGAATGTCGAGGCAGCAGCCCGCCGCGTTCATATCATTCAAGGCGAATGGAAGGTCTTGAATGATCCGGGCGCGGTTCTGACGACCATTCTTGGCTCGTGTGTGGCTGCCTGTCTGCGCGATCCCGTGGCCGGTGTGGGCGGAATGAACCACTTCCTGCTGCCAGGCACGGGCAATACGCCGATGAGCGGCGGGGACGCCACACGCTATGGCGTTCATCTGATGGAATTGCTGATCAACGGCCTTCTGAAGCAGGGCGCGCGCCGCGACCGCCTGGAGGCAAAGATTTTCGGCGGGGCGAAGACGATCTCGACATTCTCCAATGTCGGCGAACAGAACGCCGCCTTCGCCATGCAGTTCCTGAGGGACGAAGGCATCCCGGTCGTCAGCTCCAGCACCGGCGGCGAACATGGCCGCAAGCTCGAATACTGGCCGGTTTCAGGCCGCGCGCGCCAGTACCCGCTGACGGGCGCCGAAACGCAGAAAACGGTGGCTCTCGAACAGCGTCCCGTCACGCCGCAGAAGTCGGTCGAAACAAGTATCGAATTTTTCTGATGACAAGGATTTTTCTATGACTTTCAGTGGACCGATCGAGCCGCCTTCGCCGGTCGAGGCGCTTCCGGATATCCTCATGCGCATCGTTTCCGAACTGCATGATGTCGCTTACCTCATCGAACGCATCGAGCCGCAGCTTCTCGAAATCGGCGGCGCCGATGTCCTGAATTCGCCGGACAGCATGAAAATCATGCAGGGCATCGATCTTGCCGTCCAGAAAGCCCGTGGTCTGGCTGAATTCATCGACACGATCACAGGTGAAATTCCGCAAAGCTGGGCTGTTGACGTCGCGACCGCGCTCAGTCTCGTCAAGCTTGCCGAGATGCAGAAAGCGCTCGGCGGCGCCACGCGCCACGGCCATTCCCAGCCGCTCAGCAAGGCGGCCGGCGACTTCGATTTCTTCTGATTTTTCAGTTTCTCAGCCTGCTCTGACGAAACGCTCGCACAAGTTTCGCCGTCTATCAAGGAATGAGGCAATAAGCCTGTTTTGTCTTTGACGGATCGTGCGAGAACAGAATGAATCTGTTAAATCAATTAGTTCAGCTCACTAGGAACTTAGGTTCGCTGGGGCGAACCCGCTTGTTGGCACTCGCTGGTGTTGGCGTTTTTTCCATCGCAATCATTTTGGCTGCAGCCTTTTTCGTCAACAAGCCGGCACAGGAAATGCTCTATGTCGGCCTTGATACTCCTGACCTCAATCAAATCAGCATGGCTCTTGCGGAGGCCAATATCGGCTTCCAGGTCGGTTCCGACGGTTCGAGCATTACGGTGCCCGCCGGCATGACGGGCAAGGCCCGCCTGCTGCTTGCCGAGCGCGGGCTGCCGAACAGCGCCAACGCAGGCTACGAATTGTTCGACAATGTCGGCTCGCTCGGCCTTACCTCGTTCATGCAGGAAGTCACGCGCGTCCGTGCGCTCGAGGGTGAAATAGGCCGCACCATTCAGTCCATCTCCGGAATCACCGCCGCACGCGTCCATATCGTCATGCCGGAGGTCGGAAACTTCCGCAAGGCGGAGCAGAAGCCGACAGCCTCCGTCATGATCCGGGCGAGTGCTGCGGCGGGCCGAAGTGCAGCCACCTCGATCCGCCACCTCGTCGCCTCGGCCGTGCCGGGGCTTGACGTCGATGACGTGACGATTCTCGATTCCGCCGGCCAGCTGCTGGCCTCCGGCGACGAGGCGAGCAACAGCTCGCTGAACCGCTCGCTAAACATCGTCCAGAACGTCCAGCAGGAAGTCGAATCGAATATCGACAAGGCGCTGGCGCCCTTCCTCGGCATGGACAATTTCCGCTCCAGCGTGACGGCCGATCTCAACACGGACGCGCAGCAGATCCAGGAGACGGTCTACGATCCGGAATCGAAGGTGGAGCGGTCCGTGCGCACCACCAAGGAAGCCTCGCAGTCGCAGCAGAAGCAGTCCGACAACGCGACGACCGTCGAGCAGAACGTTCCGCAGGCCGCACCCGAGCAGGGCGGAAGCAACAATCCGGAATCACAAGACAAGTCGGACAAGAAGGAAGAGCAGACCAACTACGAGATCAACAGCAAGACCACTGCCACGACCCGTAGCAGCTACAAGATCGAGAAGCTTTCGATCGCCGTTGTCGTCAACAAGGGCCGTGTTGCCCAGATGGTTGGCGAACCTGCCGATCAGGCAAAGATCGACGCCTATCTCGCCGAGATGAACAAGATCGTGACGTCTGCAGCCGGTATCAGTGCCGATCGAGGCGACGTGGTCACGGTCACGGCGATGGATTTCCTCGAGAACCAGCTTCTCGAAGATGCCGCCGGCGGCGTTCGCATCCTCGACATGCTGAGCCGCAACCTGGCCGGCATCATCAACTCGCTTGCCTTCCTGGGCGTCGCCTTCGTGGTAGTCTGGATGGGCGTGCGGCCTCTGGTGCGCAGCATCAGCGGTGGCGGCGTGGGCGCAATCGGCGACACGTCTGCCGAAAGCGTAGGCCTGGAACTGCCGGATTTCGCACCGGCCGGAGGAACGGCTGCCGGCGGCGCACTCATGGACGGCTTCGGCTCGGACTTCGGCTTCGACAGCACGGAGGATCTGCTCAGCCTGGGCGACGACGACGGAAACTTCAACCGCCGCGTCAAGGAAGGCCCGGAACGGAAGCTCGCGCGAATGGTCGAGATCAACGAGGAGCGCGCCGCGAAAATCCTCAGGAAATGGGCCGTGGACAACGCCGCTTAAACGAAAGGCCGGGGGACCGGCCTTTTTTAATGTCCACCGTCAGCGTGATCACGGATTTGTTATCAGCAGGCACCCGAGCGGGACATATTTTGCACAAGATTGAAAAGGTGCTTGATTGTTGCCGGATCAGGCGAGAGCGAACGTTTCACTCTTATAAATCAGAAGAAATCGCTTGGCAGGAAGATTGTTTAAGGTCGAAAGTTTTATTTCATAAATACATAGTCATATGTGACGTGCAGTATCGGCGGATTTGTTCGTGATATTCAAATTAGAATTAGCTGAATTTAAAGTATGTATGAATTGCGTCAAAGAATTGCTCATATTGATGACTCGCCTATAACGAGTGTTGTGTTGCGAGACTGAGAGAATCACCATAGGTTCAAGACTATCTAATCAAGCGATGTCTGAGCGCGAATCACGCGCACGGAAAGCGGCAAGAGTAAATCCCAAGAACTCGGATATGGTAGTTTCTGACGTCTGACTTACCCTTGGGTGATTCGTCTAGTCATTGCGGCAGGCCGCGTAGGTCCTGCGCAACAATGCCTTGCAGAGACGGGCACTCAGCCGCGCGGGACGCTGCCTATGGATATGCACACACTGCTTAAGGGCGAAAATCAGTCCGCGAATTTCGTCGGTCTCCAGGCTATCAGCCTTTGCTCCCGCGAGGAGCTCATTGGGCAACTTAGCGAAATTGCCAACAGCGGCAGGTTGCAGGCGGCACTTCGCACGCTGACGGATTACGTTGGGGCGTCGCATTACCTGCTGGCGCGCTCCGATCTCATTCAGGAAGCCGGCCTCGATTCTATCGTATCCTCGGACTGGCCGTTCGACCTCGTGAAGGATCTGGCGGCGGCATTGACCAACAGCTATGCGCGCACGACCGAGCTGGAAAAATGCATGCAGCTCTTCCAGCCGCATTTTGCACTCCTCCCCGACAATACCCATGTGCCGGATGGCGCCAGCCGCCAGTATTGTTCCTTGACGTTCAATGTCGGTCGCTCGCGGCTATCGTTGATGTTTCTCTTCGATGACGGGTTTATCCTGTCGCCGGAACGGCTGAGGGACGTCGGGCTTCTTGCAGGCTATCTCGCGAGCTCCCTCCAGTGCGCCGGCACCCGGGTGGACCGCGATTTCGAGCTGACGGAGCGGGAGCTCGAATGTCTCTTCTGGATCGCCGAAGGCAAAACCAGCGATGAGATCGCGATGATCCTGGGCATCTCCCGCAATACGATCAACAACTACATTACGAGCGTCATGCGAAAGACAGCGACTAAGACTCGCTCCGAGGCGATAGCGTTTGCGGTGAGAAATAATCTCGTCTGAGGGGAATTTATGGGGCATTCGTCAAGCAGGGCGATGGGTAGTACCGAACACATCCGCAGCATACGTGTGAACAGGGTAAGCAGCCGCTCCGATCTCTTCCCGCGGCTGGTCGCGATGCAGAAGCTGGCGGACGCCCAGAATTTCGCGGTCTACCGGATGAGCGGCTCGGGCCTACCTGCGAAGCAGCGTCTGGTCTGCGAATTGGAAAACTGGGGGCTGTCGGCTGCGGTGGCCTCCAGCAAGGCACTTGTGGATGCCTATGGCGATGCGCTGCTGGAACACATCGAAAAATCCCTTTTGCCCTTGTCGTGGGCCGGCGGCCATGATCGCACCGCGCCCGGCTCGACCGATTTCGCGCCGTTCATGACGCGACTGAAGGACGGCATTCTGCCATTTTCAGGCCTCGCTTTTCCTGTGCGGCTCGGTACGGCAGGAAACGGGTTCGTCATCTTCATGGGCGATTACCTCGATCCCGGCAGCGACATGATCGTGGAGCTTCATGGCCGCAGCTGCCAGGTCATGATGGATCTGCTCTCGATGGATGAGCGCCGCGTAGCGGCGGCGGAAACACTGAGCGAGCGCGAGATTGCCTGCCTGCAGCTTGCGGGCGACGGGCGCATCAGCGAAGAGATTGCCGACAAGCTCGGACTTTCAGTCCATACCGTGAATGCTTACCTCGGCTCGGCGACGATCAAGCTGGATTCGGTCAACCGCATCCAGGCGATCGCCAAGGCGATCCGCCTCGGCTACATCAGCTGAAGGGGCCAATTGCCAAACCCGGCGCGGATAAACCGGCCGGGTTCTTCCAAGCCTGAAACTGAAGTATCGATCAGCCCGCAAGCGCCTGAAGCGGCCGGGTATTGTACCGGCTTTCACGCAGGCTGCGTTCGAGGAAGGCCGTGTTCACGTCCGGATCGGCAGACGGATCCTGGAAGGCGATATGGTTGATCTCGATACCGGCATGCTGCTCCGCCATCGTGAGCTGCGCATAGACCGTCACGCCGCGTGGCTTGATCTCGAGATCGAGGACGACCTCGGGCTTGCCGCCCCATTCCAGCGTGTAACTGCCCCCAAGGCCGAAATTGACGGTGCCGGGATGAAAGAACAGCTCTGCAGCCGACGCAACCAGATCGGCGATGCTGCCGTAATACTCGAAGCGCAGCAGCGAAATGAGATCCGAAGCGTCGAGAAGCCGAAGCTCGGTCGCAACCGGGCTGATGGCTTCGGCAAGAATTCTTTCACGCTGAGAAGAGTAGGGGCATTTCTTCATTCGGCTTATCTTACCCGTTTGTTCCTGGCGTCGGCAGCATAAACCCGGTGAATGAGCTCTGCCACGGCCTTGTAGAATACTGACGGGATGACACTATCGATCGAGACTTGCGCAAACATGGAGCGGGCAAGAGGCGGATCCTCGAAAACAGGAATCCCATTCTTTTCGGCTATCTCTCTGATTTTCAACGCAATAAGGTCCTGACCCTTGGCCAGAACCACCGGCGCATCGTTTTCCTCGCGCACATAACGCAGCGCCACGGCATAGTGCGTCGGGTTGGCGATGACGAGCGTGGCGCGTTCGACATTGGCAATCATGCGGCGGCGGGCACGGTCCCGCATCAGCGAGCGCTGGCGGCCCTTCACGAACGGGTCGCCCTGCGCCTGCTTGTTTTCTTCCTTCACTTCGTGCCGCGTCATCTTGAGTTCGGTGAACCAGTGATGTCGCGACCAGAAGAAGTCCGCGATCGCAACGACGGCCGTTGCGAAAAGTACGACCAGCACGATCTTGCGCATGATCGTCATCGTCCGCTCGAAGAAGGTTTGTGGGTCGGAGAACATCGCATCGATCGCGTTGAAATATTCGCTCTTCAGCACGAAGAACATGATCACTCCGACGATCAGGATCTTGAAGAGCGATTTGCCGAATTCGATCAGGCCGGGCACGCTGAAGATGCGCGCAAAGCCCTTGGCCGGCGAAAGGCGCGACAGCTGCGGACGGATGCGTTCGAGAACTGGAGTAGGAAGATTTTGGCTTATGGAGGCTACGACGCCGAAGATCATGAACAGCAGCATGGCCGGGGTGAGAAGCACAGCGCTCACCCAGCCGAGATGCACGAAGAGTGACATCGCGTCCGGCCCGGTCTCGATCTTCCACTGGTCCGGCTGTTCGAAGATGTCACGAAGCGATTCGCTGACCCGGCTGATACCATCGGGCAGATAGAAGGTCAGATAGATAAAGGTCGCAAGAACGGTGGCGAAGATCGGCACTTCGCGTGAGAAGGGCGTATTACCTTTCTCGGCTGCGTCGGCCTGCTTTTTCGCCGTCGGGGCTTCTGTTTTGCTGTCCTTGTCCTCATCAGCCAAGTTCGCGGCCCTCCATCAATGGAAAGGGCCGCAGCAAGGCGCGGCCCGTTCCGAAAAGCGTAGTCTTGCGGTACATCGTGATCAACGCCGGGAACGGTTTCTCGCCGGGTTGTCAACAGAAGCAGAAGCTTAGGCTGCTGCCGGCGCTCCGCTCTCCGCCTCCTTGAGCTGGATCTGGCCGGAGTTTGCCAGGCGAATCGCTTCCTGGGCGACGGCACGCCGGGCAATGGCGATCTCGCGCGGATTGATGCCGGCAGTGCCGCTCTGCAGGTCCGATTCGATCATGCGGCGCTGGCGCGGGCTGATCGAGGAGAGAACTGCCTCGCGGATTTCGGCCGACGCGCCGCGCAAAGCCATGGTGAGAACGTCGGCGGAGATATCGTTGAGCAGCATGACCCGGCTGCGTTGCGGCATGTAGAGAATGTCGTCGAAGAGGAAGATCTTCGGGCGAACCTTGTTGACGGATTCGCGGCTGATCGACTCCAGCGAAGTGAGCAACGTGTCGACCTGCGGCTTGTCCATCTCGTTCATGAGTTCGGCAACCTTGTTCGATCCGATCGAGTTCTTCTCGGCTTCGACTTCGGCCAGCAGCGTCACCACCTGCTTCTCGATGATTTGAGCGGCTTTGGGGCTGACGGATTTCAGGTTGACGGTGCGGTTCATGATGTCCGCGCGGCGGCTGTCCGGAAGCTGCATCAGCACCTTGGCGCCGAAGGAAGACGGCATCATCGAAAGAATATAGGCAACGGTCTGCGGATGTTCGCGCAGCAGGAACTTGCCGATGAAGGCCGGATCCCCCTCGCCGAGACGGTCCCAGATGGAGGTTTCGTATGCTTGGAATGCTGTGCGGCGGCCGAGAAGGCTGTCTACCTCGTCCGGCGTCAGGCCCTCTTCGAGAATGCTCTCGATGGCCTTGGCATTGTCCATCAGGCCGGCGCCTTCGGTGAAGAGGTCTTCGAATTCGGCCACCAGGCCAAGCAGCTCGTCCGGCGGAATGGCTCGCAGAGCCTGAGCGGAAGATATGATCGTCTGCAACTCGGCCTGGGTGAAATATTTCAACAGCCGGCCTGCGACTCCCTTCCCCATAGCGAGGAGTACAGCCGCCGCTTTTTCAGCCTGGGTCAACGGTTTCCCGGCAAGTGCGCCGCCGAAATCGTCAAAGTCCATCATGGTCTAACCTCTCCGCCCCTAACCGGGGTCAGGCTTTTTTGGTGCTCAAAACTTCTATCAATTTAACCCCAAAGCGGGTGTCGTCATTCTCCAGGACGGTGATTTCGCCACGTGCGATCTTGCGGCCGTTCACCATGATCTCAACCGGCTCGCCGATCTTCTTGTCGAGGGCAATGGTGGCGCCTTCGTTGAGATTCATCAGGCCGGAAACCTGCATGCGGCTGCTGCCGAGCATGATCTGGACGTCGATCGGAATGTCCATGATCAGTTCGAAGTTCGAAGAAAGCGCGCTGCCAAGCGGTGCCGGTTCGACGATCGCCGCGGAGAAACCGGTATCGCCGAAATCCGAAGAGCCGCCAAAGTCGCCGTTGCCGAAGGGTGTCTCGGCTGTGCTGTCACTGCCGAAGTCGCCGAAAGCCGACAGATCGGTACCGGTTCCGGCGCCGAAAACATCGGCTTCTTCGCCCAACTCTGGAACTTCGCCGTCCGAATCCTGCTTCAGAACCCCGCGGAGATCATCGATCGCCTGATCGAGGTCAGCTTCGTTGCCTGGAAGCTCCAGTGACAGATCGTCGTTCTGCTGTGTTTTCTTCGTAGCCATGAAATCACTATTCCAGTTGAAACTTGCCTCAAACTGCCGTTGCAGCGAAAGGGACGGGAACCGATTAATTCATTAAATGACGGATGAGCTCGTCATCGGAGCTGATCGTATCTTTGACCCGGACGGTGTAATTTTCGCCGGAACGCCCGAACTCGCACACATACAATTCCTTGCTGTTGGCACTGACCTCAACGCGGACGTCGCCGGTGTCGCGGAAGGGGATGACGTCGCCCGGTGCGAGCTTGGAGATCGTGCGCAACGTCAGGTCCTGAAGGCGGATTTTCGCGTCGAGCGTCACATGCGACCGGTGGACCTGTTCGCTGAGCTGTTCGGTCCATGCCTCAGACTTGGCGGACTGGGTCTTCGCCTTCGGCGCCGAAATCTGCGTCTTCAGCAGCGGCGCCTGGGGCACGATCACCGAGAATTCGGATGTGATGCCCGAAAGCGTGATCGTCATGTTGATCGCCGAGGCGAATTCGTCCGGCGTGTCTTTGGAGGGCCGGGCACGCGAATCCAGCGCATGCGGGGGCTCAAGGCTGGGCTCGAAACCGCCCGGTGGATTGACCGCGGAGCGGAAGACATTGGCGATCTTCTCGAAAACCATGACCGCAAGTTCAAGTTCGATGACCGAGAGCAACCTGTCGGCCGGCTGTTCGATCGTATCGGACGCAGCTCCAAGCAGGTTTTCCATCAGTGTGATAACGAAGCTGTTGCCGCAGGCAAAGGTGATATTCTGCGACCAGTTGCGCAGCGTCGCATCGACAAGGGTCACATTGGTGCCGAGGTCGGCGATCAGGTCGTTCTTGTAGCTGGAACTGCAGCCAAGATAGGCGACGGCAATGTCTAGCCCGGTTTCGCTCTTGAAAATATCCGGCAGGAATTCGCCATAGACCTCCGACAGTGAAACGCAGAGCTTTTCTATGGTCGCCCGGTCGCCGAGGCGCCCGGTCAGCTTCGCAAGGAGGACCGGGTCCATCGCCGGCCTTTGAGGGGAAAGGTTGCTCATGGTCACTTAGGCCGCCTTGTTCTCGCCACCCGGGTTCATCATTTCCTGTTCGACCGCGTCGATCGATGGACGCTCGTAAGCCGAGATCGTCTTGCGGCCGTATTCGAGAGCCACCTGCGGAACGGAGCCGTTCATGTAGGCAAGCAGTGTCTGCTTCACGATCACGTAGAGGCGATGCTGCTTTGTGCGCACGACCTTGATCTGCGAAACCAGCGGCGCGCAGACCGAATAGGACAGAATGATGCCGAGGAACGTGCCGACGAGGGCCGAACCGATGAGGTGGCCGAGGACTTCCGGCGAATCGTTGATATGCGCCATGGCCTTGATGACGCCGAGGACGGCCGCGACGATGCCGATCGCCGGGAAGGAGTCGCCCATAATCGAGATGGCGTGATAAGGCTTCATCTTGTCGTGCAGGATCGTGTTGATCTCTTCGTCCATCAGTGCCTCAATCTCATGCGAGCGGGCATTGCCGATGATGATCAGACGGACGTAGTCGCAGATGAATGCCGTCAGTTCCTTGTTCTTCAGGATCGTCGGAGCTGACAGGAAGATCGAAGATTCCGCCGGATTGTCGATATGTGCTTCGATCTCATTGCGCGATTTGGTGCGCAGGTCGCGCATCAGCGAATAGAGAACGCCGAGCGTATCCAGATAGTTGCGCTCCTTCGGAACGGAGTGCTTGAACGCCTCGGCGAGCGCCTTGCCGGAATCCTTCACGACCTTCATGGGATTCGCCATGATAAAGCCGCCGAGACCGGCGCCGCCGATGATGACGAACTCGAAAGGCTGAAACAGAGCCTCGATCTCTCCCCCCATCGCCATGAAGCTGCCGATAATACAGCCGACCGTGATCACCAATCCGATAATGATATTCATCGTCAGTCCAAACCTGAACGTTGTTTTCAGCCCAAGGGATAGGGTTGCTGGCTTGCGTGAGGCTGATGGCTAGGCGCTTGCGGCTTGCATTTTGCATGCCAGTTTCGCGCAAGGATTTGCTGTCAGATTGAGGGTGACGAATGGGCCGATCCGCCCGTTTCTGAGATGCCGCCTCAGCGAAAACCGTGGTCGAACAAACGACAGGGACCCCGGTTTTCGTTCCGTTCATCGCCAATGCCAGGAGCTTATTCAGATGCAATCCGGTCTTTATGTTTCCTTGTCATCCCAGATGGCACTCGAAAAGCGCCTGACGACGATCGCGGACAACATGGCGAACGTGAACACGACCGGATTTCGCGGGACGGAAGTCAAGTTCAATCAGTTGCTTAGCGACACGGACAACAAGCTGAACGCGAAGGTTGCCTTCGTCTCACAGGGCAACGACTATCTCTCCGGAGACAGCGGCGAACTGCAGCACACCGGCAACATGCTGGATTTTGCGATCAAGGGCGATGCCTGGTTCGCTCTGGATACGCCGGCGGGCCAGGTTCTGACCAAGGATGGCCGCTTCACCATGAAGGACACAGGCGAGCTTGTGTCGATCCGCGGATACCCGGTCCTTGACGCCGGCGGTGCCCCGATCCAGCTGAACACGGCGGGCGGCGAACCCAGGGTCGGCAATGACGGCATGATCTATCAAGGCGGCCGGCAGGTCGCGTCGCTCGGTCTCTTTGAAGCCGATATCGACAAGGGCTACCTCCGCTATGAGAACAGCGGCGTCATGACCACGGAAACACCGCGGGCCGTGACCGACCGGTTCAATATCGGCGTCGAGCAGGGTTATCTCGAAAACTCCAACGTCAACGCCATGCGCGAAATCACCCAGCTGATAGAAGTCAACCGCGCGTTCGAAAGCATCGCCTCGCTGACGACCGACAGTGAAAACTCCTTCAACGAGGCGATCAAGACGCTAGGCGGCAGCCGCTAAGCGGAAGGTTTGACGGATGAGTAAGACAATGCTGACCGAAGACGAGCTTTCGCCGAAGCTGGGACACCTGGCCGGCCTCGTCAGCCGCTATGCTAAGCCGGAATTTGCGGTCGCGCATGGTGGCCATGTGCAGACCATTGCCGCTGGCCACTATACGGTGAGCGGCCTTTCCCGGCAGGTCCGTCTCGGCGAGTTTGTCGCCCACAAGTCGGCGACTGGCATCCACCTCGGCGAGGTCGTCCGCGTGGAACCGGAACTGGCATATGTCTGCCCGATCGAGCCGGGCGAACCGATCGGCATCCACGATACGGTCATCCGCAAAGGGGCCTTTCGCATATCGCCGGCCGAAAGTTGGTGCGGCCGCACGATCAATTCGCTCTGCGAACCGATCGATGGCCTTGGCCCGATCGTCGATGGCCTCGATCGCCGTTCAATCTCCAATACCGCGCCGCCTTCGATGACCCGCAAACGCGTCGAGAAGGGCTTCCGGACAGGCGTCCGCGCCATCGACATTTTTTCTCCGCTTTGCCACGGCCAGCGCCTCGGCATCTTCGCAGGCTCGGGCGTCGGCAAATCGACGCTTCTCTCGATGCTTGCAATGGCCGATACCTTCGACAAGGTAGTGATTGCGCTCGTCGGCGAACGCGGCCGCGAGGTGCGCGAATTCATCGAGGATACGCTCGGCGAGAACATGAAGAAATCGATCGCCGTGGTCGCGACCAGCGACGAAAGCCCGATGCTGCGCAAGATGGCGCCGTTGACGGCGGTCACGATCGCCGAACATTTCCGCGACCAGGGCGACAACGTACTGCTGATCGTTGATAGCGTCACGCGCTTTGCCCATGCGATCCGCGAGGTAGCGACCGCATCCGGTGAGCCGCCGATCGCCCGCGGTTACCCTGCATCGGTTTTCACCGAGCTGCCGCGGCTGCTAGAGCGCGCCGGTCCCGGCCCGGAAGGCACGGGAACGATCACCGCGATCATCTCGATCCTCGTCGATGGCGACAATCACAACGACCCGATCGCCGACTCGACGCGCGGCATTCTCGATGGCCATATCGTCCTGCAGCGAAGCCTTGCGGAAGAAGGCCGTTACCCGCCGATCGACCCCTTGGCGTCCATTTCGCGCCTTGCCCGCAAGGCCTGGACGCCGGATCAGGAAAAGCTCGTCTCGCGCCTGAAGGCGCTGATCCATCGCTTCGAGGAAACGCGCGACCTGCGTCTCATCGGCGGCTACCGGCCGGGCGCTGATCCGGATTTGGACATGGCGGTCAAGCAGGTACCAATTATTTACGATGTTTTGAAACAGTCTCCGGGAGATCGCGCGTCGGTCGATGCCTTTGCTGACCTGGCGGCTGCTCTCAAGACCGCTGCCGGAATTCCGAACCAGCCGGCAACGATCCCGACGAGATCCAGAGGTTAGCTTTGACGAAATTCGAAGACGATGATGAGCGCATCGCTCCCTTGAAGCCACGGGAAAAGCGGCAAGCGCTGATGCTCGACCGCGTGTTGACTGTGGCAGGGCTCACGCTTGCAGGTGCTGCGGCGTTTTTCCCCTGGTACGTCTTCTTCAACGAGGACAAGTTCGGCATTGACGTCGCGCAGAGCGATCGGAGCCGTGACCTGCCGGACTGGCCGGCGCGCAATGTTTTCAGTGTCTCGCCGCTTGCCATGGTCAACAAGAACGAGGTCGAGAACAAGCCAGAGCTTCCCTTTGACCCGCTGACGACCGCGACGGTTTCGAATGTCGGCAAGGAGAGCGACAGGGGTGCCATGGTGCCCGAAGACCAGCCGTTCCCTGCCGTTTCCGGCTTCAAGCTCCTGCACGTTGCAAACGGCCGCGCCTTGATCGAGGATTCTTCGGGCATGTATGTCGTGCGCGTCGGATCGATCCTTCCGGACGAAAGCCACCTCGCCACGCTGGAAGAGCGCGACGGCAAATGGGTGATCGTGACTTCCAGGGGCCAAATCTACCAAAACAAGTGATCGCTGCAGCGATCCTGCTGGAGGCTCCGCGCGAAGGCGACGGGCCTCTTTCCTTTTTGGTACGGCCAATAAAGCTGACCGCAGCGAAGCCTGAATTCTCCGTAAGTCTGACGCAAGATTACCGCCGTAGGGTCCTCTCAGTAAACACGGAGAGTTCCCATGCAACCGATTCAACTTTTCGACTTGGCCTCGCGGCAGGCGGAATGGCTGACGATCCGTCAGGAGGTTGTGGCCGGCAACATTGCGAATGCTAACACGCCGAAATTTCGTGCCAAGGACGTGACGCCCTTCGAGGCCGTTCTCGACAAGGCCGATATCACGATGGCCCGCACCAACCCGGTGCATTTCAGCGGCAACGATTTCAGCACCAGCGGCGACATCGACGTCAAGGAAGCGGCTCTCGACCAGGAGATCGGCGTTCAGGAATCCGGCAACACCGTCGGTCTGGCCGAGGAACTGTCCAAGAGTGGCGAAATCAAGCGTCAGTATGAGCTGAATACCTCGCTGGTCGGCTCCTTTCATCGAATGATGTTGATGACCGTAAGGAAGTAATGCCGTGGATCCTTTGACAGCAGCCATGAAGATCGCAGGTTCCGGACTCGAAGCGCAGTCGACGCGTTTGCGCATCGTCTCTGAAAACATCGCAAACGCCCGCTCGACCGGTGATACGCCCGGCGCCGATCCCTATCGCCGCAAGACGATCACGTTCGGCGAAGAAGTTGATCGCGCAGGCGGCGTGACGACGGTGGGCGTCAAGAAGCTCGGCGTCGACGAGGCCGATTTCACCACCGAATACGATCCGAGCAACCCCGCCGCCGACGAGCGCGGCGTCGTCAAGCTCCCGAACGTCAACATGCTGGTCGAGATGGCGGACATGCGCGAAGCCAACCGTTCCTATGACGCCAACCTGCAGACCATCAAGCAGACCCGCGACCTGATCTCCTCCACGATCGATCTTCTGAAGAGCCAATAATGATCAATAACGTACAGAACGTCAGTTCTCTCTCTCTCACGCGCGGCATCGGCAGCGTTGCGACCGAGAATTCCTCCACGGCTTCTTCGGCAGCCGAAAGCGCCAGGAACGACCAGAGCTTCGCCGCCATTCTCGGCAACATGGCAACTCAGGCCGTTGACACCATGAAGGGCGCCGAAAGCATGTCCTTCGCCGGCATCAAGGGCACGGCGACGACCCGCGAAGTGGTCGATTCCATGCTGCAGGCCGAACAGACGCTTCAAACCGCAATAGCAATCCGTGACAAGGTCGTGTCGGCCTTTCTCGAAGTCACCAAGATGCAGATGTAACTGGATTTAAGGACGAACCGATGAGAGCGCTCGCCATTGCGGCAACCGGCATGGATGCCCAGCAGACCAACCTCGAAGTGATCGCGAACAACATCGCGAACATCAATACGACGGGCTTCAAGCGCGCACGCGCCGAGTTCACCGACCTTCTCTACCAGACCGAACGCGCCAAGGGCGTGGCAAACCGCGCCAATCAGGCGATCGTTCCGGAAGGCGCCAATATCGGTCTCGGCGTGCAAACATCGGCAATCCGCAACCTGCACATCCAGGGTGAACTCAGCCAGACCGGCAACGACCTCGACGTCGCGCTGATCGGCAAGGGTTTCTTCCAGATCGAGGCTCCAGACGGCACGACGCTCTATACGCGTGCCGGCGCCTTCAACAAGAACGATCAGGGCCAGCTCGTAACCGTCGATGGTTACGAAGTCGTGCCCGGCATCACCATTCCGACCGGCTCGACCGAACTGACGATCAGCCGCTCCGGTGAAGTCACCGCCAAGCTCCCGGGCCAGACGGATCCGACAACGCTCGGCCAGCTGACGCTTGCGAGTTTCGTCAACGAGGCCGGCCTTCAGCCGCTCGGCGACAACCTCTTTCAGCAGACGCCCGCCTCCGGCGACCCGGTCGTCGGCACGCCGGACGAAGAGGGCTTCGCATACATGAAGCAGGGCTACTTGGAATCCTCGAACGTCGATCCGGTGAAGGAAATTACCGAACTGATATCGGCCCAGCGGGCCTATGAGATGAATTCCAAGGTCATCACCACTGCCGACGAAATGGCCTCCATCGTCAGCAAGAACCTGAAGTAAACGAGGAAAGGGCCGAACATGATGTTTCGCCGGGCGAGAAATATCGTCGCTTTGACGGCATTGGCCGCGGTTGCTGCTGCAGGCATTTTCATCCCCGGCGCGGCGAGCGCCGGCACGGGCTATGCGGTCGTGCCGACGGCTATCATCTATCCCGGGGAAACGATCAGCGGCGGCCAGCTTCAGGAAGTCGAAGTGACCAACCCGAACCTTGCGGGCGGCTACGCGAAATCCATCGAGGAAGTTCGCGGCATGATCTCGAAGCGCACGCTGCTGCCCGGCCGGACCATCTCCATCTCGGCGTTGCGTGAGCCCTACACGGTGACGCGCGGTTCGCAGATCCGCCTCGTCTTCAACATCGGCAACATGACCATCTCCGCAGCGGGCTCTCCGCTAGAGGATGGCTCGACAGGTCAGGTCATCCGCGCTCGTAACATGGATTCGGGCGTCATCGTCAGCGGCACAGTGCTTGCCAACGGCACCATACACGTGGCGGCAAAATGAAGATTGTCTCTCGCATTCTCACCGCGCTCGCGGCCCTTTCCATGTGCATGGCGCATGTGACGCCGGCGTTTGCGCTGACTTCGCGCATCAAGGACATCGCCTCACTGCAGGCCGGACGCGACAACCAGCTCATCGGCTACGGTCTCATCGTCGGTCTCCAGGGAACGGGCGACGGCTTCCGCGCCTCGCCATTCACGGAACAGTCGATGCGCGCCATGCTGCAGAACCTCGGCATTTCGACGCAAGGCGGCGAGTCCAACGCGAAGAATACGGCAGCTGTCATGGTCACGGCGAACCTTCCGCCTTTCGCCAGCCCCGGCAGCCGCATCGACGTCAGCGTCAGTTCGCTGGGCGATGCGACTTCGCTGCGCGGCGGCACACTCATCATGACGTCGCTATCGGGCGCCGACGGCCAGATTTACGCGGTCGCGCAAGGCTCCGTCGTCGTGTCCGGCTTTCAGGCCCAGGGCCAGGCAGCAACCCTGACTGAGGGCGTCACGACCGCCGGCCGCGTTCCGGGCGGTGCAATTATCGAGCGCGAGCTTCCCTCGCACTTCAAGGATTCTGTCAATCTCGTGCTGCAGCTTCGCAATCCGGACTTCTCGACGGCCGTGCGCATTGCCGATGTGGTGAACGGCTATGCCGCTGCCCGCTTCGGCGGTCCGCTCGCCGAGGCGAGGGACGCGCAGGAAGTCGTCGTCCAGAAGCCGCGCGTGGCGGACCTGACGCGATTGATGGCCGATATCGAAAACCTCGTCGTCGAGACCGATACGCCGGCGAAGGTCGTGGTCAACGAACGCACGGGCACGATCGTCATCGGAGCGGATGTCCGCATCTCGCCGGTTGCGGTGAGCTACGGAACGCTAACTGTTCAGGTCACCGAGCTGCCGCAGATCATCCAGCCGGAACCCTTCTCGCGCGGCGTCACTGCCGTTCAACCGCAGACCGATATCGCCGCACAGCAGAACGGCGGGCGCGTCGCGATCCTCGACGGTCCCGACCTCAGGACTCTGGTTGCAGGTCTCAACAACATTGGCGTCAAACCGGATGGTATCATCGCGATCTTGCAGGGCATTAAGTCCGCTGGCGCGCTGCAGGCGGAGCTCGTACTGCAATGATCGGCTCGAAGTTCGACATGAATATCTCTGATCTGCTGCGGCGGTTCTCGCTACCGTTTGCCGCAGTCGTCCTTCTCTCCATCCCTAGCGCTTTCGCCCAGGAAGCGGCAAGGCCAGCCGGAGACCTGACGTCGGAAGAGGAAATCAGGCAATTCTGCACCAACATCGCCGATCCGGCGCGCGACCAGCGCTATTTGCTGCAGAAGCAGGAACTCGAGAAGCTGCGCGCCGATATCGACTCCCGCATGGCGGAAATGGACAAGCGCAAGGCCGAATATCAGGACTGGCTGAAGCGCCGCAACGACTTCGTCAAGCAGGCCGAGGCCGGTCTCATCGATATCTACAAGAACATGAAGCCGGATGCGGCGGCGCTGCAGCTTCAGGAAGTCAAGATCGAGGTCGCAGCAGCGGTGATCATGCGGCTCGGCTCGCGTCAATCGAGCGTGATCCTGAACGAGATGGACCCGCTGAAAGCGGCAGTCATCGCCAATATCATCGCCAGCGCGTCCGATCCCAATACGTCGAAGGATCCCTCATGAACAAGCGTTTCCCGGCTGCCATTGCCGCCGTTGCCCTTCTTGCAGGCTGCCAGTCGCCGCAGGCTGTGAGGGAGATCGGCCGGGCACCCGCCATGAGTCCGATCGGCAGCGGCCTTGCCTATGGCCAGACACCCCAGATGGCACTTTATCCGAAACAGCCGCGCCAAGTAGCGCAAGGCTATTCGCTGTGGAGCGATTCCCAGGCGGCCCTCTTCAAGGATGCGCGCGCGCTCAACGTCGGCGATATCCTAACGGTCAATATCCAGATCAACGACAAGGCGACGTTCGACAACGAAACCAATCGCAGCCGCCAGAATTCGAGCGGCCTCAATTGGGACGTAGACGCAAACATCTTGGGCTGGAATCCGAATTCCCAGACGGACATAACCTATGGCTCAGACACCAGCACCGATGGCAAGGGCAAGATCGAACGCTCGGAAAAGCTGACGCTTCTCGTCGCCGCCGTGGTCACAGGCATCCTCGAAAACGGCAACCTCGTCATCAGCGGCTCGCAGGAAGTCCGCGTGAACCAGGAGATCCGCATCCTCAACGTCGCCGGTATCGTGCGCCCGCAGGACGTCGATTCCGACAATCAGATCTCTTACGAGAAGATCGCCGAAGCGCGCATCTCCTACGGCGGCCGCGGTCGTCTGATGGAAGTGCAGCAGCCGCCGCGCGGCCAGCAGGCCATCGATCTCTTCTCGCCGCTCTAGGGCCGGACGACAATGGCAGACGCAGAAGAAACCGAAGGCAAGCCGAAAACGAAATCCGCCATGCTGATCATGGGGGCAGGCTTGCTCGCGCTCACCGTTCTTGGTGCCGGCGGCGGCTGGTTCGTCGGCACCATGATTGCGCCGAACGTCAAGAGCGCCGAGCAGGCCGAGGCGGCGGCAGAAACGGTTTCGGCGGGCGGCGAAGAGAAGCCGGAAGGAGAGGGCGGGCTGCCGCACATCTCCACCGAGGCGAACAACGTCGTTCAGCTCGAGCCGATCACGTCGAACCTCGCCTATCCCTCGGAAAACTGGATCCGCCTCGAAGTGGCGCTGCTTTTCAACGGCCCGCCGGATGTGAAGGTGGCCGAAGATATTCACCAGGATATCCTGGCTTACATCCGCACCGTTTCCCTTCAGCAGATCGAAGGGCCGCGCGGCTTTCAATATCTCAAGGATGACATACAGGAACGTGTTGACCTGCGCTCGCAAGGACGAGTATCGAAGGTCATGTTCAGGACCTTTGTCATCGAATGATTCGATTCATAATTTTCTTCGTTGCCATGACGGCGGCGCCGGAATTGGCGGTTGCCCAGCAGCTGCCGACGGATCTTTTGAACATACCTGTCGATGGCTCTGTCGCGGCCTGGATCATCCGCACCTTCGGCCTTCTGACTGTCCTTTCGATCGCTCCCGGCATCCTGATCATGGTGACGAGCTTCCCGCGCTTCGTCATCGCCTTTTCAATCCTGCGCACGGGCATGGGGCTTTCGTCGACACCTTCCAACATGATCCTGCTTTCGCTGGCGCTGTTCATGACCTTCTACGTCATGTCGCCGACCTTCGATCAGGCCTGGCAGAACGGCGTGCAGCCGCTGCTTGCCAACCAGATCCAGGAACAGGAAGCCGTGCAGCGCATCGCCGAGCCCTTCCGCACCTTCATGGCTGCCAACACGCGCGACAAGGATCTGGCGCTCTTCGTCGACCTCGCGCGCGAGCGCGGCCAGACCGTCCAGACCGGTGCTCAGATCGACTACCGCGTTCTCATTCCGGCTTTCATGATTTCGGAGATTCGGCGCGGGTTTGAGATCGGCTTCCTGATCGTTCTGCCGTTTCTCGTCATCGACCTGATCGTTGCGACGATCACCATGGCGATGGGCATGATGATGCTGCCGCCGACCTCGATCTCGCTGCCGTTCAAGATCCTGTTCTTCGTGCTGATCGATGGCTGGAACCTCTTGGTCGGCAGTCTGGTGCGATCCTTCAGCTGATCTTCGCTAACGAAAATCCCGATCGGGCGACATTGCCGCGATGAAAAACCGCCGGGCGCGCACCCGGCGGTTTCCTTCATCTTATGCGGCCGTTATTCCGCCGAGTAAAACGGCTCTGCACGCGGCGGCAAAGCCGGCACGTCGATGTGATCGGGATCAAGGCCGTTCCTGGCACGCTCAGCCATCATCATGTAGGCCGTCTCCAGGTGATCGCAGAAGCGTTCGGCGTCGAAAAGCGGCATGATCGGGCCGTTGGCTTTCAGGCGCGCCTTGTACTCGGCGATCTTTTCAGGATTTTGGGCCAGCTCGACGGCCATGTCTTCATAAGCCTTCAGGTCCTCGGCCACCAGTTCGGGCAGGCCGATCGCCTGCAGCAGGCTCTCGCTGACGCGCGACGCGAAGTTCGTGCCCTTGACTGTCAGGACAGGCAGACCACCCCAGAGCTGCTCCGACGTGGTCGTGTGGCCGTTGACCGGGAATGTGTCGATGCCGATATCGGCCGCCTGCTGGCGCGTGATATGCTCTTCGTAGGTGACGCGCGGGCAGAAGATGATGCGCTTCGGCGATATGCCGGCCTCCTGGAACCTCTTCGAGAGATTTGCATGGTTCCGCGCCCCGTTTGACATGATCCAAAGGACGCTGTTCGGCGCGCGCTTCAGGATATTGCACCAGATGTCGATCGTCTCGGCGATGATTTTCCGGTTGCCGTTGAACGAAGCAAAGATGAAGTCATCTTCCGGCAGGCCGAGATCGGCCCGCGTGACCGGCTTCGGTTTCGGACGGTTCGTCGGGTCATTCGGCTGGTAGCTTTCCGGCATCCGGCAGAACTTCTCGTGGTAATACGGCTTTGCGGCATCCGGAAGGACGAAGCGGTCGCCGATGACGTAGTCGAGATCGATGTTGAGCGTGCTGCCCGGAAAACCGAGCCAGGCGACGTGAACAGGCGCCAGCGGCAGATTGAAAGACGACGCCCGGCTGCCAGCGGTGTGGCCCTTCAGGTCCACCATGATATCGATGTTGTGCTCGCGAACGATGGCAGCGATTGCTTCATTGGAAAGGCCGTACACATCGACGACCTTTCCCCAACGGCTGCGATCGGTCGTGTTCTTCGTGAGATGCTCCGGCTCGGTGTGGCAGAACAGGGTGATTTCGAAGCGACCCGTGTCGTGCAGTTCGAGGATGCGCTGCAGGAGCTTCATCGTCGCATGGTGATCCCAGAAGTCCGAGGACATGTAGCCGACGCGGATCTTGTCGGTCCAAGCATGCGGCATCTTCCGTCGCATGGCGACGCGTTCCGGATTGAGGGGCGTCGTACCGATCGTGGCAAACCGGTTCAGGCTCTCGTCGCCATTCCAGTGAAGATGGTAGAACGGGTTGTCCTTGCGAAGCACGTCGAGATCGCCTTTGGCGATGCGCTCGGTGATCGGGCCGCTATGCTTCTCGGTTTCGTCGAAATCGTTGAACTCGCGCAAGAAGACTAGATAGAGAAAGCGGAAAGCGATATTGCCGGGGTACCGCTTGAAAAGATTGCGCGCGAGCATCTGGTTGGTCTGGTCATGCAGATCGTCAGTCAGAAGCAGGGCGGCGAGCCTGGAGTGGTCCGGATTGGCGCTTTCCGACAGCACTCTCTTGAACGGCTTCACGATGTCGCGCTGCTGGCGGTTCAGGTAGATCGAGGTCAGGATATAGGCGAGTTCCGCGTCATCCTGCGCCTTCGAAAGATTGCGCATGCCGATCAGCAATGCGTCGTCTTCGTTCCCGCTCTCGAAATGCAGACGTGCAGCCTGCTTCTGGTATTCGTATGCATTCGGGCTGTCATATTGAGCAGCGAGCGCATAGGATCTTGCCGCGTCCGCCTTGAAGCCCAACTGTAGAAGGTTCTTCGCAAGCAGCGCGTAGGTCTTGGCGTCCTGTTGCCTGTCGATGAGCTGGTTCAGTGTGACAAGCGATTGGGTGTAGCGGCCCATCTGGTAGTCTTTGGAGGCTGCCGAAAACGAAACTTTGCTGTTCAAAACCAACTCCATGCGGAAATGTCCGTTTGAATGTCGCCATTCAGGGTCGCGCGGGGCCACGGCGCCGCAAAGACGCAATTATCCCAACCCTGGTTATCGCATAATGCCGGGCGAAGCTTGCTTGAAACAGGTGGCCAGTGAATGCGCGCTATGAAATGCTTTTAGCCTGAGATTACAGATATTTACCGCGCATTAACTACGCCTGCTGCCCGCGTTCGGGCACTGCTTCGTTTTTAAGAAGTTGGCAAGCATTGCCTGCGAGATTGCTCCCCGACATGACGGGTTTGGGCCAAGAATACAGGGCACCGAGGGGCATGAAGCTGGTCCGTCATCGCCGGTAAGCAGTCCGGTAATGTCCTCCTTTTGTATCTAGTTTTCCAGGGGACAGACTTATGACAAGTATTAATACGAACAACTCTGCCATGGCAGCTCTCCAGACGCTGCGTAACGTCAACAAGGGCCTGAACCAGACTCAGAACCACGTTTCGACGGGTCTGCGCGTTGGCGCGGCTTCCGACAACGCTGCTTACTGGTCGATCGCAACGACCATGCGTTCCGACAACAAGGCGCTTTCGGCTGTTTCGGACGCTCTCGGTATGGGTGCTGCCAAGGTTGACACCGCCTATACCGCGATGGACAGCGCCATCGACGTTGTTTCCGAAATCAAGGCCAAGTTGGTTGCCGCGACCGAAAACGGCGTCGACAAGGCGAAGGTCCAGGAAGAAATCGGCCAGCTGCAGGCGCAGTTGATGAGCATCGCTCAGTCGGCTTCCTTCAATGGCGAAAACTGGGTTGCCGGCGCAGACAACACCACGAAGAGCGTCGTTTCGTCCTTCGTTCGCGATGGTTCGAATGGCGTGTCCGTCAAGACCACCGACTATATCCTCGACAACGCCTCGCTGGGCAACGTCCTGTTCGGCATGAGCGGCGGTACGATCGAAACCTCCACCGGTATCCTCGGTACCTCGAGCGGTGCAACCGGTTCCGTCTACTCGATGGACATCACCAACTTCACGCTGGGCCAGATCTCGACGGCTCTGTCCAACGTCGAATCCGCACTGAAGGCGATGACTTCGGCTGGTGCCGAGCTCGGCTCGCTCTCCACCCGCATTGAGCTGCAGGACGATTTCGTATCGGCTCTAAGCGACTCGATCGACTCCGGTATCGGCCGTCTTGTCGATGCCGACATGGAAGAAGAATCTTCCAAGCTCAGCGCCCTGCAGACGCAGCAGCAGCTGGCGATCCAGTCTCTCTCGATCGCCAACTCCTCTTCGCAGAACATCCTGTCGCTCTTCCGCTAAGAGCGGTCGAACCGACAAGTACGGGTTTCTCGGCCGGGTTATTCCCGGCCGAGAAATTGTTTTAAGAACAGGTTAACAAAACTGCATTTAACGTTCAGATTTCATTAACTAAATTTCCTATTTGACTTCAGCATTCCTTAACCATCTTGCTGTTTTCTAGGCCCCATCGAAACGGCGAGTTAACCTTCATAGAAATGGTTAACAGGCATGATGCTGATCGCGGTGGGCCGGCTAAAAATTCCGGAATGTCCCTTCCTTGTTTTTCCTGCCAAAGGGGCAAATAGACATGACGAGTATCGTTACCAACAATGCTGCAATGGCAGCTCTCCAGACTCTCCGTGGCATTAACCAGGGTCTCGGCGAAACCCAGAACCACGTTTCGTCTGGCCTGCGCGTCGGCAAGGCTGCTGACAACGCTGCTTACTGGTCGATCGCAACGACCATGCGTTCCGACAACAAGGCGCTTTCGGCCGTTTCCGATGCTCTCGGCCTCGGTGCTGCCAAGGTCGACACTGCCTATGCCGCGATGGACAGCGCCATCGACGTCGTTTCCGAAATCAAGGCCAAGCTGGTTGCCGCGACCGAAAACGGCGTCGACAAGGCCAAGGTCCAGGAAGAAATCGATCAGCTTCAGGAACAGCTGATGAGCATTGCTCAGTCGGCTTCCTTCTCCGGTGAAAACTGGGTTGCCGGCGCAGACAACACCACGAAGAGCGTTGTTTCGTCCTTCGTTCGCGATGGTTCGAATGGCGTGTCCGTCAAGACCACCGAATATATCCTGGACAATGCCTCGCTGGGCAACGTCCTGTTCGGCATGAGCGGCGGCACGATCGAAACCTCCACCGGTATCCTCGGTACTTCGACGGGCGCAACCGGTTCCGTCTACTCGATGGACATCACCAACTTCACGCTGGGCCAGCTTTCGACGGCTCTGTCCAACGTCGAATCCGCACTGAAGGCGATGACTTCGGCTGGCGCAGAGCTCGGCTCGATCTCCACCCGCATTGAACTACAGGACGATTTCGTATCGGCTCTGAGCGACTCGATCGACTCCGGTATCGGCCGTCTCGTCGATGCCGACATGGAAGAAGAATCTTCCAAGCTCAGCGCCCTGCAGACGCAGCAGCAGCTGGCGATCCAGTCTCTCTCGATCGCCAACTCCTCTTCGCAGAACATCCTGTCGCTCTTCCGCGGCTAATAGGTCGACGAAAAATCGCCTGCCGGCGCTGCCGGCGGGCCACAATCAGGAAGCCGCGCTCCGTCGAAGCGCGGCTTTTTCTGTTGGCGTTAACTATTTGTTAACCATTTTGGCATCTTCTGCGCTCAACGAGACGGCGGGTTAACCAATATTGATTTTCGGTTAACAGGCATGAAAGCTGACCGCCGCTCCCGGTAGTCCGGAATGTCCCTTCCTGAATGTGTGCCAACAAGGGGCAATCATTTTATGACCAGCATTTTGACCAACGTCGCGGCAATGGCCGCTCTCCAGACGCTGCGCGGCATCAACGACAGCCTGGAAGAAACTCAAAATCATGTTTCATCTGGTTATCGCGTGGAAAAGGCAGCCGATAATGCTGCCTATTGGTCGATCGCAACGACCATGCGCTCTGACAACAAGGCGCTTTCGGCTGTCTCCGACGCTCTCGGGCTTGGTGCCGCCAAGGTCGATACCGCCTATTCCGCCATGGACAGCGCCGTCGACGTTGTGACTGAAATCAAGGCCAAGCTGGTTGCTGCGACCGAAAAGGGTGTCGACAGAACGAAAATCCAGGAAGAGGTCAAGCAGCTGCAGGCGCAGCTCCTCAGCATTGCGCAGTCCGCATCCTTCTCCGGCGAAAACTGGGTCGCAGGCAGCGAGACGAAAAGCGTTGTCTCCTCGTTCGTCCGCGATGGCAACGGAAACACATCCGTTACGACCACCGATTATAAGCTCGACTCCTCGTCGACCGGCAACGTTCTGTTCGGGATGAGCGGCGGCGCGATCGAAACCTCGACGGGTATCATCGGTTCCTCGAACGGCACCATCGGTTCCATCTACTCGATGGACATTACATCCTTCGGAACGAATGGAATTTCCTTGGCGCTCACGGCGGTTGAACTCGGCCTTGAGGCGATGACAAGAGCAGCTTCCCAGCTTGGCTCGATTTCGACGCGCATCCAGCTGCAGGAAGGCTTCGTCTCGGCTCTGAGCGATTCGATCGATTCAGGCGTCGGCCGTCTCGTTGATGCGAACATGGAAGAAGAGTCCAGCAAGCTAACCGCGCTGCAGACACAGCAGCAGCTTGCGATCCAGTCGCTGTCGATTGCGAATTCCAGCGCGCAGAATATTTTGTCGCTCTTCCAAAATTAAGCTTCTGATTGAAGCTACAACCATTCATGCGGCGATCCACAGCCGCAGCGACAGACAGCAAATCGCGCCGCTTTGGCGCGATTTCGGTTTTGGAAATCAAGAGCTTGCGTCAAGCTTGCCAACGCGTTCGGCGAGCGCTTTCAACCTCTTGCCGTCAAGGTGAATGTCGGGTTAACGTCATTGTAGAGTTGATTTGCTTGCGACACACCGGCCTGGAGGGACCAGCCGGCGGCATGAAGCCAGTTAAGTCGCTGCCGGCAATCCGGCCTGTCCCATTCATTTCGTTTCAGGGATTTATCGATGGCCTACACGATCACAGACGTAGGCGCGTTGAACGTGCTCACTGTTCTTCGCGGCGTTAGCAAGGAAGCCGACACCGTTCAGCGGCAGGTATCATCGGAGCTGCGCGTCCAGACGGCGGCGGACAATGCATCCTCTTGGGCTTCCGCAACGACCTTGCGGTCAGACGAGAATGCGTTGAAGACGATCGGCGATGCGCTCGGTCTCGGTGCCGCGAAGGTCGATACCGCCTATACGGCAATGACATCGCTGATCGATGTGGTTTCCGAGATCCGCAAGACCGTCGTATCAGCGACCGACCCGGCCAACGATCGCGACAAGCTCAGCGTCACGATGGAGCAGTACAAGACGCAATTGGAAAGCGCCGTAAACTCCGTCAACTTTTCCGGCGAGAACTGGCTCCTGAACCGGGACGCGACGGCGCCGGTGCAGCGATCGGTCATCGGCGGCTTCGTCCGGGGCTCGAACGGTGAAGTTTACCCGCAGAATATTACCTACCCGGCGGCCAATACGATCATGATCGACACGAACGATGCCAGCCGCGGTCTCCTGACGAAATCGATCAATGCCGATCCGGATGCCGTACCGGCCCGCAACTACTATCTGCTCGATGCAGGCTCGACGACACCGGCGACCGGCACTGAAATATCGATTTCCGCGAGTTCGACGTCGCAGGACTTGCAGGACATGCTGACGGTATTGGACAATATCCTCTCCAGCCTCAATACGGACGCCGCAGGTCTCGGCACGATGAATGCGCGTATCGAAGACCGGCAGGATTTCGTCGCCACGCTCTCGAAATCGCTGAAGACCAGTATCGGCGCCCTTGTCGATACCGATATGGACGAAGCGTCGATCCGCCTGTCTGCAGCTCAAACGGCACGTGACAT
This sequence comes from Rhizobium sullae, assembly GCF_025200715.1. NCBI lineage: Bacteria > Pseudomonadati > Pseudomonadota > Alphaproteobacteria > Hyphomicrobiales > Rhizobiaceae > Rhizobium > Rhizobium sullae. The sequence continues at coordinate 279,897 of NZ_CP104143.1, forward strand.
GGCAACCGAAGCACTTTCGATCATGAATACGTCCGCGAGCAAGGTCCTGATCCTGCTTGAGTAGTGTCAGCCTGAACGGCAGGCGAAAAGCCTGCCATTCATCCTCGCGCAAGTTTGGCTTTCTAGTCTGAACAAGAGACGCTGTGACCTGTGCCGAGGGCTGAAGAATGCCTTCGTGTTCGTTGCCGGCGTGAGGATTTGGTTCGTGCAAGCGGGGCGCGCATGTCGGAATTGATTGCAGATGCCGGGTGGTTTTGATGAGCGCTATGCTTTCCCGGTATTTGAAGGACTTCGGTGAGACGAAACCTGCCGCGCCGCCGGTCGACAAGGACAGTTTCGCAGATGACGTCTTCGGCGGCTTGCCGGACATCCCGGAAGAACCTCCGGTCGATCTCGAAGCCGAGCGCCGCGTGGCCTATGGCGAGGGCTATGCCGCGGCAACAGTCGAGCTGACGGAAAAATACGAGCTGGAGGCTCAGACAGTCGCTCTTGTGCACCAGCGCGAGATCGAAGAGCTGACGGCAAGACACGAAGAAGAGACGGCAGCTGTGATTGCGCGCCGTCTCGATGAGATCGCCGCCGAGGTCGCAAATCTCGTGAGCGCGGCGACCGCAAAGGCGGTTGCGCCGGTGCTGACGGAAGCGCTCGCGGCTCAGGCGGTCTCAAGTCTTGCGACCTTGTTGCGCGAAGCGATTTCGGAAGGCGCGGCAGGCTCAATGACGGTCAAAGGGCCGGTGCGGCTCTTCGAATTACTGAAGGCCGAAATGGGTGAAAGGCCGGATTTGTTGCGTCATCAGGAGAGCGATGATGTCGATCTTGCCGTTGAAGTTGGTGATTCCGTGCTGGTCACGCGCATTTCCGCCTGGTCTGCCAGCCTGAAGAAAGTTCTTGAATGAGCGAAAGCGAAAACCACCACCACGGCAGGAACGAAGTCATCATCGTCAAGCGGCACGGCGGCGGCGATCATGACGGCGCACATGGCGGTGCGTGGAAAATCGCCTATGCCGACTTCATGACAGCGATGATGGCGTTCTTCCTCGTCATGTGGCTGGTCAACGCGGCGAACGAGGAAACCAAGGCCTCGGTCGCCACCTATTTCAATCCGATCAAACTCGCCGATGAAAAGCCCACCGAAAGGGGCTTGAAGAAGCCTGTCGATCAGGCCGATGGCCAGGAGAAGCAGGACAAGTCGAAGGAGAAGGAGGACGAACCTACCAAGGGTGCGTCCGCAGCAAATGGCGACGATCAGACATCGACCTCGGGCGACCAGACGAATTACTCCGAAGCCGATTTCTTCGAGAATCCCTATTCGGTCCTTGCTGAAATCGCCCAGGAAGTCGGCCAGCAGGCAAATGTCAGCGCGAAAGGCGAGGGCGGAGCGAGCGATTCCGGCCCTGCAACCGGTGCGGATGGTGGCCAAGCATATCGCGATCCGTTCGATCCGGACTTCTGGACGAAGCAGGTCGAGGTCACACAAACGGACAAGGCCGAACAGGCCGCAGCCGGCGAGGCCGACCCAGAGAAGAAACCCGATGCGACCGAACTGGCCAAGGCGGAGGCTATGAAGCCCGCGACCTCGAATCAGGCGTCCGCCACCGCCGGCGAACCGCAAGACAAGCCGGACGCAGCCGACGAACGGAAACCCGGCGACCCGTCGCCGGCCGATGTGCAGAAGCTTGGCGATGAACAGAAGCAGGCCGAAGAACTGCAGCAGCAGATCGCCAAGCAGATCAGCGGCGTTGCGGGCAAGCTTGCAGAGGGCTTGACCGTTACGGCAGCCGAAGGCGGGCTGCTCGTCAGCATCGCTGATCAGAGCGACAGCTCCATGTTCAACATCGGGTCCGCCGTTCCGCGCAAGGAAATGGTGCTGGTGATGGAGAAGATCGGCGAAATCCTGAAGAGCCGTCAGGGCGCAGTCGTGATCCGTGGCCATACGGACGGCCGTCAATACAAGGGCGCCGACAACGAGAACTGGAGTCTCTCGATGGATCGCGCGCAGGCAGCCTATTACATGCTCGTTCGCGGCGGAGTGGACGAGAAGCGCGTCTCCCAGGTTTCCGGCTTCGCCGATCGCAGGCTGAAGCTTCCCGACGATCCGTTCAACGCCGCCAACCGCCGTATCGAAATCCTGGTTCAGGCAGATCAAGGATAGTCTCATGGCGCGCCCGCAGCACCGGCATCTTCTCCTGGCTCTCGGACTGGCGATCGCTTCGCCGGCCGTCGCTGCGGGTGAGGAGCAGGAGAGCCTGGCACCGCACAAGATGCTGCGCTCGCTGCAGTTCGTGCAGGATTCGGTCGCCCTTGGCGACCATTCGGCGGCGGAGATGCAGCGCTTCATGCTCGGTACGATCGACCAGCGCCTGCGTTCTGCCGACGCCTCGATCTTCGATGATGACCGCAATGTCGATGCGGCCCTCGTCTATGCCATGAGCGGCGGCAATCCAGCGACGCTCGAATATCTCATCGCCCGGGATGTGAACGGCTATTTCGATAGTCGCGTAACCGATGTCCTGCGCAAATACCTGAGCGGCAAGGGTCTGCTCGTCGCAAAGACGTTGGTTGATACTGCCAACGAATATCGCGACAAGAAAATCGGCCCCTATCTCGCTCTTGTCGGCGGCAATGTCATGGTGGCGCGGAGTCCTGACGAAGCATTGAAGCTCTACGACCAGGCTCGGCTTTCCGCGCCGGGTACCATCGTCGAGGAAGCAGCCCTCCGCCGCTCGGTGGCGATTTGCGTAGAGGCTGGCCTCGTCGACAAGGGGCTTGCCTATTCGCAGCGCTTTGTGCGGCGCTTCCTCCATTCGCCTTATGCAAGCCAGTTCGCTGATCTCTTCGTCAAGCTGATCGTCGACCATAACCAGGTGAAGACGGAGGATGTCGTCAGCATCCTCTCCTTCATGGACGAGCCACGGCGGCGCGAGGTCTATCTTCGCATTGCACGCGCCGCCGGCATTGCCGGCAAGGCGGAGCTTGCCAGGACGGCGGCCGCATATGCGCAATCGCTTGCCGGTGATGCGAACAATGCGCTCGGCGCGCTCGCAGATTTTTACGGCAACATGGCGTCTGTCTCCACGCCTGACGTGGACGCTGCCGCAAAGAGCATCAGCAGCGTTGCCGACAGTGAGCTCTCCCCGCGCGACCGCGCGCTACGCGCTGCGGCCAAATCAATTGCGGAACAGGTGTTGCAGCCACCGGATCCGGCAAGCTTGACGCAAGCGTCCGGATCTAAACCTTCTAATGAAGAAATCACTTCTGAACAGGCCGCCGCTTCTGCGGTAGGCGGATCGCAACCCGCACAGATTGCGGCGCCCTCCGAGCCTGTTGACGATGGGGCGGCGCCGGCGTTGATGCCGGACGGCGCGAAGCAGGAGGCTGACCCGTCATTCAAATCCTTTGTGACGACGAGCCGTTCGAAACTCGATGAAATCGACGGTCTCTTGAGCCAAGAGAGCAATTGAAATGATCGATATCAACGTTTTGAGCGGAGCGGCCGCAACGGAAGCGCCGCAGCCTGCTAGAGGCAATGGCCACGCAGCAACGGACGACGCCGCCGGCAAGGGTGGCTTCTCGGACGTGCTATCCAAGGCGGGAAGCAATTCTCAAAAAAACACCGGCGACGAGACCGCAAAGACATCCACGGCCGAAGCCCCCCAGGCAGCCGGCGATGAAAGCGCCGCCGATATCGTCGCTCTTAACCTGAGAGAGCGTGCCCGCAGCAAACCGATGATCGCATTCGGTGACGCATCTTTGAAGCAACAGGCCGCGGTGCAGCAGCCGCAGACGATTGCGACTGCCACGGGCAAATCCGGCAACGAACAGGTAAAGGGCCGCGTCGATACGGCTTCGGTGAAGTTCCGCGCCAAGGGCGATACCGGCAAGGTCGTGGAAGACGCGAAAGCGCAGGCTGCAAAGGGCGCCAAGCCGGAGAAAGCTTTGGAGAGTACGGCCGGAGACGATGAAGACTCGCTCTCGGACACGACCTCTGCCGCCGATGCGCTTGGGCTTCTGAACAAGGATACCTCCGTTGCCGCACTCCCTGCGGCACTCCTGTCGGCGGTCCACGTGAATGCGAAGGACGATAGCGCTGGCAAGGAGAAGGGTGGTGTCAACTTCCATGGCCGTGACACCGGTATCGCGCCCGCGGCCGATGCCCTGGCAGCGATCAGCGCCGGCAAGGACGACGCGCAGATGCCGGCCGTTGATGGCGCAGCCAATCTCGACGGCAAGACGTTCCGTCTGAGCCGCGCCGACGGCCGCGGCGAGTCCATGGACATCCATATCGGTGCTGATCAGGAAGCGCCCGCCGGCAAGGCGAAGACCGATATCGAAAACGTCACGGTTCTCGATTCACGCCGTTATATCGGCATCGCGCAGAATTCCGCATCCGTGACTGCTTCAATCCTCGGTGACAGCGAGTGGACGCGCGCAATGCAGCCGGGCTCCGCGCTCTCGAATGCCGCCGAATGGACGAGCACTGGCAAGGTGGTTAACACCCTCAAGATCCAGATGACGCCGATCGACCTCGGCCTTGTGACGGCAACGATGCGCCTCTCCGGCGATGCCCTGAACGTCGATCTGAAGGTCGAAACCGGTGCGGCTTATAGGCAGCTCAAGGAGGACCATGGCAAGATCGTCGAGGCGCTCCGCAGCCAGGGCTATGCCATCGACAACGTCACCATCAGCATGGCGCCGGTCGAAAAGCCGGATGCGGGCAACCAGGCAAATGCGCAAGAGCAGTCTTCCCAGCAGCAATCTCTGCAGCAAGGGCAGGGCGGTGAAGCACGCGAGCGCCACACTCAGACGGCACAGCGCGGCAATGGAGGCTTCAGCGATGCAGGGGGGACCGATGTTGAAGATCTTGCTTCTGGCGCCATTGGCGGCAGTACTCCTGGCGGCGTTTACCTCTGAGGCGAGCGCCTCCAACGGAGCCTGCGAAAACGAAATCCAATCCGCTGCCGCCAAATACGGCATACCGGAAGGCATTCTCTATTCCGTGGGCCTGACGGAGACCGGACGCAAGGGGTCGCTCTATCCTTTTGCGCTCAATATAGAAGGCAAGGCAGTCTTCCCGCCGTCCGAGCAGGACGCCATGATGCAGTTCTACTCGGCGCGCAAAAGCGGAGCCAAGCTCATCGACATCGGCTGCATGCAGATCAACCATTACTTTCATGGAGAGAATTTCAGCTCAGCGGAAGCCATGTTCGACCCGCACCGCAATGTCGAATATGCGGCGAAGTTCCTCCGTAATCTTCATGACCGGCATGAAACCTGGACGATGGCGGTAGCGAGATACCACGCCGGACCGAACAACGACCCTGCGCAGAAGCGGTATGTCTGCCGCGTGATCGCCAATTTGGTCGCCACTGGCTATGGCAAGTGGACTCCCAATGCGAGTAACTTCTGCCGGAACTGATGCAATCAAAAATAGTAAACCGTGAACAAAACGGAATCGTGCCATAATGTGGCAGGAATTGGCCGAAAATTGGATGCACAAGGACTAATTTACCGCCTGTTAACTTTTTCACGAAATTTTTGTGTGCATAACCGACAAGGCATACTACATATAGATCAAATCGGGACCCAATTCTTAATCAACTATTAATTCCTGCCATTAAGTTCCAGCAGCTTGTCCCAGATTCGTGCGATTCGTACCCATAGATCATCGAGGTGCCACACTGATTCGGAGGCGGACGAATGATCGTAGTGGTTGATGAGCGTGAGCTCGTGAAAGATGGTTACACATCATTATTTGGCCGGGAGGGCATTCCCTCAACCGGCTTTGATCCAGGCGAATTTGGCGAGTGGGTGCAAACGGCGGCGGATTCCGATATAGCGGCCGTCGAAGCTTTCCTGATCGGCCAAGGTCAGCAAATGTTTGAGCTGCCGCGGGCGATAAGGGATCGCTCCCAGGCGCCGGTGATCGCGGTCAGCGACCAGCATTCGCTCGAAAACACCCTTGCACTTTTTGATTGCGGCGTCGACGACGTTGTCCGCAAGCCGGTCCACCCCCGCGAAATCCTGGCGCGCGCTGCTGCTATCCGCCGCCGCCTGAAGGCGATTTCGACCCACACCGATATCGGCGCGATCCGCGTCTTTTCGGACGGCCGCGATCCGGAAATCAACGGCGAAGTCTTTGCACTTCCCCGCCGCGAACGCCGCATTTTGGAATACCTGATCGCCAATCGCGGCCGCCGCGTCACCAAGACCCAGATATTCAATGCCATCTACGGCATCTTCGACGAGGAAGTCGAAGAAAACGTCGTTGAAAGCCATATCTCCAAGCTGCGCAAGAAGCTGCGCAAGAAGCTCAGCGTCGACCCGATCGATTCGAAGCGCTTCCTTGGCTACTGCATCGACTGGAACTGATTTTTCAGCGGCGGGCCCGGCTCGCGGAAACGTGCCTTTCAATATTTCGATCCGGCAGCTCCGCTACAGACAGCTTCACGCAAGGCCCGCCAAATACTCTCCAAGCTATCAAGGAAAACGGGGTTTTCAGATGAGCATTTTTGGCAGCATGAAGACGGCAGTGTCCGGCATGAATGCACAGGCAAACCGCCTGAGCACCGTTGCCGACAACATCGCGAACGCAAACACCACGGGCTACAAGGCCGTCTCGACGGCTTTCTCCTCCCTCGTCCTGCCGTCCACGGCAGGCAACTACAATTCCGGTGGTGTGCAGACGTCCGTCCGTCAGGCTGTTTCCGATCAGGGCGACATCTCTTACACGACTTCGGGTTATGACCTCGCCATCTCCGGCGACGGCTTCTTCATCGTGGAAGGCGCCGACGGCACGCCGGTCCTGACCCGCGCCGGCGACTTCACGAAGGACGACGAAGGCAACCTCGTCAACTCGGCAGGCTACACGCTGATGGGTTATCCTTACGGTTCGTCCGCCCCGGCTGTCGTCGTCAACGGCTTCGACGGCCTCGTTCCGATCAATGTCCTTGGTGACCAGAAGCTGGAAGCCGTTCCGACGGCGAATGGGACGTGGACAGGCAATCTCAAGCCAGGTTCGCCGATTCTCACGGCTCCAGCAACCGCACCGAGCGCAAACCTCGCAACGGCCACGTCCGATACGCAGAAATACTCGATCGTCACCTATGACAAGCTCGGCAGCAAGGTGATGTATGACATCTACTTCACGAAGGTTCCGCTTGCGGCCGGCGCGCCGGCTGGCTCCACCTATGAATGGGAAATGGCCGTATTCCGCAATGCCGACAAGGCCGCGACTGGTACGAGCTCCTTCCCATACTCCTCTGCTGCGGTTGACGTAAAGCGCGTGTTTTTCAACAGCTCGGGGCAGATGGTGACGGATGCAACGCATACCGCGGCGACGGACATCATCGATCCAGTGACGGGTCTCACCATCAATATGAGCCTCGATCTTTCCCAGGTCGGCGACACCTTCTCCGGCACTGGCAACGTGGACGGACAGGGCGCGAATTCTCCGATCGACATTACGATCGACGCTGATGGCGTGGTGTATTCCAAGTATGACGATGGCAGCACCAAGCCGATCTTCCAAATTCCACTCGCAACGGTTCCAAGCCCCGATCTGCTGACGCTGATGTCCGGCAACGTCTATTCTGCGAACGGCAGGTCCGGCGTCACCGTGACCGGCTTCCCGCAGACAAGCGGCTTCGGCAAGATTCAGTCGGGCGCTCTCGAAGGCTCGAACGTCGATATGGCTGGCGAGTTGACGGAAATGATCGAGTCGCAGCGCAGCTATACGGCAAACTCGAAAGTGTTCCAGACGGGTTCGGACTTGATGGACGTTCTCGTCAACCTCAAGAGATAAGTAAGGTAACGGCTAAGCCATGTCGCTCACTTCCGCACTTAATACGGCACAGAGCATATTCAACAATACGGGCGCTCAGAGCAGCGTCGTATCGAACAATATCGCCAATGCCGGCAACAAGGATTATGTGCGTCGGCAGGCGATGCTCACCACCTCGTTGAACGGCGCGCAGGTGGTCAAGATCAACCGCGCGCAGGAGGACGCTCTTCTGCGGCAGTATCTGAAGAGCAATTCTCAGGACAGTGCGCAGCAGACCCTTCTGAATGGTCTCGAGGACATCAAGTCGGTCATCGGCGGCAACGCATACGAGACCGCACCCTCCACCTATCTGACTGCCTTCCGCGACAAGCTTAGTGCATTCAGAGCCGCGCCGAACAGCACGATCGCGGCCCAGGGGGCGATCACGGCAGCACAGGACGTCGTGAACTCGCTCAACAATGCAACCAGCGCCGTCCAGCAGGTGCGGACGAATGCAGACAAATCGATTGCGAATTCCGTCGAGGAGCTGAATGAGCTGCTGGCGCAATTCGAGACCGCGAACAACGCCGTCAAGTCCGCCACGTCCTCCGGTGCCGATCCGTCGCAAGCGCTCGATCAGCGCGATGCCTTGCTCAAGCAGATTTCGGGGATTGTGGGCGTCACCACTGTTACGCGCGATAACAATGACATGGTGCTCTACACCTCGGACGGGGTGACGCTTTTCGAGACCGTTCCGCGCACGGTGACGTTCAAGCCGACCCAGAGCTACGGCGCCTCCACCGACGGCAACGGCGTTTACATCGATGGCGTGGCGCTCGGCAAGGGTTCTGGCGGTACGACGTCGGCGCAGGGCAGTCTCCAGGCGCTTCTCCAACTTCGCGACGAGGTCGCACCGACATTCCAATCCCAGCTCGACGAAATCGCCAAAGGCCTCGTCGCCCTGTTTTCGGAAACGAACACGACTGCAACCAGCACGCAGCCCGGTCTCTTTACCTGGACCTTGCCGAGCGGTGCTGCCGGCGGAACGCCGACGACGGCCACGATCATCGACGGCATTGCCGGTTCCATCTCGGTCAATCCGGCGGTGGTGACCTCTCTGGGCGGCGATCCGATGAAGCTGCGTGACGGTTCGATCAACGGCGCCGCCTTCAATCAGAATGCCGCCGCTAACGGCGGGTACACCGCGCAGCTCGACAAGCTCTACACGGCCATGGGCGCCAAGATGGATTTCGATCCAGGCGCCGGCGTCATCGGCTTCAACTCGGCAACGGGCATCGATTCGAACGTTAGCATCATGGATTTCTCGTCGAACTCGATCGGCTGGTTCGAACAGTACCGCAGCGACGCAAGCGGCGCTGCGGAGAACACCGCGGCAGCGTATTCCCGGTCCGACGAAGCCTATTCCAACGAGACCGGCGTCAACCTGGACGAGGAACTGACGCTGCTTCTCGACATCGAGCAATCCTACAAGGCGGCGACGAAGATTCTGAACGCCGTCGATGAAATGTTGAAGTCATTGCTGGATATAGCGAGTTAAGCCATGAAGAGCTCTTTTATTTCTAGTTCAGCCATTCAGAACGCCATGCGATTGACGATCCGCCAGTCGCAGAACCAGATGGTCAAGGCTTCGATCGAAGCGACGACGAAGACCTACGCCGATATCGGTGTGTCGCTCGGCATCGACGCCGCCAAGAGCGTGAACTACGCGCGCGAACTTGATCGTATCTCCTCGTTCAAGGACAGCAACTCGACGGTCAATCTTCGTCTTGAGATGTCCCAGAGCGGGTTGGCCGATATGCAGAAGGCCAGCGACGCTCTGGTCAAGAACCTGACAGCGCTCAAGGGAAGCCAGGCCTCGACTGCCATCACCGTGACCCTCCAGTCCTCGGCAGCGGCACTTTCGCAGCTGATGGACTCCGGGAACATGATCACCAACGGCGAATACCTGTTTTCCGGCATCAATACGGATGTCCCGCCGCTGACGGATCGCAGCGCGACCGTCGAGGCGCAGATCGTCACCGATTTGAACTCCTATGCAACCGGGCTGGGCAAGCCGGTCAGCGCGCTGTCGGCGGCTGAAATCAATACCTTCATGACCAACACCGTGGAGCCGATGTTCAGCGCTGCCGCGTGGACGAATCCGACCACCGGCTGGTCCAAGGCTTCCGACCAGAACATGACGAGCCGGATCAGCAACTCGGAAGTCATCACCTCGTCCACGAACGCCAATTCCGACGGCATGCGCTACCTTGCAATGGCGACAGTCATGACGAATGCGCTGATCGACCAGGGTCTTTCCACTGACGCCATGGACGCGGTTTCCTCACGCGCCATCGGCTATGCCGCACAGGCAACCTCGGGCCTCGTATCGCAACAGAGCCAGCTCGGCCTGTCGCAGGAGCGTGTCGAGAAAGCGAACGACGCTCTCGATGCTCAGGCTGCCATCATCAACAACAAGGTTGTGGACCTCCAGGGTGTCGATCCGGCGGAAGCTTCGACCCTCGTCAAGACTTTGGAAACGCAGCTGGAAACGGCTTACACGATCGTCTCGAAAATACAGCAGCTGAGTCTCGTGAACTACCTTTGATGATCAAAGGCGCGCAATACAAAGAAGGATGCATGAATGTATCAATTCTCTTATGCCGAGGTCATGCAAGACTCGGTGACCGACGCGAAAGAGCGGGAGCGGCAAGTTCTCGACCGGTCAATCGAATTGCTCTCACTGGCGCGCGACAAGGAAAAGTACAGCCGGGAATCCGTTGAGGCACTGTTCTACACCCGGCGTGTTTGGGTGAGTTTTGTCGAGGATCTCAAGCACCCCGACAATCAGCTCGAGATCGAGCTGCGGGCCAACCTGATTTCGATCGCAATCTGGATTTTGAAGGAATGCGACAAGATCAGGCGACGTCAGTCAAGTAACTACCAAGGCATTATCGACGTTACCACCATCATCAGGGATGGACTTAAATGAAAAGTACACTTCGCATTTCGCTTAAAGCCGGAGAGAGGATCTTCATCAACGGCGCGGTCCTGCGCGTTGACCGCAAGGTCGCGCTGGAGTTCCTGAATGATGTGACATTTCTTCTTGAAAATCATGTTCTTCAGCCGGAAGACGCCACGACGCCGCTGCGCCAGCTCTATTTCATCGCGCAGATGATCCTGATCAATCCGGAAGGCAAGGAGCAGTCGACGACGATGTTCCGCAAGTCGATCACCATGCTGCTGACCTGCTTCAAGAACGAGGAGGTTCTCGCCGAACTGAAGCGCATCGATGGCCTCGTCTCGACGGGCCGCGCATTCGATGCCCTGAAGGCCATCCGCGCGCTCTACACAATCGAGGACGGTATCCTGAACAACCAGGAAATGCATCCGGCGATGGTCGAGCAGATCCGCAAGGAGATCGCCCCATGGCGGTAGATGGCGTCTCCAACGTCGGCACGACGTCGACCACGACGACTGCACAGCAGAAGGCGACGCTCAACTACGACAACTTCCTGCAGCTGCTCATCGCACAGATGAAGAACCAGGATCCGACGGATCCGATGGACGCCGGCGAACAGATGTCCCAGCTCGCGAGCTTCTCGCAGGTCGAGCAGACGATCCAGACCAACACGAAACTGGACACGCTGCTCGCAAGCTCCAGCCTCACCCAGGCAGGCAGCTATATCGGCAAGTACATGGAAAGCGCCGACGGCACCGTCAAAGGCACCGTCGCCTCAGTCAAGGTGTATTCCGACGGAATTATCGCGACGACGACGGACGGGAAGAGTATTCTCATACAAGCGGGAATCACTCTCGCGGATAAAGCGCCGGCGACAGACACGTCGTCTTGAACTGACTTGCAATAAACATAATAGCGGTCCGTCTTCTGCGGGGCGGACCGGAAGGCGATATGAGGTTGCCTGACGATGAATGAAGCCGATGCACTCGACCTTTTCCAGGCGGCGATCTGGACCGTTCTGATCTCAGCCGGTCCCGCCGTCGCGGCGGCAATGATCGTCGGCCTCGTCATCGCGCTGATCCAGGCGCTGACGCAGATTCAGGAAGCGACGCTCACTTTCGTTCCGAAGATTGTCGCCGTTCTCATTACCGTTGGCATATCCGCTCCGTTCGTGGGCTCTCAGATCTCCATTTTCACCGACATGGTCTTCTCGCGCATCCAGTCCGGCTTCTGAACCACCTTCGCGCAAGCTTCGCCGGTTAATTCTCGATCCGTATTGGGCAGGGCTGTACCTGCCTCCTCTCATGAAGAGACGGAATCGAAATGGCGCAACCACCCGCACTACCTCTTCCGAAATCTGCTCCAAGCTTACGCGATGTCGGTTTTGCCCTCGGCATCATGGTCATCATCTGCGTACTCTTCCTGCCGATTCCGCCATTTCTGATCGACCTGGGGCTAGCATTTTCGATCGCGTTTTCCGTTCTGATCCTGATGGTTGCGCTTTGGATCCAGAAGCCTCTCGAATTCTCGTCCTTTCCGACCATCCTGCTGATCGCGACCATGACGCGGCTGTCGCTGAACATTGCGACGACGCGCGTGATCCTTTCGCATGGCAATGAGGGACATGATGCCGCCGGCGGCGTGATCGCGGGCTTTGCAAGCCTGGTGATGTCCGGTGACTTCGTGATCGGTCTGATCGTCTTCCTGATCCTGATCACCATCAATTTCATCGTCATCACCAAGGGTGCAACGCGTATTGCTGAAGTCGGCGCGCGCTTCACCTTGGACGCCATCCCCGGCAAGCAGATGTCGATCGACGCCGATCTTTCGGCAGGCATCATCGACGAGAAGGAGGCGCAACGCCGCCGCAAGGAGCTGGAAGAGGAAAGCTCCTTCTTCGGCGCTATGGACGGTGCCTCCAAATTCGTCCGCGGCGATGCGGTTGCCGGCCTTATCATCACCTCCATCAACATCTTCGGCGGCATCATCATCGGCTATTTCCGCCATGGCATGCCGATCTCCGAAGCAGCCGATGTTTTCGTCAAGCTTTCGGTCGGCGACGGTCTGGTCGCTCAGATGCCGGCCCTCATTGTCTCCCTGGCCGCTGGCCTTCTCGTTTCACGCGGCGGCACCGTTGGCTCGACGGACCAGGCCGTCGTCAATCAGCTGAGCGGTTATCCGCGTGCACTTTCAGTCTCAGCCGTGCTGATGGCAGTCCTGGGTCTGATGCCCGGCCTGCCGATGCTTCCGTTCCTATCCCTCGGCGGCCTTATGGCATTCGGCGCATGGTTCATCCCGCGTCAGATCGAAGCGGAAAATAAGGTCCGCCGCGAGCAGGAGGAAAAGAAGGTCGTTCAGACCAAAGAGCTCGAAAAGGACTCCGTCAAATCGGTCTTGCGCACCTCGGAAATCGAACTCGCGCTCGGCAAGATGGTGTCGACCCGCCTCCTCGGCGCGCATCAGGAACTCGCCTTCCGCGTCGGCAAGATGCGCAAGAAATTTGCGACGCAATACGGTTTCGTCGTTCCGGAGATCAAGGTCACGGACGATATCAACATTCCCGAAAAGTCCTACCAGATCCGCATCCACGGCACGACGGTGGCGTCGAACGCACTGCGCGTCGGCGAAGTCTTGGTCGTCACCGGCTCCGGTCGCAAGCCGCGCATTCCCGGCGACGAAATCCGCGAACCGGCCTTCGGTATGCCTGCGGTTTCCATTCTTGAGGCTTTCGCGGAGGACCTGAAACGCGAAGGCTTCCAGCCGATCGACAACGTCTCGGTGGTCCTCACCCACATGAGCGAGGTCATCCGCAACAACCTGCCTCAGCTTCTATCCTACAAGGACGTGAAGGTGCTGATCGATCGTCTCGATCCCGAATACAAGAAGCTCGCGGACGAGATCTGCACCTCGCATATGTCCTATTCGGGCCTGCAGGCCGTCCTCAAACTGCTGCTCGCCGAGCGCGTCTCGATCCGCAACCTGCATCTGATCCTGGAAGCCGTGGCCGAGCTTGCTCCACATGTCCGAAAGACGGAACAGATCGTCGAGCATGTGCGCATCCGCATGGCACAGCAGCTCTGCGGAGACCTGGCGGACAACGGCGTATTGCGCGTCCTGCGGCTCGGCAGCAAATGGGACATGGCCTTCCACCAGGCGCTCAAGCGCGACAACAAAGGCGAGGTCGTCGAATTCGACATCGACCCGCGCAGCCTTGAGGAGTTCAGCGAGCAGGCAACGAAGGTTATCCGTGAATTCATGGATCGCGGGTTGCCGTTCGCCCTTGTCACGTCGCCGGAAACACGCTCCTATGTGCGCATGATCATCGAACGGCTGTTCGCCACGCTTCCGGTTCTCTCGCACGTCGAACTTGCCAAGGGCATCGAGATAAAGATTTTGGGCTCTATTTCATGATTTCCGACCCGCAGGGGACTGTCCTGGCGCTCTTTCTGGTTTTCTGCCGGATTGGCGGCTGTATCCTTGTGATGCCGGGCTTTTCTTCAGCGCGGGTGCCGGAATTGCTGAGAGTCTTTGTTGCCGGCGGCCTGTCGATCGCCGTGCTGCCGGTTCTTTGGGATACGGTCTATCCGGCAGTCAGCAATACCGGCGCGACCTATATCGGGCTCATCGTCAGCGAATCGCTGATCGGCGTCATGTACGGCCTGCTGGCACGTTTTTACACGCTCGGCTTTCAGTTCGCCGCCAGCATCATCGCCATGATGGTCGGATACACCTCGCCGGGGGCGTCGGATATCATCGAAGATTCGGTGGAAACGAGTCTTTCCGGCTTCATTACGTTTGCGGGAATGATGATCCTCTTCATGATGGACTTCCATCACGTCGTGTTCCGGGCGCTGATCGATTCGTACACGACGATGCCCTTCGGCGGCATCGCAGATATGCGCGCCAATCTGATTTCGCTCACCGATACGCTGCAATCGACGACCTACATCATGCTCCGGCTCGCAAGCCCGTTCCTCATCTATAGCATGATGTTCAACGTCTCGATCGGCTTCATCAACAAGCTGGCGCCGCAGATTCCGGTTTATTTCATCTCGACGCCCTACATGCTGCTTGGCGGCCTGTTCCTGTTTTATTTTGCGGTTGCCGCCTTGATCAGCCAGTACGCGCAGTCCTTCCCGAGCGTATTCATCGGAAGGTAGCGTGGATGGCGGACAAAACGCGTTCCGAAAAACTGAAGCGGCTCGTCGCAGTCCAGCGGCATCTGGAGCAGATGGCGGAATACGACCTTGCCGAAACGAGCCGGCAGCGCACCGAGGTCAACCAATCGATCGACAACGTCGTCACGGCGCTCGGCTCCTTGGATCCCGTCCATCGCGCTTTTTCGCAAAGCTATGCCGATCGCTTCGAGCGATTGAGCACGAAGGACAAGCAACTGACCGGCATGCAGCAGCTGCACGAGATGCGCCTGCAGCGCGAGCGGGCAAAGGGCGACCGGCTGGAAGAGGGCATGAAGGAAGCCCTTGAAGCCGAAAGGCGCGAGGCCGATGACAACGCGGTCTACGACGTCATCGATCAGAAATTTGCAACACCAGCCTCCAGCAAGCTTCAAAAACCATAATCCCTACAACTTAATTTAGAGGATTGTGACATTGGCTATTTCACCCCCGAGTGATCTGGTCCTGGATGTTGTCAAAGCCGCCGACCCGATGGAGGTTCAGGTGGCCCAGGAAAAATTGAAAGCGAGCCGCGCCGCGTTCCGCGCAACGAGCCTTACCGAAAACGGCGACGGCTTCTCTGCTAAGGTCGACGTGCTTGACGGCGCCACCGAGAAGACCGGTCTCGACAACGTCAAGAATCGCGCCAGGACCGAAGAGATTCCGGAAACCTACCGGAAGTTCGAGGCCATGGTGCTTCAGAATTTCATCAAGAACATGCTGCCCAGCGACAGCGAGCAGGTTTACGGCAAAGGCGCCACGGGCGACATCTGGAAGGGCATGATGGCCGAGCAGCTCGGCAACGTGATCTCCGAAGGTGACGGCGTCGGCATAGCCAAGCAGATGTATAACGAGGCTCTTCGCAAGAAGGAAGGCGCCATCGTGAACGCGTCGGCGGACCAGGATGACCGCAAGGTCGCCTTCAGCATGATCGACGAATTCCAGCGCAAGACATTCGGCACGCCGACGGCGGATGCCAAGATCAATAATGAAGCATAGCCGAGGATAAAATGGAAATCATCTCGAACGAATATCGTATCAAGTCGGTCCTCGGCCGCCTGGAAATGATCATTGACAACGAGAACACGCGGATCGGCAGCGACCCGCAATTCGATCTCAAGGTCTCGAATGCGCATAAGAGCCGCTGCCTTTATGAGCTGTCGACGCTCTTTCGCGATACGGATCCGGCCGAGCTTGCCGCGTCGCATCTCGAACAGCTTCACGGACTGAAGCAGAAGCTGACGCTCAACGCCCGGCGCGTTGAGGCCCATCTCGAAGCCGTTCGTGCGGTTGCCGACCTTCTGAAGAACGCGGTCCAGGATGCGGACGCCGACGGCACCTATTCCCAGGAACAGTTCGTCGCGCGTGATGCCTGATGGTGAAGCTCGTCCTGACAGGCATCTGGGTCTGCGCCATCACGCTGGCTTCGGTCTATTTCTCCGTGAAACTGGCGACGGCGCCGGTGCCGCCGGCTGACGATTCGAAACAGGGCCAGCTCGAGCTTGTTAAGGGCGAGACGATTACCGTTCCGATCATCGGCGATGGTGCGGTGACCGGCTATTTCCTCGGGCGGGTGTCCTTCATGATGAACAAGGACACGGTGAAGGGAATGACCCTGCCATTGACCGAAATGACGACCGACGAGCTCTTTACCCTGCTCGTCGGCAACAAGATGGTCGATATCAGCAAGCTGAAATCCTTCGATCCCCAAGCCTTCCGCGAGGCGATCAAGAAAGGCATGAACGAGAAACTCGGCGGCGAATATGTCTCCGAGGTCATGCTGGAGCAGCTCGACTACCTTTCCAAGGACGACGTCAAAGCCAACGCCTCCGGTCAGCAGAGGAAAACGGCCGATCCGGTCAAGATCATCGAGCCCCCGCCGCCTGAAGCTGCGGCGGCCGCTGCCCACTAGTCTCGCCGGCTTCGCCTGCGCCGTTCACGTGAAGTGCAAAGCCGGACGCGCCCGATTCGCCCAGCTCGGGGCGGAGCTGCATACTGGGGATCAGATAGTCTCCGCCATTCTGCTGCCGGTAAGGGATGGGCAAGGTGGACTCGAGCGTGCGCATCCTCTCGCGCAGGTGCTCGGCGGCGCGCTCGAAGCCGGCCTCGTCGAGACGATCGACCCTGTAGGCCACGAAAGGCGGAAGGACGTCATAGCCCGGGTAATAAAGGATCCCGTGATTGATCGGGAACAGCAGGTCGTCGATCGGCCCGTTGACGCCGCGGGCCGAGTAATGCTCCTCCCAGCCGCCGGCGGTTACGATCAACATCGCCCGCTTGCCCGCCAAAGTTCCTTCGCCGTAGCGATCGCCCCATCGGTTGTCGCTGTGCTCGCCGACGCCATAGGCGAACCCATAGGCATAGACCCGCTCGACCCAACCCTTGAGGATGGCCGGCATGCTGAACCACCAGAGTGGAAACTGGAGGATCAGCATATCGGCCCATAGAAGCTTATCGATCTCGATCTTGACGTCTTCCGTCAGCTCACCGGTTTCAAAGGCCTTCTTGGATGCCGCAACCGGAATGAACCGCGTCTCGGATGCCAACGACGGAAAGTCGGCGCGGTCGACCTCGGATTTCCAGCCCTTGGCATATAGGTCGGACACGCGCACCTCGTGGCCTTGGGCCTCGAGCTCCTTGATGGCGATGTCGCGCAGCGCACCGTTGAGCGAGCGCGGTTCAGGATGAGCGAAGACAAGCAGAACTTTCATGGTCAGTGATCCTGTGAGTGTGAGAACTGGCTCATAGGTAGACAGGACATAAACCATCCAGTAGATGTTCATAATGCATAAGATTATGCCGAATAATGGATAATTCAGACGTCACATTGGAACGTATGCGCACATTCGTCCGCGTTGCCGAGCGTGGCAGCCTGTCGGCAGTTGCGCGCGAGTTCGGCGTCGGTCAGTCGACTGTCACGCGGCATTTGCGGGAGCTTGAAGAGGCCGTCGGCGTACCTTTACTCAGTAGGACCACCCGGCGTGTGACGCTGACAGACGAAGGCAGCCGTTATTATGCCAATAGCCTCCAGATTCTGCGCCTTGTGGAACGGGCCGGCGATGAGGCGCGGGGGACGCGCGGCGCGCCGGCCGGCACGATCCGGATATCCTGTACCGCGGCTTTCGGGGTTCTGCACGTCAGCCGGCTGACCTTCGCGTTTCAGGACCGCTATCCAGATATAGGGATCGACCTCAGCCTCACCGATGAGCGCGTCGACCTTGTGCGGGAAGGCGTCGATATCGCGCTTCGGTTAGGCCCGCTCACCGACAGTTCCATGAAGCTGCGGGCGCTCGGCCAGTCGCGGCGCTTACTGGTCGCAGCGCCGGACTATCTGGCAGCGCGGGGCAGGCCTGCCGTCCCGCAGGATTTGTCCGCCCATGAGGGCATCCGCATGTCGAACGTGGCGGGCAGCGACACGCTTGCCCTGCAAGGACCAAGCGGCGAGCGCCATGTCGTGCCGTTCGGCGGTCGCTTCCGGGTCGACCATGGGCTCGCAGCGCGCGAGGCCCTCGTCGCCGGACGCGGCATTGCACCCGCCCATCGGTGGCTTGTCGATGACCTCCTGGCAGCCGGCCGGCTTGAGGCGATCCTGCCGGACTATTCGCTGCCGCACATCCCGCTGAGCATGCTGATCGTTCCGGAGCGGGCAGGCGTCGCCAGAGTCCGGCTGCTGGTCGATTTTCTCGTCGGGCAGATTGGCGGCATTCCGGGGATCGGGCAGCCGCAGCCGGAGCGTTAATCGGTGTGCATCAATAGCGCCTCAATACAGTTTTGCTTTGGCGCATAAATTTAACAAAACCTTGACGGCAGCAGCGAAATTCGAGCGACTTTCCTAAAGGTTGCTTGAAACAGACCTGCTATAGCTCGCTTCATAGGCTTGGCGCAGCATTCGGGACTTGCGGCGGCGGGCGGGACGCTGCTGGTTCATGAAACCTGCTGGTGCAGAATGGATCTTATGTTTTCCGGGATGCTGGGCGCATGAAGCACCCCTGGCTGGAGGTTGGAATGAACCTGATCGCGAATTTCGCGGTTCTCGCATCGCGCCGCACGATCTTCGACGTGCCGGTATGCGACCTCGGATGGGACGACGCGCTCGTTTTCATCAACGAGCTTGCGTCGCTTCCTGTCGGCCAGACCGTCATTTCCTTCGTCAATGCTCACAACATGCTGATGACGCTGCGCGATGGTGAATATCGGGATATCCTGCTGCAGAATCTCGTTCTGCCGGACGGCATCGGCATGAACATCGCTTCACAGATAGCGCACGGCGCTCCGTTTCCTGCCAATCTGAATGGAACGGACTTCGTTCCCGCGTTTCTGACCTATATGGAAAATCCGCGCCGTGTCGGCTTGATCGGCGGCCGGCGCGAGGTCGTCGAAAAGGCGGCGGCGAATCTCCGCAAGCATGCGCCCTGGCACGAATTCGTGGTCGTTTCGGACGGTTATTTCGACAAGGAAAACCCGGCGGAGCTCATTGACGAGGTCGGGCGCCAGAAGCTCGACATCCTGATCATCGGCATGGGAACACCGCTGCAGGAGAAGTGGGCGCATCATCACATTCGCGCCGATCACGCCCGGCTTGTTCTGACTGTCGGGGCGCTTTTTGATTTCATCTCGGAGGCTGTTCCCCGCGCTCCGGAAACGGTTCGCGTGATGCGTCTGGAATGGGCTTACCGTCTGCTGCAGGAGCCAGCCAGGCTGTGGCGGCGCTATGTTCTCGGCATCCCGGTTTTTCTGTTTTACGTGATGCAGTACCGCTTCAACCGCCGCGAGCGCATCCTTAGCCAGGTGGGCAGCAACGTTCCCTTGCCCTTACCGCAGGAGCAGAACGAGGCAGCTCACTGAAACCCTGCTTCTTGCCTCACACGGTTAACCATTTCTTTGCCATGAATATTTAGAGTGCCTTAATCATCCGCTTCCTGCGGACAGGTGACTCGGCTCGTGCGCATGAGATAATGGCGTCATGTATGACAGCAGGTTAAGAAGCAGCACTCAGGGACGGTCTGCAGCGACGATGCGTGTCGATGTTCGAGGCCGCGATCTCGACACCCTGCCGATTCGCCCCTCGGAGGCCGAACTGCTGAAGGTGATCGGGAAAGCACTCGAAGAGCAGCGCCAACAGCGGAGCGCACTGCCAGAGCCGCCGCATCTGGTCGACCGCATCGAGACAATCCTCGGAACCCGGCCGCATGCCGCAAACGATGTCCGTCCCCCAGAGCCGCCGCAGCCCAAATCATCTGCGCCTGTCGACGTCCGGCCGGTAGATGAAGCAAATCTCAACGCGCGTCCCGTCCGTCGCCGCAGTTTGGCAAAGCCGATCGGCGCGATCGCCGTTGCTGCCTCGATCGGCGCGGGCGTTCCCTTGCTGATGCCGGCGGAACCCGCGCATTATGCGGCGGAGGCGGCATTTCATGTGCAGGCGGACAATGCGGAGCGCGGCGCCATGACCGCGGCAGCCGTGAAACGCCTGCTTTCCGCCCGCACC